>DATLXP010000258.1:0-9609 GCA_035575695.1 Vicinamibacterales bacterium
TCCGCCTTGCTCAAGGCCCAATAGCCCTTACGCGCGCGGACGTCGACGCCCCGGCGTTTCACGTTCACCTTGATCTCGTGGAACTTGCCGTCGGTCGGTGCGCGCGACGAGGTAT
Organism: Vicinamibacterales bacterium; assembly: GCA_035575695.1. Classification (GTDB taxonomy): domain Bacteria; phylum Acidobacteriota; class Vicinamibacteria; order Vicinamibacterales; family 2-12-FULL-66-21; genus JACDCA01. The sequence goes on from DATLXP010000258.1 coordinate 116, forward strand.
AGCCGAGCAGGTAATAGGCGCTCGAGTCGCGCATGATCTGTTTCATGCCGGCCGCCAGGTCGTTGCGATTGACGATGGCCCGGCCATCGGTGTTGTCGGCCAGGACGCGGAGCGTGTCGATCGACGACTTGAGGTCGTTCGCGTCCGCGGTCAGCCCAACGCCCTGGTTGATGTCATACGCGAACACCGCGAGCCCGCGTGGATCGACGGCATAGATGGACGTGTTCTGCCGGTTCACCGTGTCGAACACGTCACGCATGTCGCTGAGCATGTCCACCTGCGTCTGGAAGTTGGTCCGGTCGCTGTTCTGGGCCGCCGGGTTGTTCCGGTTCGGATTGTTCATCCCGGGGAATCCCGCGTTGGGATCCTGCAGCTGCGGCGGGAGCGCCGCGGTGAACCCCTCGCTCACGAAGATGATCGACTTGCGCCCCTCGCGAAGCCCGCCCATGCGGATCGCCGCCGCCTTCAGCGCGCTCATGGTCACCTGGTTGCGGATCCGTTCCACGGTCGTCGCCGGATAGAACGAATACTGCTCCTCGAACTGATTCCGCGGCTGATAGTTGAACTTGCGTCCCTCGAACTGCTCGATCGCCGACACCAGCTTCGACCTCGATCGCGTGAAGAAGATGTCATTGACCGACGTCAGGGGATACATGATCGCCACCATGTCGGCCGGCGCGAGCTGGTTCTGGATGAAGTCGATCAGCGGGCGGCGCACGGCCATGTCGTTGCCGCGCTTCACGTGATAGTCATCGAGAAAAATAATGAACAGCCGCACCTCGGGGCGGGCGGCCTCACGCTCTTCGTCGATCGGGGAGCGAATCTCGCTATTAGTCGGCCCCTCCGTCTGGTCCAGCGGATCGATCTTGACGACGGTGAAGGTCTCGATCTTCTGGAGCTTGCCGTCTTCCGAGACGGTAAAATCCTCCGCCTTCAGATCGGGCACCGGCGCGCCCTTGGAATCGCTGACGATCACGTCCACGCGGACGAAATTGATACCGCTCTTGAACGTGGGCTGGCGCTGCGCCTCCTGTTGCGTGGCCGCAGGAGCCGGCGTGGCCGCAGGAGCCGGCGGCCCCTGGCCCGACGGTGGCGCGGGGGTGGGCGTCTGCGGCTGTTGAGGGGGAGGCGGTGGCGGCTGCTGCTGCCTGGCACCGGGCGCCCCGGAGGCAAAGAGGGCCAGCAACAGGACCACAAAGACGCGGTTAACTGTCGCGCGCATAAGGACTTTTGGGCGTCGAGCGGGAAGGTAGTGCACCGTGGCTGATGATAACATCCTGAGCTTCCTGGAGGAGTGCAGACCGTGACCCACGACACCGCCGACGCCGCCGACGCCGCGCAGCCGTTGACCATTCTTGCAGAGGACGAACAGATTTTCCGCGAGAGCGTCCGGCAGTTCGCCAACGCGCAGGTGCGTCCCCTGGTGCGTGAGATGGACGAGCAGGGCAAGATTCCGAAGCAGCTCGTCACGCAGCTGTTCGAGCTTGGCGTCATGGCCATCGAGACGCCGGAGCGCTACGGCGGCGCCGGGGGCAGCTTCTTCCACTCCGTCCTGGCGGTCGAGGAGCTCTCGCGCGTCGACCCCTCGATTGGCGTGCTCGTCGATGTGCAGAACACGCTCGTCATCAATGCGTTCCTCAGGTGGGGGAACGACGAGATCAAGCAACGGTTCCTGCCCCGGCTGTCCTCCGATACCGTCGGGGCGTATGCGCTGTCGGAGGCGGGGTCGGGCAGCGACGCGTTCGCGCTGACCACCCGCGCGACAGAAGACGGCGACGGCTTCCTGATCACCGGCCGGAAGCTGTGGATCACCAACGGCAACGAAGCCGACATCTTCCTGGTGTTCGCGACCATCAATCCGGAGGCAGGCTACCGCGGCATCACCGCGTTCATCGTCGAGCGCGGCATGACCGGGTTCTCCGTCGGGAAGAAGGAGGACAAGCTGGGGATCCGCGCGAGCAGCACGTGCGAGCTGATTCTCGAGGATTGCCGCGTGCCCCGCGCGAACGTGCTCGGCGAGCTGGGCAAGGGGTACAAAACGGCCATCGAGACGCTCAACGAGGGACGCATCGGGATCGGGGCCCAGATGATTGGTCTGGCGAAGGGGGCACTCGACGCCACGATCAAGTACACGAAGGAGCGGAAGCAGTTCGGCAAGGCGATCGCCGACTTCCAGGCCGTGCAGCACCAGATCGCGCGCGCCGCGGTGGAGGTCGAGGCCGCGACGCTCACCGTGTACAACGCCGCGCGGCTGCGCGATGCCGGCAAACCGTTCCTCACCGAGGCGGCGATCTGCAAGATTCTCTCGTCCGAGGTCGCCGAGCGCGTCGCATCGCTCGCCGTCAACCTGTTCGGCGGCAACGGCTTCGTCAAGGAGTACCCGGTCGAGAAGTTCTACCGGGATGCGAAGATCGGGCAGATCTACGAGGGGACGTCCAATCTGCAGCTGCAGACGATCGCCAAGCAGATCATGGGGTAGTGTAGGCCCGACCTTCAGCTCGGGCGCGCTGCGTCAGGTAGGCCCGACCTTCAGGTCGGGCGTGCCTCAATGTAACCCTACCGAAGTATGTGTTCGGCGATGACCATCCGCTGAACTTCCGACGTCCCCTGGTAGATTTCCGTCGCCCTGGCGTCCCGAAAGAGGCGTTCGACGACCGAGCCGCGGCGGTAGCCCTTCGACGCCAGGATCTGCATCGCCTTGTCGGCCGCCCGGTGCGCGGCCTCCGAGGCAAACAACTTCGCCATGGACGCGTCGAGCGTCGGGCGCGTCTCCCGCTGGCGCGCGTCAGCGGCTTTGAGCGTCAGCAGGCGCGCCGCCTCGAGCTCTGTCGCCATGTCGGCGAGCATCCACTGGACGGCCTGATAATTCCCGATCGCTTGTCCGAACGCTTCGCGGTGCTTCGCGTGCTGGAGCGCTTCGTCGAGCGCCGCGGATCCGACGCCGAGCGCCTGTGCGGCGATGGCGGCGCGCCCGCCGTCGAGCGACCACAGGGCGATCTGGAACCCCTCGCCCCGGGCGCCGAGCAGCGCGTCTGTTCCCACGCGCACGTCGGTCAGCTCGAGGTCCATGCAGCCCAGGCCGCGAACGCCGAGCGAGTCGGCCGTGACGACCCGCGTGAACCCCGGGGTGCCGGTCGGCACGACAAACGCGCTGATCCCGGGCCCGCGGGTCCCCGGCTCGGTTGCGGCAAACACGATCACGACGTCCGCCGCTTCGGCGTTGGCGACCCAGACCTTTCGTCCGTTGAGGACGTACCCGCCCTCATCGAGCCGCGCCACGGTCTGCTGATTGGCGGCGTCGGAGCCGGCACACTCCTCGGACAAGGCAAAGGCACCGATCGCGTCACCCGACGCGAGCCGCTTCAACCACGCCTGCTTCTGCGCGTCGCTGCCGAACCGCGCCAGAGGCTCAGCGACCAGCGAGTTATTGACCGCGGCGATCACCGCGAGCGCGGCACTCCCCCGCGCGAGCGCCTCGATGCCGACGATATAGCTGACGTAATCGAGACCCGCGCCGCCCCACTCCGTTCCGATGGTCACGCCCATCAGGCCGAGCGCGGCCGCCTCGTGCACGAGCGCACGAGGAAACGTGCCCTCCTCGTCGATCGCGGCCGCCTGGGGCGCCACGCGCTCGGCCGAGAACGCGGCGATCTTCTGTTGAAAGGACTTCTGCTGATCGGTGAGCTCGAGAATCATGCCGAGAACATTTTATTCCTAACGTCCGGGTTCGGGCACGCCCGACCTCAAGGTCGGGCCTACATCGGACGGTCGGGCCTACGCCGGATCCTTGCTGAGCCGCTCGAAGATGGGTCGCAACTTGTCCGCAGTGAAAGGGAGCTCTTCCGGCAGCACGCGCGTCTGGCCGACGACCGTCATGAAGTTCGTGTCTCCATCCCAGCGCGGCACGACATGCATGTGCAGATGGCCCGGCACACCCGCGCCGGCCGGTTTCCCGAGGTTGATGCCGAGATTCATGCCGTGGGGAGCGTAGGTCTCGGTGATGGCCAGCTCCGCGATCCGCGCGAGTGCGATGACCTCGTTCAGCTCGGCTGGGGTCGCTTCCGCGAGCGTCGCCACGTGGCGGTTCGGCACCACCAGGAGATGCGCGTTGTTGTAGGGGAACAGGTTGAGAATGACGAAGCAGCTCTCGCCCTTGAACACAATGAGCGGCGCGGCGTCGTCATCGTTGAGGGCCGCGCAGAACACGCAACCCGTCGCTGCACCGCCACCGCTCACATAGGCGAGGCGCCAGGGCGTCCAGAGCCGTTCGAGACTCACGCCCCGGCGATGTCAGATCCGGCCGGAACGATCGGGACGAGCGGCGTGGATGACTCCGGCTCGCGATTGATCAGGTCCTTCAATTCCTTGCCGGGCTTGAAGTAGGGCACTTTCTTCGGCGGCACGTCCACCTTGTCTCCCGTCTTCGGGTTGCGCCCCTTGCGCGGCTCCCGCCGTCGCAGACGGAAGCTTCCGAAGCCCCGCAGCTCGATCTTTTCGCCGCGGTGCAGCGCGTCGATGATGCTCTTGAAGACGGTGTCGACGATGACCTCCGAATGCTTTTTCGTGAGATCCGACACCCGCGAGACTTCCTCGACGAGCTCCGCCTTCGTCATGCTGCCGTTGGTCATGGGGGGTCTCCCTTACCACGTCCGAAGTGCGACGTGCGATGTGCTTACGTGCGACGGGCGGACGTGCTACGTGCTTACGTGCTACGTGCACCGTGCGACGTGCAACGTGCACCGCCACGTCGCACGTACGGCCGCACGTCGCACGTCGCACGTCGCACAGCACGTAGCACGTCGAACGCGGCACGTGCGCACGTCGAACGTAAGCACGTAGCACGTCGCACATCGCACGTGCCTACTGCTGGTGCTTGAAGTGATCGCCCAGCGTTGCTTCCGGCCGTCCGGTGGAGTCAGTGTAGGACTCCCAGTCGGCCCGGAACTCGTCGTTCTTCAGCGCGCGAATGCTGAGCCCGATTTTCCGCTCGGTGGGGATGAGCTTGATGATCTTCATCTGATAGCTGTCGCCCACGTTCAACTCGAGCGTGCCATCCTTCCCGGCCTGCGGAGAGTCGTCGAACTCCGACACGTGAATAAGGCCCTCGATCCCCTCCACCAACTCGACAAACGCGCCGAAACTGGTGAGCCGGGCGACCTTGCCCTCCACGGTCTCGCCGACGGTGTGCTGGGCGAAGAACTCGTCCCACACGTCGGTCTGCAGCTGCTTGAGACCGAGCGACAGGCGCTGGTTCTCGGCATCGATGTTGAGCACCATCGCCTCGACGGTGTCACCCTTTTTGAGGGCCTCCGACGGGTGTTTGAGGCGCTTGCTCCACGACATGTCGGAGATGTGGATCAGGCCGTCGATCCCTTCCTCCACCTCGACGAACGCACCGAACTCGGTCAGGTTGCGGACCTTGCCGGTGATCGTGGTGCCGATCGGGTACTTCTCGGTCAGCTCGGTCCACGGGTTGCTCTCGACCTGCTTCAGGCCAAGCGAGATGCGGCGGGCTCCAGGGTCCACGCCGAGCACCATCGCCTCAACCGAGTCGCCCACGTTCAGCATCTTGGATGGGTGCTTCACGCGCTTGCTCCAGGACATCTCGCTGACGTGAATGAGCCCTTCGACACCCGCTTCGAGCTCGACGAACGCGCCGTAGTCCGTCAGGCTGACGACCTTGCCGCTCATCCGCGCGCCGACCGGATACCGGTCGGTCACGTTGGACCAGGGGTCGCTCATCAGCTGCTTGTGTCCGAGCGAGACACGCTCGGTCGCCGGATCGTACTTCAGCACCGTCACGTCGATCGGATCGTTGACCTTGAACAGCTCCGACGGGTGCGTGACGCGCCCCCACGACATGTCGGTGATGTGGAGCAGGCCGTCGATCCCGCCGAGATCCACGAACGCGCCGTAGTCGGTGATGTTCTTGATGACGCCGCTCAGCACCTTGCCCTCGGCGAGCGTGTCGAGCGTGTGCTTCTTCTTTTCCGCGTTCTCCTCTTCGAGAAGCACCTTGCGCGAGAGCACGATGTTGCCGCGCTTCTTGTTCACCTTGATGACGCGCATGCGCAGCTCCTGGCCGCGGAGGGCGTCGAGGTTCCGCACGGGGCGGACGTCGATCTGCGAACCCGGCAGGAACGCGCGGACGCCGATGTCCACCGCGAGCCCCCCCTTGATGCGCTCGATGACGCGGCCGATGACCACCTTGCGGTCGGTGTAGGCCTTTTCGACTTCGTCCCAGATCTTCATCTTCTCGGCTTTTTCGCGCGAGAGGACGACATAGCCTTCACGGTCTTCCGTGCGCTCGAGCAGCACGTCGACGGTGTCGCCAGGCTGGACCGTGATCTGTCCGGTTTCGTCGATGAACTCGTCGACCGGGATGATCCCTTCCGACTTGTAGCCGACGTCGACGATCACTTCTGAGGCGGTGACTTTGAGGACCGTGCCTTTGACGACCTCACCTTCCGCGATGTTGCGGAAGCTGTTATCGTACAGATCGAGAAGTTGCGCGTACTCCTGCGGATCGATCGATTCGTCCGCGGGGTTGAGAGTCGTCATTTTCTCAGAGGGTTTCTGAGCGGTTCTCTCAACGATGCCCGTGGCGCCACCTCCTTGCGGATTGTTGTGCTGCGGATTGTCAATTGCCATGCGAAACGTAGTCCTCCTGGTCGTGCTTCTACCGGCATCTCAGCTCCGGCGGGCTGTAGGTTAGCTTCTCGTGATGTGCGATAAGCAATAGAAGATACACCAGTTAAGCGCTTGTGGTCAAACGTCGGCGCGGGTGTCGAGCCCGTTTTTCAAGGACATGTAATGGCCAGGAAAAAGATCGCGAAGACTAAAGCTCGGAAGACGGTTTCGGCCCGTGGGGCAAACGCCAGAACGACGAAAACAGCGGCGAAAACAAGGGCCCGAGCCAAGGCCGGCACCGCCAAACGGCGCAGTGCCAAACGGCCTGTGAAGGCCGCCCGGAGGGTGGTCAGGCGTCCGGTCGCCAAGGCCGCCAGGCCTCCCGTCAAAAAGACCGCCAGGCGACCGGTCAAGAAGACGGCCAGGACCACGAGCGCCACACGCCGGCCGGCAAAACAGATGACAAAGAAGGCCAGCCCCGCCGCCAAACGGGGAGGATCCGGCCGCGAAAGTGAGCTCGCCCAGACCCCCGAGACCGGACGGACGGTATCGGGGCGGACCAATCCGATGCCGACGAAACGGTCCACTGGCACTCCGGCCGGCGCCGGCTCCGCCCGGCGGGCGCCGGGGCTCGACCGTGAACGCAAGCACCTGCGCGAAGTGGATGAAACCGTCCCCAGCCCCCCATCGAGCCTGGATCCCAACCTGACGCTCTCGTCGGCCGCCGTCAGCGGGGGCCATAAACTCGAGCACAGCATGGCGGAGCACACAGAAACGAGCCCGGCCATGACGGGCGGCGACGTGGATGCCGATTGGCAGGAGGCCTACGCCGTGGGTGACGAAGCCCCGGGCGGTGACAACCCCACGCCGGACCAGGACCGCGTCGACGACATCGGCAAGGCGCTCGGCGTCGAGTACGAGGACAACGAAGAGCTCAAGGGAGCCGACAAGATCGCCGACCGCGACCGGCACCGCTGGGAGCTGGACCCGGCGTCCTCGGACGACTACAGAGACAGGGATTAACGCCCGACCTGAAGGTCGGGCCTACGGGGCTGACGCCCGACCTGAAGGTCGGGCCTACGGGACGTGGCGACGTCGCTCCGACACCAGCGCCAGCACCCGCCGCACCACCTCCTCGATGTGGACGCCGGTGGTATCGATCCTGACCGCGTCGGCCGCCTCGGTCAGCGGCGAGGTTGCGCGCGTCCTGTCGCTCCGGTCGCGCTCCGCGAGTGCCGACGCGACGTCGGCGACCGCCGTCGTCCCCTTGCCAGCGGCGTGAGACGGATCATTCGCGCGCCGTCGCGCCCGCTCCTCCGGCGCGGCGTCCAGAAAAATCTTCACGTCGGCGAGCGGGAAGACCACCGTGCCGATGTCCCGCCCCTCCATCACGACGCCCCCACTGGCACCCATGTCACGCTGCTGCGCAATCAGGACCTCGCGCACACCCGGGAGGCGCGCGACGGACGCCGCTGCGGCGTCCATCTCCGGCGTGCGGATCGCGTGCTTCACGTCGTGCCCATCGACGCTGATGGCGCCGTCGCTCACGTCGATCACGATGTCCCGGGCCAGTAACGCGACGCCCGTTTCGTCCTGCAGGTCCAGCGCGTCGCGCAGGACCTTCCAGGCAAGCGCGCGGTACATCGCGCCAGTGTCGATGTGGCGGTACCCCAGCTGCGCCGCGACGGCCCGGGCCACCGTCCCCTTCCCGGCGCCTGAGGGTCCGTCGATGGCAATAATCAGCCGGCGGGGCGCGTCAACGTTCGTCGTCATATGGGTTGCCAGTATTATCCGTCGATGCCGCGCTCCAGGACGACGTTCGCCATTCTCGCCGCGCCCCTCGTCCTGCTGACGCTGGCGGCCGGGGCTCGCTACGACTACGTGCGCGGGGCATCCTTCGCGATTCAGGCAGCCGGGATCCCGGGACCGGCCCGCACCGTCGCCATCTGGACGACGTCGAACGTCATGGAAGCGGAGACGGCCATCCCCTGGCGCGGCGGCCTGTTGCGCGGCCGGGTGTATCGACCTGATGCCGTCAACGGCCCGGCAACGCTGCTGACCCCAGGGGTCCACGCGGGGGGCATCGAGGAGCCCCGCCTCGTCGAGTTCGCGCAGAGTCTCGCCGCATCGGGCCGCGTCGTCGTCACGGTCGAACTGCCGGACTTGAAGGCGTACAGCATCACCACCCGGACCACCGACATGATCGAGGACGCCGCCGTCTGGCTCTCCACCGGCAGCGGTTTGTCCGACGGCGGCCGCATCGGCATGATGGGGATCAGCTTCGCCGGAGGCCTGTCGGTCGTCGCCGCGGGCCGACCGTCCCTGCGCGATCGCGTGGTCTACGTGATGTCACTCGGCGGGCACGGCGACTTACCCCGCACGCTCCGGTATCTCTGCACCGGTATCCAGCCGGACGGCTCCCACCGGCCCCCGCACGACTACGGGCTCGCGATCATCCTGCTCGGCGTTGCCGATCGGGTCGTGCCCGCCGAGCAGGCCCAACCGTTGCGCGATGCGATCCTTGCCTACCTCCATGCGTCGCAGGTCGACATGGTGGACAAGGTGCAGGCGCGGGTCGAGTTCGATCGGGTGAAGGAGAACGCGGGGCGTCTGGCCGAGCCGGCGCGGACGCTGATGGCGTATGTGAACGACCGCGACGCAACGCGCCTCGGTCCGGTGCTCCTGCCGCACCTGGGGGCACTCGGAGGGGATGCTGCGCTATCACCCGACCGGTCCGCGCCCCCCGCCGCCGCGGTGTACCTGATCCACGGCATGGACGACAACGTCATCCCGGCTGTCGAGTCGAAGCTGCTGGCGGAGGCGCTTCTCGACCGGGGGGCGCGCGTGCAGCTGCTGATCACGCC
>DATLXP010000259.1:0-44634 GCA_035575695.1 Vicinamibacterales bacterium
GTGAGCCGCGAGACGCTCTCGACCCTGCCGACGATCAGCGGCCGGCTCGAATCCATCACCCGCCTCAGCCCGCAGTCGGGCGGCAACATGTCGTTTGCCGGGCAGGATAACCGTATGAACAACATCACGGTGGACGGCTCGTACTTCAACAACTCCTTCGGGCTCGCGAGCACGCCGGGCGAACGCACCGGCGTCGCGCCCATCTCGCTCGCGGCCATCGAGCAGATTCAGATCAGCGTCGCCCCGTATGACGTGCGGCAGGGAAACTTCGTCGGCGCCGGCGTGAACACCGTGACGCGCAGCGGAACCAACAAGTACCGCGGTTCGGTGTATCACCAGACGCGTGACGAGAGCCTCACCGGCACCAAGGCGAAGGATCTGACGGTCAACGTCGGCACGTTCGAGTACAAGAACACCGGCGGGTGGGTGTCGGGACCGATCGTGAAGAACAAGCTGTTTCTGTTCAGCAACTATGAGAACGAGGCGCTGACCCAGCCTGGCACCACGATCCGCGCGAACCTGGGCGGCGAGCAGGAGAGCAGCGCCGTGGCCAGGACGCGGGCGGTCGACCTGGATACGCTCAGCGGCTTCCTCAGCCAGCGTTTCGGCTACGAAACCGGCCCTTACCAGGGCTACGACCACGAAACACCCGCCATCCGCTTTCTCGCGAAGTCCGACTACAACCTGAACAACAACAATAAGTTCAGCTTCCGGTACAACCACCTGGATTCGAACACGGACGTGCTGGTCTCGAACTCGTCGTCGCTCGGCTTCGGGAACCGCCGCACACCCACTACAACGGGGCTCAACTTCCAGAACTCGAACTATCAGATCCTCGAGAACATCCGGTCGGGCATCGGCGAATGGCAGTCGATCGTCACCAACTCGATCGCCAACGGACTGATCGTCGGCTACACCAAGCAGGACGAGAGCCGCGCCTCACGCGGCACGTTCTTCCCGCTGGTGGACATTCTCGAAGCGGTCTCGACGTACACGACGTTCGGCTTCGAGCCGTTCACGCCGAACAACGAACTCCGTTACAACACCTTCCAGCTGCAGGACAACCTCAGCTGGTTCCGGGGCAAGCACAGCCTGGCGTTCGGTGGCAGCATCGAGCGCTACGAGTCGGAGAACGTGTTCTTCCCTGGCGCACAGAGCGTCTACACGTACAATTCGCTCGCGGATTTTTATACTGACGCGAACGACCACCTGGCTAACCCGAACCGGACGGTGTCGCCCATCCAACTGCGCCGCTTCCAGGTGCGCTGGAACAACATTCCCGGCAGTGAGAAACCCGTGCAGCCTCTCGAAGTGCTGTATTCGGGGCTCTACGCGCAGGACAACTGGCGCGCCCGCAGCAACCTGTCGCTGAATCTCGGCTTGCGCCTCGATGTGCCGAAGTTCGGCGACACAGGTTTCGCGAACGCGAATGCGGACAGCCTGACGTTCCGCGATGAAGACAGGAACAATGTCCAGTATTCAACCAAGAAGCTCCCGGACGCGTCGATTCTCTGGTCCCCGCGGTTCGGCTTCAACTGGGACGTGTTCAGCGACCGCATGACGCAGGTCCGCGGTGGCACCGGCACGTTCACGGGCCGTCCGGCCTACGTGTGGATCTCGAACCAGATCGGCAACACGGGTGTTCTCACCGGCTCCGAGCAGCTCGACAACACCAGGGATCGGCCGTTCAATCCGGATCCCAATCGCTACAAGCCCGCGTCGGTGACAGGCGCCCCTGCCTCGAGCTATGAGCTCTCACTGACCGATCCGGACTTCAAGTTCCCGCAGCTGTGGCGCAGCAATTTCGCGGTCGACCAGCGGCTCCCATGGGGATGGTCCGGCACGGCGGAGTTCATCTACAACCGGGACCTGAATGGCGTGTATTACATCAACGCCAACCTGTCCAATCCGAGCGGTGCCTTCACCGGTGCCGACGCGCGGCCGCGCTGGGCCACCAATGTCTGCACGACGCCGGTCAATCCCGTCAACTCGGTCAACCGCATCAACTGCCACGTCGCCAACGCCGTCGTCCTCAAGAACCAGAACGTGGGCCGGTCGTGGAATATCGCGGGATCCCTCGAGAGGGCGGCCAGGAATGGCCTCTGGGTGAAGGGGGCCTACAGCTACGGAGAAGCCAGGAACACGGTCGATCCGGGCTCCATTGCCTTCGGCTCCTGGAACAACAACCAGCATGCGGGGGACCCGAACAATCCCGGCCTGAGCTATTCGAACTCTTCACCAGGTCACCGCGTCTTCACGGCGGCCTCGTACACGAAGGAGTACTTCAGTTTCGGCGGCACCACGATTTCCATGTTCTGGGATGCGTTTACCGCCGGCAACACGAGCTACACGTTCTCCGGCGATCTGAACGGTGACGGTGGGACGAGCAACGACCTCCTCTACGTGGCGCGCGACGCGTCGGAGATGAACTTCCAGACCTACACGGTTGGCACCCGCACGTTCAGCGCGGCGGAGCAGTCGGCCGCGTGGGAGGCCTACATCTCGCAGGACAAGTACCTCTCGAAGCAGCGAGGTCGGTACGCCGAGCGCGGCGCCTTCTTCCTTCCATTCGTCAAGCGTGTTGATGCGAGCATCGCGCAGAACATCTTCAAGACGATCGGCGGGCGCCGGCACGACTTCCAGCTTCGCGTGGACGCCCTGAATTTCGGCAACCTGCTGAATAGTGACTGGGGAGTAGGGCAGCGGCTGATCAACAACCAGCCGCTGCTCGTGCCGACCTCTGCACAGGGCGGACCTGCCGATGCCACCGGACGCGCGCAGTACAGGCTGCGGGCCATAAACGGCGAGTTGATGACGAAGTCCCTGCAGCAGACATCCGGCCTGGGCGACGTGTACCGCCTCCAGTTCTCGCTGCGCTACACGTTCAATTAAGAGCTCGCTCGACGACGCGACCGCCCGGCCCTTACCGAGGGGCCGGGCGTTTTTCTGTACAGCGCTTGACGCGCGCGATCGCTTCTTCGAGGTACTGAGGGTCGATCTCGATCCCGATGAAATCGATGCCCAGCTGCGCCGCCGCAACGGCGCTGCTGCCCAGGCCCAGGAAGGGATCCATCGCCGTGTGGATTCGGTCGACGCCGTGGAGCTTGAAGCATTGCTCCGGCACGCGCGGCGGGAAGGTGGCCGGGTGCGGTCGGTCCTTGTCCCGGCTCTGAATCGTATCGTAAGGGATGAACCACGTATTGCCGCGGCACCGGACGTTGCCGGCGCCGCCGCGCCACCGCGTGACGTTGGACGCGTCCTGATACGGGACGCCGATCGCTTTACGATCGAGCGGGGTTCGGCCACCGGGCGTGAATTGAAAAATGAACTCGTGGCAGTCGTTCACGAAACGGGCGCTGTTGATCGGCTTGTAATGACCAACCGAGACGTCGAGCGGCGCGCCTGAACTCTCGCGGTCGATGGCGATCGACTTCACCCAGTGGATGGTGTTCTGCAGCTCGAGACACTGCCGGGCGACCTGTGCGACGTCCATGGCCGTCCAGGGGTCGGTCGGCTTGGCGCCCACATTGAGGAAGAGCGAACCCTGGTCCTCGAGCGCGGCGCGCGCGGCCCCCAGCCAGCGGGCGGTCCACAGCAGGTACTCCTCGCGCGGGAGCGTGTCGGCATAACTCCGATACCGGATCCCGAGGTTGTACGGCGGGGAAGTCACGATCGCCGACACCGATGCCGGCTTGAGCGCCTGCATGACGTCCAGACAATCGCCGAGGTAGAAGCGCAAGGTGCTGCGGCCGGTGTCGATCGTCGCGCAGGGGACGGGCGCGGCACCCGCGCGCGCGCGCCGCGTGTTAGCGGCCACTCGGGCGGTTCGTCGCACTCGTCGTTCTCGTGCTCAATTTGTCAGTGGCCTGGTCAAGGCTTGCAGTGTACAAAAATCAGGACCGCCAGTCTCGCGCAAATGCTGAGAACAGCGGCCCGTGGGGAGCCGTGCGGTGGTCGACGCTAGGATGCGCGGGCGGTCAGCGCGCCCACGCCGAAACGTAAGGGCGTGAGCGTGTGGTTGCGCCGGTGCGTCAACTGCTCACACCCCATGCCTTTTTCTTCGACGTATGTCACTTCGCGATGTGTGGCGACCTCGCGATAGTGGCCGGTCACGCAGCCGCATCCAAGTGTCTTGAACCCCAAGAGCTTTACCAGGCTTCCCATGACATCCCCCCGCCGACACTCAGCAATTGACGTACCGGCCGAGCTTTAGTCACCTTCGAACCATGGACCATTGATATGGGGCGGTTTATCGAGGGTTTTGTGCGGGAAGACAGAACAGGATCGTCACAACACCCATCAATAGTGTCAACGAAACTCACCGATGTTGGATCGTTGACACCAAAGCATTGGATCCAAAGACGCCCATGGAGTTAGGAATCGGGCGTCAGGAGTTGGGCGAAGCGATCGAGGTCTTCCTGACGCTGCCGGCGGGCGGCCTGGCGGGCCATGCGAACCCGGTAGATGGCAAAGAGGTGGAGGGCGACCAGGACGACGATCTCGACCGGATCGCCGCCGAGCGCGATCGGCAGGAAGTTGACCGTGATCCCGAAGACGAAGAGCTGGGTGAACAGCGCGTCGGGGCCCCCGCCTGGGAAGCGCTGCCCGAAGGTCATGGCGACATGCTCCCAGCCACCCTCACGTTCGTGAAACACCTGCAGATATCGCCCGATGCGCTCGACGTTCATATGGAGGGCGAAGATCGCCTCGAAGCCCGCAACGAGCACCAGTAGCGGCACCAGGGTGCTGATCGCGACCGTGATGACCGCGGTGGTCGCGACGGCGGTGGCCGCCCACCCGATGAAGATCACCGGCACGAGAGCCATCCGGACCGTGCCGCGCTGCCGGATCGTCTCCCGGAGGGCTTCGTACTCGCTCTGTTGTCTTGTGTCCAAGCTTCCGAAAAATAACACAGACGGAACTGTCGCGATGCGATCCAGGACATTCTGGGCGGCATGTGGCTTGAAGGAGAACCCTGCAGGGCCCGTTTGCCCGGCGGAGGTGTGGTAATCGTGCCACACAATTTCGTTAGTCTTTTCCAAGTGGTTGCAACAGAGGGACTTTTGCTGCTACAGTCGTATTGTTCCCTTTTCACTACAGCGGTTGCCTTCCCAGCCAACCCTGTCGTATCGGAGGCCTGTTGAGATTGATCCGCCCTCTATACGCTCGTGTCGCTGCCCTGGTGCTGGGAGTCGCGGTATGTCTGCCCGTTCCCGCAGAGGCCGCCACCCGTCGCACGCAGAAAAAAACGAGCGCCAAAAGCTCCGTCTCGGCCAAGCGCCCGTCGGTCTCGGCCCGTCGGAACCAGCGGAAGCCCGTGTACTCCGCCTCCTCCTCACACGCGCGAAAGGCGCGGCTCGCACGCGCCCGCGCGGCGGTCCATGCCCGCGAAGTCGCGCGCATGCGGACCCTGCAGGATGCGATGACACCGCGGTTCAAGACCGATGTGAACGGGTCGCTCGTGCCTGATGTCCGCGCGGCAGCCGCGATCGCCTTCAATCCTCAGACCGGGGAAGTCCTCTGGCAGGAGAACGCGCAGGACAAACGGCCGATCGCCAGCATCACCAAGGTCATGACCGCGGTCGTGTTCCTCGAAGACAACCCCGATCTGACGCAGGAGATCACGGTCGAGCGCAGCGATGTCTACGCCGCCTCGACGACGTATCTGAAGGCGAACGATCGCCTGACGCTGAGCAACGTGCTGCACCTCACCTTGATCGCATCCGACAACGCTGCCGCGCGTGCGCTGGCGCGCGTGTCGCATGGCGGCACCGCCTCGTTCGTCGAGCGGATGAACGAAAAGGCCATTGAGCTCGGCCTGGAGAACACGACCTTTGCCGATCCGTCCGGCCTCAATCCGGCCAACATGTCGTCGGCGTACGACCTTTCGCGGCTGATCTCGTTCGCCACGAGCGACGACCGGATCGCGCCGATCATGCGGACGCAGAATTTCACCGTCCACACCGCCCGCCGCGCCATCAACATTCGCAGCACGAACCGGCTCCTGACCGCGGACGGCGTGGAAGTGATGGGGGGGAAGACCGGGTTCATCTCGAAGGCGGGCTTCTGTCTGGCGACGCTGCTGCGCCTGCCGCAGAGCAACCAGACGGTGGCGGTCGTGGTCCTTGGGGCCAGGTCGAATACCGGCCGATTCTGGGAGACGCGCCACCTGATGAACTGGATCTCGACGAAGGCCGCCGACATCCTGCGCAAAGAGCAGCAGCAAACGGCTCATTGAGGCGTGCTATCGATAAGTCGATGTCTCGATAAGTCGATCAAGCGATAAGTCGATCAAACGATAAAAAGGGGTGCTCGCTGACAAGCGAGCACCCCTTTTTCAGTGATACCCGCGCTGCATGGCGGCCGCGTCCAGCGGGAGCGTGGCGACCGAATCGACCGACGGCATCAGGGGCCGGCCCGCGCGTCTGGCGTCGTAAGCCTTGACATACCGGCGGCAGACATCGCAGCAGCTGACCCGGTACTTGCCGTCACGGCTCGCCAGGGACGTGATCTTCGAGCGCTCGTCGTTCAGGCAGAAGGGGCAGGAGATCTGGTCGAAACGCCACCGGGCCGCGCACCGGCCGCAGACCAGCAGGCGCTGCGCCGCCGGCGTGATGACGGCCAGGTCCGGCTCGCCTGCGCAGAGCGGGCAGGTGTGTTTGTCCCAGGCGCTGAAGTCGGTTCGCGCCATGATCGCCTCGGCACACCTCGTGAGGATCGGGCGCATGGCCTGCTGAATCAGCGACTCGAGGCCGGCGCCGTCCGGATCGAGCGTGCCTCCCCCGGGCCGTTCCGCGTCATACCACGACCTGATGACGGCCGGGAGCTGCGTCGCATCACGGCAGAGCGCGTCGATCCGCATGACGTCCACGTCCTCGATCGCCTCGTGCTTGCGCATGGCCTGCGCCGTCGCCCGCAGCAGGAAGCGTACGTCGCTCCACTCGATCGGCAGCTGCTCGAACCGCAGGATCGGTCCGTCGGCGAGCAGGGCGTTCAAGGCAGTCGCCTCGAGGTTGATGGAGGGCAGTGGGACGCGGGTCTGGATGCGTCGCTGGATCTGCAAGAGCTCGATCTGGAGGTCGATCGCGGATGCGAGCTCGGGCTGTTCCTCCCGTAGCTGCCGCAACGCGACGATCTCGGTGGAGTCTGCTCTCTGAGGGGGCGCGGGGCGGTCGGGCACAAGAGCGATTCTAACGGAAATGGGGTCGCCCTCCATGGAGAGCGAGCCCATCGGTGTGTGCCGAATCGAAGGAACTAGAAGCGGAACACGGCGCCCAGCCGGAACCTTCGGGGCTGAACGATCCCGCGCGGGGTGAAGTACGTACTCCCTGACGCGGTTGTGCGGCTCGTCACCGACGACTTGTTGACCACGTTGAACCCTTCGAAGGTCAACCCGACGCGCTGGGTGGGAGACAGGCGGACCTGTTTCTCCAGCTTCACGTCGAGCCGCGGCTGATCATCGTAACGTTGCGAACCGCGAGGCTCGATGAACAGCGTCGGACGTCCAGCGACCGCCGAGGAGCTCGGCCTGAAGGTCCTCGTGAATGTCTGGCCGCTGGTGTAGATGCTCGCTGATATTTTCAGCCGGCGAGGGCAACACGCCGACGCCCAGCGGGAGGCTGCGCGGGGGCGGGCGCTCGAGGCAGGGATGCGTGGGAAGAAGGACTGAGCCCTCCGCTCGCGTCGTAGCAGCGTGATAAACTCATGGTTTTGCCGGGTCTGCCCCGCTTCGAACGTGTCAATGCCCCCGAAGAAACCCTCGTCGCCTCACCTGAAGACCACCCCGAAAACACCTCCGACGAAGCCGGCGGCGAAAAGAGCCGCTCCGAAAAAAGCCGCTCCCAGGAACGCTGGTTCGAAGATGCCTGCGCCGACGAGGCCTGCGCCGAGGAAGCGGCCGGCGACGACGCCTGCCGGTGCCGACGCACCGCTCAGCATTCTGATGGTGGCATCGGAAGCGCATCCATTCGCCAAGACCGGAGGCCTGGCGGATGTCGTGGCCGCGCTGCCCGCTGCGCTCGTTCGCCTCGGCCACCGGGTCACCGTCGTGTTGCCGCGTTATCGCGGTGTGAGCGACGAGGGCGCCGCCTTCACGCACACCTTCGACTTCGGCGCCGCCACCGTGGGGGTCCGTTTCATCGAACATCGCCTCGCTGACGGCGTCACCGCCGTGCTTGTGGACGTGCCCGGCCTCTTCGATCGCGACGGGCTGTACGGATCGGGAGGACGTGACTATCCCGACAACGCGCAGCGGTTCGCCTGCCTCAGCCGCGCGGCGCTCGAGTACGCACGCGTCAAAGGCGAACGACCGTCTGTGGTCCACGCCCACGACTGGCAGGCAGGCCTGGTGCCGGTCTACCTGAAGACGCAGTTCGCCGACGATCCGGTCCTCGGTGGGGTGCCGTGCGTCTTCACGATTCACAACCTCGCGTTCCAGGGTGTCTTTGCCTCGAACGTTCTCCCGTCGCTCGGTCTGGGATGGGAGGTCCTGAACATGGAGGCGCTGGAGTTCTGGGGCCACATCAGCTTTCTGAAGGGTGGCGTGAACTTCAGCGAGAAGATCACCACCGTCAGCCCCACCTACGCCCGGGAGATCCTCACGCCCGACTACGGGTGTGGCATGCAGGGGGTCCTTGCGCGCCGGGCGAGCGACCTGGTCGGGATCATCAACGGCATCGACACCGCCCGCTGGAACCCGGCGACGGACGAATTCGTTCCCGCGCATTTCACCGCCGAGACGCTGGCCGGCAAGCGCGCGGCGAAGCGCGCGCTGCTCGAGCTCGTGGGATTACCGTGCGACGATGCCGCGATGGGCCGACCGGTGATTGGCGTCATCTCCAGGCTGACCGACCAGAAGGGGCTCGACCTGGTTGGGGCCGCGGCTGAACAGCTCATGGCACTCGACGCCACCTGGGTGATGCTGGGGACCGGCGAACCGCACTACGAACGGCTGTTCCGCGCAATGGCGGCGCGGCATCCGGACCGCGTCTCGGCCACGATCGGCTTCGACGACCGGCTCGCGCACTTCATCGAAGCGGGTGCCGACACCTTCCTGATGCCATCGAGGTACGAGCCGTGCGGGCTGAACCAGCTGTACAGTTTGCGCTACGGTACGCTGCCGATCGTGCGCGCCACCGGCGGGCTGGAGGACACGGTCGTGGACGAGTCGAAGCCCGGCGGTAACGGCTTCAAATTCCATGAATACACGCCCGGTGCGCTCATTGCAGTAGTGGAACGGGCGCTCGACGTCTACAACGACCAGACGGTCTGGACGCGCCTCCAGCATTCGGCGATGCAGGGGGACCCCTCCTGGGACGTTTCGGCCAGGGAATATGTCAAAGTGTATAGAGAGGTCATGAATGGCATCCGATAAGGTCACGATTCTCACCGACGGCACCTTCGAGCAGACCATCAACGCAGGCACCCCTGTGCTGGTCGATTTCTGGGCGGAGTGGTGCGGGCCCTGCCGGCGCCTGGCCCCGACCGTCGAGGAGCTCGCCAACGACTACGACGGGAAAGTGGTCGTGGCCAAGATGAACGTGGACGAAAACCCGTCGACGCCCATGCGGTTCAGCATCCGCGGCATCCCGACGCTGCTTCTGTTCAAGGGAGGACAGCTGGTGGAGCAAGTCGTCGGTCTCGCCGACAAGGACTCGCTCAAGAAGATGCTCGACAAGCATGTCGCGTAACGTCGTCATCATCGGCTCCGGCCCTGCCGGGCTCACAGCGGCCCTGTATGCCGCGCGCGCGAACCTGAAGCCGCTCGTCATCGAAGGTCTGGAGGCCGGCGGCCAGCTGATGCTGACGACGCTCGTGGAGAACTGGCCCGGGCACAAGGACGGCGTCATGGGTCCCGATCTCATGACCGAGATGCGCGCGCAGGCGGAGCGGTTCGGCGCGGAGATCGTTCAGGGCAACGTCGCCTCGGTCGATCTGCAGTCGCGACCGCTCAAGGTCGTGATGTCGGACGCCGTGCACGAAACCCAGACCCTGATCATTGCGACCGGCGCGTCCGCCAGGCTGCTCGGCCTTCCCTCGGAGCGCCCACTGCTCGGGCACGGCGTCTCCACCTGCGCGACGTGCGACGGCTATTTTTTCCGCGGCAAGCCGATCGCGGTCATCGGGGGCGGGGACACCGCCATGGAAGAGGCGATCTACCTGACACGGTTTGCTTCCCAGGTCACCGTCATTCACCGGCGTGAGACCCTGCGGGCATCGAAGGTGATGCAGGACAAGGCGTTCGCGAATCCGAAGATCACCTTCGAGTGGAACGCCGAGGTCGAGGAAATGACCGACGTGGCCAAGGGGGCAGTGGACGGCATCAGGATCCGCAACAGCAAGACCGGCGACGTCAAGACCATTCCGGTCGAGGGGATCTTCGTGGCCATCGGTCATACCCCGAACACGACGCTCTTCGCGGGGCGACTCGAGATGGACGCGAACGGCTACCTGAGCACCCACTCAGGCAGCAAGACGAGCATCCCCGGGGTGTTTGCCTGCGGTGACGTGCAGGACCACGTCTATCGCCAGGCGATCACCGCTGCGGGCTCGGGCTGCATGGCCGCCATCGATGCCGAGAAGTATCTCGACGGCGTGCCGCAACACCTTGGAGTGGTACAGCCAGAAATGCAGACTACAGAACAGAGAACATAGAACGAGCCTTCTGTGTTCTTTGTTGCTAGTCGATCCAACCCCCTCCGATTACTTCATCTCCCGCATACATCACCAGCGCCTGGCCCGGGGCGACTGCTGACTGGGCGTCGTCGAACGTGACGCCGACGCGATCGGCGCCGAGTGGATCGACGCTGGCCGCGGCCTCCTTGTGGCGGTGGCGAATCTGCGCGGTCACGCGCGTGCCAGCCGGCGGAGGGGTGCCGGCGATCCAGTTCACGCCCGAGGCGGTCAATGAGTACCTGTCGAGCGCCGCACGCGGGCCAACGGTCACGGCGTTCTCAGTCACGTCGATGTTCACCACGTAGAGCGGTATTGGAGAGGAGAGGCCGAGGCCCTTGCGCTGGCCGACCGTGAAGCCCTGCGCTCCGCCGTGATGCCCGACGACGCGACCGTCCGCATCACGGATCTCCCCCTCGCTCCGGGCAATCCCCTGACGCGCGAGAAACGCGGTGTGATCCCCATCAGGCACGAAACAGATCTCGTGGCTGTCGGGCTTGTCGGCGACCACCAGGCCAAGCTCCCGGGCTTGAACGCGCACGGCGGACTTGTCGAGGCCGCCGATGGGGAACATCGCGTGCGCAAGCTGGGCCTGCGTCAGCGTGAACAGAAAGTACGACTGGTCCTTGCCCGCGTCCACGCCGCGCAGGAGCCGGAACCGGGACGTCACGTCGTCGCGCTCGACGCGCGCGTAATGCCCCGTCGCGACGAACGCCGCGTCGAATCCAGTCGCGCGTTCGACGAGCGTCGCGAACTTCAAGTTGCCATTGCAATGGACGCAGGGGATCGGCGTCCGTCCCGCGGCATACTCCCGTACGAAGTCCGACACGACTGTCGCGGCAAACTCCTCCTTGAAGTTGACGATGTAGTGCGGGAAGCCGACCTGCGCGGCCACCCGCCGCGCGTCGTGAAGATCGTCGATGGTGCAGCAGGTGCCAAACGCCTGGCCGTCGCGTCCTGCCTGATCGTAGAGCTGCATCGAGAGGCCGATGACGTCGTGGCCCTGCCGCGCCAGGAGCGCTGCAGCGACGCTTGAATCCACGCCGCCCGACATGGCGACGACGACCCTCACCGTCGCGCCCCTGTGACCGCCCGGAGTTTGCCGACGACCGCCGGGATCGTCTCCAGGAAATAGTCCACTTCGGCATCGGTGCTGGCGGCGCCGAGGCTGATGCGGATGGAGTTCTGGGTGCGATGCGTCGGCAGGCCCATGGCGCGCAGGACGTGCGATGGCTCCAACGTGCCTGACGAACAGGCGGAGCCCGTCGACACGGCAATCCCCTCGAGGTCCAGCGCGATGAGCAGCGACTCGGCCTCGATGCCTTCGAAACTGATATTCGTGGTGTTCGGCACGCGCGGCTCGCGTGCGCCGTTGATAATGGTCCCGCCCACGCGAGTGACCACCGCTTCTTCGAGCCGATTTCTCAAGGCCGTGAGCCGGGCCGCCTCCGGGCGCAGCTTGTGGCCCGCCACCTGCGCCGCCACCCCGAATCCGGCGAGAGCGGGGACGTTCTCCGTGCCGGCGCGGCGATTCCGCTCGTGCTTTCCGCCTGTCAGGATGGCCGATACCCGCGTGCCGCGCTTGATCCAGAGAGCCCCCGCACCCTTGGGCCCATAGAACTTGTGCGCCGACAGCGAGAGCAGATCAACGCCCAACTCGCGGACGTCGACGGGGATCTTCGCGACCGATTGCACGGCGTCCGTGTGAAACACGGCGCCACGCGCGTGGGCCAGGTGGGCAAGCGCGGCGATCGGCTGAATCGTTCCGATCTCATTGTTGGCGTGCATCACGCTCACGAGCGCGGTCTCATCGGTCAACGCCTCCCGGAGGGCGTCGGCGGAGACGATGCCGGAGGCATCGACCGGAAGGAGGGTCGTCTTCCACCCGCGGCGGGCCAGCGCCTTGAGCGTGGTGAGGACCGCCTCGTGTTCGATCGTGGTGGAGATGAGATGCCGGCGGCCTGTCGGCTCCACGGCTTCCGCCGCGCCTCGCAACGCGAAATTATCCGCCTCGGTTCCGCCACTGGTGAAGACCACCTCGGACGGCTCACCGCCAATCAGCGAGGCGACAGCCGACCGTGCATCGTCCAGCACCCCTTTGGCACGCTGGCCGAAGTGATGAACGCTCGACGGGTTCCCGAAGTCGTCGGCAAGCGTGCGGGCGACGATTTCGACCACGGTGGGATCGACCGGCGTGGTCGCGTTATGGTCGAAATAGATCCGCATGGGAATTTTTCATCATAACATTCCCTGTAAGTCTCAGCAATATAAGGACTAGTGGATACTGGACACCGCTGGACGTGTCTCGTATACTGGCTATCCTGCTGCCCCAGCCACTCGGCAAAAGACACCCTGCGAGCAGTATTTCGGACTTGGTGGAGAGTGACCTATGTGGAAACGAGATGATGCGGTGAAGCCGGCAGTGCCGGCGGCTCCTGGAGCCGCGCCGGCACAGCCGGCGGTGCATTCGCCGGTTGCCGAAGCGGCCGCAACTCGGCCAACGGCCGGTAACGCTCAGCAGGGACTGGAGAAGAACGCTGTGAACATTGGCAAATCGGTCGTCATCAAAGGCGAGCTCAACGGCAGCGAGGATCTGACGATCGAAGGCCAGGTCGAGGGAAAGATCGAGCTCCGGCAGAACGTCCTCACGATCGGCCCCAATGGCCGCATCAAGGCCCAGGTCTTTGCCAAGGCGGTGATCATCCTCGGCGAGGTCGTGGGCAACGTCACGGCGACCGAGAAGGTAGACATCCGCGACAACGGTTCGGTTGACGGAGACATCGCCGCTCCCCGGGTTGCGATCGCCGAGGGAGCGCACTTCCGCGGCGCGATCGACATGCAGCGCGCGGGCGGGAAGCCGGGCGACAAGCCGGACGCCAAGGCAGACGGCAAGGCGGGTTCCGGAGCGCCTGCGCCGGCCTCAGCGACCGTCCCGCAGCCAGCCGGCGCGACCACAACGGGAGCCAGATAAACATCGACAGATCGACTTATCGGTTTATTGACGCATCGGTTTGACGATACGTCGATGAGCCGATAGGCCGAGACCCGATGAGCCGATGTTTTCCGATCTCCTTCGCTGGGGCGGCAAGCGGAACCCTGAGCCAGGGCGTCCGGCCGATGCGCCTGCGTCTCCGGAGCGGGGGTCGGACCCGGTCATCGCATCCAAAGCCTTCCCCAAATTTCTCTCCGCGCTGTCGCATCAGACCGGGCCCACCAACGTCATCGATTTCGGACCGGTCATTGGAGGCAACGTCGCGTATCTCGGCGAACGGCTTGGCTGCAAGCTGTTCATCGAGGATCTCGTGGCCGAGATGGACCGTCACCGTAAGGCTGACACGATGACGGCGCTGGCCGGGGCAATCGAGGCCAGATTGCGCCAGGAGGAGGGGAGCGTCGACGGCGTCCTCTGCTGGGACTTTTTCGATTTTCTCGATAAGCCCACCGCCCAGAGCCTGGCGCGGCATCTGGCCAGGAAGATCAAGCCCGGGGGCGCGATCATGGGATTTTTCTGCACATCCCCGGTGGAGCGCGCCGGCTTCACCAAATACGAGATCGTCGATGACCAGTCGCTTCGCCACCGGAACCATCCCGGTACCGCAGGGCCGAAGCACGCCCTCCTCAACCGCGACATCATCAAGATGTTCGACGGCCTGATTGTCTCGGACTCGTTTCTCCTGAAAAGCAACACCCGCGAGATCCTGCTCCGGAAGCGCTAGCTAGCGCGCCCCCTCACCCCTCGAGATCACGACCGCGGCGCCGCGCATCAGTTTGAGGGTGTCGGCCGCACTGCCGGCATTCGCGGCCAACTCCAGGTGGTCGGTGCTGCCGAACAGCGCGCAGACCTCCCCCGGATGGATGTCGGCGTACGTGGCGACGAGCCGACCGACGGTGTTACCTTCCGCGCTGATCTGGACCCCGGCCTTGTTGCCGAACTTCTCGAACGTCTTGCGGTCGATGTTCGTCACGAGATTGCCGAACCGGTCGATCCGCAGCACGGCCCCCGCGACGGCGTCGTCGGTCACGGTCGGCACCGGGATGTCCAGCTTGACGTAGTCGGCGACGTTGCGGCCAAGCGCCGTCAGCTGGATGCCTTTGGCGATCCATGCCGCGGCGGGTGCGAAACGGTCGCGTCCCTCGAACGTGCGGCTGACCGTTGGACGGGCATATCGACGTTCGGTCAGCTCGACGACTTTCTTGGGTGGCACGTCCCGTACGACCCCGCTGAGCAGTCCGTTGTCCGGGCAGACGAATCGATAGTCACCCACCTCGGCCGCGATGCCGCGTCGCGCCGACCCGACGCCGGGATCGACGACGGCCAGGAAGATGGTGCCGGCCGGGAAGAACTTGTACGAGGCGCACAACTCGAGGGCGCCGTCCAGGACGTCGTGGGGAGCGATGTCGTGTGTGATGTCCACGAACGTCGCATCGGGGCAGATGCCAAGCATGACGCCCTTCATCGTGCCGACGTAATGATCGTGGGATCCAAAATCGCTGAGAAGGGCAATGACGGGACGCATCTCCGAAGAATACCTGTAATGCGGCTAGAATATTGTGTTCATTCTTCCGCGAAGGACGCATTCATGATTGATTTCGATTTAACCGAAGAGCATCGTCTCCTGGAGCGGTCGGTACGGGAATGGGGCGCGCGTGAAGTGGCGCCCAAGATCAGGCAGCTCGATCGTGAGCACCGGTTCGACAAGAACATCCTGCCGCAGATGGCCGAGCTCGGGCTGCTCGGCTGCTCGGTGCCGACCGAGTATGGCGGCGCAGGCATGGACTACATCAGCCTGGGCATCGTCAGTGAAGAGCTCGAGTACGTCGATACGTCGCTCCGCGTCATCATCTCGGTGCACGCGGGACTCAATTGCCTGTCGTTGCTGGCGTGGGGGACCGAGGACCAGAAGCAGCGCTATCTCGTGCCGCAGTCCCAGGGAAAGAAAATCGCGACATACGGCCTGACGGAGCCTGCCGCGGGCAGCGACGTCAGGGGGATCCAGACCGTGGCGATCAAGAAGGGCAACAGCTACTTCATGACAGGCGAGAAGATGTGGATCTCCCTCGCCGACGTGGCCGACAACTTCCTGGTGTTCGCCTGGACGGACATGGAGAAGAAGAAGGCGCGTGACACGTCGGGCATCAGCGCCTTTATCGTCGAGCGAGGGTTCAAGGGTTTTTCGAGCGGCACGTTGAAGGAGAAGTGGGGCATCCTGGCCGGGAACACCGGCTTCTTCAAGATGGACGACATGGAAGTGCCCGCAGAGAATCTCCTGGGTCACGAAGGGGAAGGATTCAAGATCGCGATGTTTGCGCTCGACCAGGGGCGCTACACGGTCGCGGCCGGCGCCACGGGGCTGATCCGCGCGTGCCGAGACGCCAGCGCGAAATATGCGCTCGAGCGCGAGACGTTCGGCCAGCGTATCGCCGAGCACCAGCTCGTGAAGGAAATGATCGCGCACATGGAGTCGGACTACCAGGCGTCTCGCCTGTTATGGCTTCGCGCGGGCTCGTTGAAGAATGCCGGACGCCGCAACACGAGGGAGACCGGCCTCGCCAAGTGGTTCTCGACCGTCGCGTCGGAGCGTGCCGCGGGGGATTCGGTGCAGATTCACGGCGCCAACGGCTACTCGGACGAATACCCCGTGGGGCGCTTTTATCGGAACTGCAAGGGCGCGGTGATCTATGAGGGCACGCGCGAGATTCACAAGCTGATGCAGGCGGATTACGTCCTGGGTTTCCGCCACGACAAGCCCACTCGGTGTGAACTGCCGGCGATCAATCAGGGGACAGGAGACAGGTGAATTCAGACCTTTCGCTCGACTTCCTCAGCGTCGTGGAGCAGGCCGCCATTGCCTGCGCGCACACCATGGGGCAGGGGAATGGGCACAAGTCCGACCAGGCGGCTGTCGAGGCGATGCGCAAGTGCATGGACACAGTGCCGATTGACGGCACGATCGTGATTGGCGAGGGGGAGCGCGACGAGGCGCCGATGCTCTTCATCGGAGAGAAAGTCGGCCTGGCGGCGAGACACGGGGGGAGCCGGGATCTCCCGAAGGTGGACATCGCCGTAGACCCGCTCGAGGGAACGAACCTGTGCGCGACGGGAGCACCGAATGCGCTGGCGGTCCTTGCGGCGTCCGAGAACGGCGGCCTCCTGCACGCGCCCGACCTGTACATGGAGAAGCTGATCGTTGGGCCCAGTTCGAAGCATGCCGTGAGCCTGGATGCGTCGGTCGCCGACAACCTGCGCGCGATCGCGCGCTGTCTGGAGCGCGACGTCGAAGACCTGGTCGTCGTGGTGCTCGACCGTCCGCGGCATGCGGACCTGATCGAACAGGTGCGAGCGACAGGAGCCAGGATCCGGCTGATCGGCGACGGCGACGTCGCGGCGGGCATTGCCGCGGCCGTGGTCGGCAGCGGCGTGCATGCCGTCATGGGCACCGGCGGCGCACCGGAAGGCGTCCTGACGGCAGCGGCCATGCGTTGCCTGAATGGCGAGATCTTCGCGCGGCTCGTCGTCAGCACGCCGGAGCATGAAGCGCGCTGCCGGGCGATGGGGATCACCGACTTCCGGCGCGTCTACAGGTCGAGCGACCTGGCCTCGGGGGAGAAGATCATCTTCGCCGCCACAGGGGTAACCGATGGGACGCTGATGAAGGGTGTCAGATTTTTCGGCGACGGCGTGCGGACGAGCTCGCTGATCATGCAGAGCAAGCCGGCCCGCATCCGCTTCATCGACACCATCCACGTGGAGCAAACGAGGATGGTGAAGGTCCACTTCTGATTCCCTGGCGCAGGAACCTCTACGCGGCCGCTGGAGCCAGTTTCATCGGCTTCACCGGCTTCACGCTGGTCATGCCCTTCCTGCCGCTCTATCTCGAGCAACTCGGCCTCACCGACGTCGGCGACATCTCTCTCTGGGCAGGCTTCAGCCTGGGCGTCACGCCGGCGATCACGGCCTTCATGGCCCCCCTCTGGGGCCGGCTCGGCGACCGGTACGGGCGGAAGATCATGGTGGAGCGGTCGCTCGTCAGCTTCGTCGTCGTGATGGCGGCGATGTCATATGTGACCAGCCCGTGGCAGGTGTTCGCGCTGCGTGCGGTTCAGGGGCTCTTTGCCGGGTACGGCGCCCTCACCCTGACGATGGCGGCCGATTCTGCGCCGAAGGAGCACACGGCGTATGCGATCGGCTTCGTGCAGACTGCCCAACGCCTCGGCCCGGCGCTCGGACCGGTGATCGGGGGAGTGGTCGCGCAGGCGGTCGGGCTCCGGAACGCCTTCCTGGTGACCGCCTGCATCTACGCGATCGCCACCGTCATGGTGGCGATCGCGTACGACGAAGGCTCGGTCATGAAGAGAACGTCGGCGGCGCCGACGGGCCGGGTTACCTTCCGGAACGTGCTCGCGTTCGAGAACTTTCTCGTGCTCATGGCGGTGATCTTCGGGTTGCAGTTCGTCGATCGGAGCTTCGGTCCGGTCCTCCCGCTCTTCGTGAGTGAGCTCGGCGAAGCCAGCGGCCGCGTCGCCGTCGTCGCGGGCCTGCTCTTCTCGGTGGCTGCCGCGTCGGCCGCTGTCGGTAACTACCTCTGCGGCCCGCTGCTTCGGCGCGGGTCCGCGCGGACGGTGATTGCCTCAGCATCTGCCGTCGCCGCGGCGGGGGTCGGCGGCTATCTGTTCACGCCCAACGCGTGGTGGCTGGCGCTGCCCACGGCGGTCTTTGGCGCGGCCATCGGGGCGGCGACCACGGCGGCCTACACGGCGGCCGCAACCGTGATCCCGATGAACGCGCGCGGCGCAGGCTTCGGTCTGCTGACGACGGCGTCGCTCGTCGGGCTCGCGGTGAGCCCGATCGTGAATGGGATGCTCGGCGCCACGAGTATCCGCGCGGTCTTCATCCTCGACGCGGTCGTGCTTGGCGCGCTCGCGCTCCTGGTGACCCGACTCATGATCGCCGGGCCGCTGCGAACGACCTCCTCCCCGGCGACTGAGGAGATTTAGGAACGCATGCGCGACTTGATCATGCGAGCGGCGGAGATCGTGCTGTCGGGCGGCGTCGTGGCCTATCCGACCGACACCTACTACGGACTTGCCTGCGACCCTCGGAGTCCGCTCGCGGTGGCGCGGCTGTTCGCCCTCAAGGAACGGGACGGCAGGCGCGCGAGCCCGCTGATCGGCGCATCACTCGCACAAGTGTCGGCAGCCGTGGAATTGAACGCGGCGGCCCGGCGCCTGGCCGCGGCCTTCTGGCCGGGACCGTTATCGCTCGTCCTGCCGGCGCGTTCCGCGATCTGCCCGGCTGTGCTCGGGGGCCTCGAGACCGCCGCCGTGCGCGTGCCGGCCGACGCCACCGCCCGCGCGCTGGCTGAGGCGGTCGGCTTCTGCATCACGGCGACGAGCGCCAACAGGTCAGGCGCCGCGCCGGTGACCAGGGTGTCCGAGCTCGATCAGCATCTGGGGGACCAGCTGGATTTCGTGCTCGACGGTGGAACTGCCCCGGGCGGGGCCGCGTCGACGATCGTCGACGTGACATCAGCCGAGCCGACACTCGTTCGGCCGGGTCTGATCGCCTGGGGCCGCGTGTTAGAATCGCTTCGGTGATGCGCTCCGCGGCTTCCCGCTCGACAGCGAAACAACCTCGCGAGCGTGCCGCGCTTGTCGGGCTCTTCAGCATGGCGTCTCGCCAGTTCGATCCCGAACATTCGCTCGACGAGCTTGCCGGTCTCGCCGCCGCCGCCGGCGCCGAGCCTGTGCTCCGCGTGCTGCAGGAGCGCAAGAAGCCCGATCCGGCCACATTTCTCGGGAGCGGCAAGATCCTGTCGCTCCGGGCATCCTGCGACGAGATGCACGCGGATGTCGTCATCTTCGACAACGAGTTGTCGCCCGCGCAGTTGCGCAACATCGAGGAGGCCCTCGACCGCAAGGTCCTCGATCGGACGCAGCTCATTCTCGACATCTTTGCGAGACGTGCCCGCACCCGCGAAGGGAAGCTGCAGGTGGAACTGGCGCAGTTGAAGTACCTGCTGCCGCGGCTGGTCGGGTCGGCCACCGCGCTCTCTCGACTGGGTGGTGGCATCGGCACGCGTGGTCCCGGGGAAACGAAGCTCGAAACCGACCGGCGAGGGATTCGGCATCGGCTCAGCATGCTGTCGATCGAGATCGACGAGGTCCGCCGGCGTCGCGCGCAACTGCGCGAGCGCCGGCAGAAGGCCTCCGTGCCCACGGTGGCGCTGGTCGGCTACACCAACGCCGGAAAGACGACGCTCTTCAACTCGCTCACCGGCCACGATGCCGTCGCATCGGATGCGCTGTTCGTCACGCTCGATCCTCTCGTCCGTAAGGTGAAGTTACCGGATCGCCGTGAGCTCCTCGTGTCGGACACCGTCGGGTTCATCGAGCGGCTGCCCCACTCGCTGGTCGCCGCGTTTCGGGCCACGCTCGAGGAAGTCGCTGCCGCGGACCTGCTGCTACACGTGGTCGACGCGTCGAGCGAGGATCGTGAGCGCCACATGGATGCCGTCCGAACCGTGCTGGCGGAAGTCGGTGCCGAAAGCGTCCCGACGATCGAGGTCTTCAACAAAATCGATCAGCTCGACGATGGCGCGAGGGCCCGCGTCGCGGCGGTGTATCCGGGGGCGCTCACTGTGTCGGCACGGACGGGCCATGGGCGCGAGGAGCTCATCGCGGCCATGGAGGGACGGCTCGCGTTGGACACGACCGGCGTGACCCTCGTGTTCGCGTCGGACAGCGAACGCGATCGCGAACGAATCTCACAGGTGTATCGCGTCGGCCGCATCCTGAGCCACGTGGCGAGCGATGGCCGGATCACGATCGAGGCGGAGGTGCCGCGTCGGATGGTCGATCGATTGATCCCGGCGGCCGCCGCGAAGCGGAGGCGGGCATGAGCCCCGTGCGCCTGCTGCTCGCCGCGTTGTCGGTGCTCATCGCGCTGGCGGGATGTGCCTCCAAGACGATCGTGCCGGCCGCACCGGGAGTGCCGCGATATCCAGACTTCATCTTTCCGGCGTCTTCCGCAGATCGCAGCCCTGACGCGCCGGGGGCGCATGGGGCCGCCTGGCAGATGCTGCAGTCGGGAGACCTGCGCGGCGCAGAGCGCGCCTTCACCGCGGTCGTCAGGCAGGGGCCCCAGTCGCACCCGGCGCACACGGGGCTTGGGTACGTCGCGCTCGCCAGGAAAGACCATAGCGAAGCACTGGCCCATTTCGACCGGGCACTGGCACTCGACCGTGTCTATGCGCCCGCGCACGCGGGACGAGGGCAGACGTATCTCGCGCTCGATCAGCGCGACCTGGCGCTCGCGAGCTTCGATGCGGCGCTGGCAGCCGATGCCACGCTTGCGGGTCTTCGAGCGACGGCCGACGTGCTTCGATTCCAGGGCATGCAGGGCAGTGTAGGAGCCGCGCGGAAGGCTGCGGAGGCCGGCCGCCTCGCCGAGGCTCGAGCCGCATACCAGCAGGCGATTGCAGCGTCGCCCCAGAGCCCTTTCCTGTACCGGGAGCTCGCGACGGTCGAGCGGCGCGACGGGCTGCTCGATGCCGCGCTGGGCCACGCGCGGCGGGCGACGGAGATCGAACCGACAGATGCCCGTAACTTCGTCGCGCTCGCCGACGTCCTCGAGGCCCAGGGCCAGTTCGCCCAGGCGGCCGAGGCACTGGCGACTGCGGTCGCGATCGAACCGGGCGATGCCCTGACCGCCCGCGTGGCAGCCTTGCGGGAGAAGACGGCGTTCGAGGCGATGCCCGGCGAATACCGATTGATCGACAGCGCCCCGACGATCACGCGCGCCCAGCTGGCGGCGCTCATTGGCGTGGAGGTCGACGACCTGCTCAAACGCGCGCCACAGCGGGTCGCCGGCGTCATGACGGACGTGCGCGGAAACTGGGCGGCGCCGTGGATCCTGAACGTGGCACGGCCCGGAGTGATGGAAAAATTTCCGAACCACACCTTTCAGCCCAATGGAGAGGTCAAGAGGGGCGATCTCGCCGGCGCCGTCAGCCGGGTCCTCAACCTCATCGCTGCCGAACGACCTGCCATCGGCGCCGGCTGGCGCACCGCGCGTCGAAAGTTCGGCGACCTTGGCCCGGGCCATCTGAGTTACGCGGCTGCGTCAGTCGCCGTGGAGGCGGGCATCATGGCGCCGCTCGAGGACGGCACCTTCCAGCTGACACGTCCGGTCACCGGGGCCGAAGCGATCGCAGCCGTCAGAAAACTCCGGCAGCTCGCCGGCAGTCGTCGCTGATCATGAAAACGCTCACGGCCGCCAATCAGCTCACGATCCTGCGGATGCTGCTGATCCCGGCGTTTGTGATCCTGCTGATGTACGGGTACCGCGGCTGGGCGCTCGTGACCTTTCTGACCGCGGGCGCGACCGACATGCTGGATGGCCTCATCGCGCGGACGACCGGACAGCATACGGAGCTCGGCGCGTGGCTCGACCCGATGGCGGACAAATTGCTGCTCGTGACGATGTTCGTGATGCTCACCCTGCCGGAGATCGGATCGGCCAATCGGCTGCCGCTCTGGTTCACGGTGCTCGTCATCAGCCGCGACGTCGCCATCGTCGCCACCGTGGCGGTGATCAACCTCGCGGTCGGCCCGCGGACGTTTCGTCCGTCGATCTTCGGGAAGATAGCGACCGCCACCTACATCGTGACGGGAGTCGTGACGCTGTATTTCAACTACCTCGGTCAGTCGTCGACGCTGGTCACCGCCTGTATCTACGCGTCGCTTGCCATGACGGTCGTCTCGGCCGGCCATTACCTGATCCGGGTGTTGCCGCTGCACAACAACTGAGCGAGCAACCCAGCTCCTTTAACTCCCAGCTCCTACTTTGGTCCTGAAGTACGCGAGGGTCGTCAGGAGCCCTTCGTCGAGCGGCACCTTCGGCTCCCAGCCGAGCAGCGTGCGGGCGCGGGTGATATCGGGGCGCCGTACCTTGGGGTCATCTTCCGGCAGGGGCCGGTAGACGATCTGGCTCCTGGAATCCGAGATCTGAATGATCTTCCTGGCGATCGCCTCGATGGTCAGCTCCTGAGGGTTGCCGATATTGATCGGGTCGTTCTCTCCCGACTCCATGAGCCGGATGATGCCGTCCACCAGGTCGGTCACGTAACAGAAGCTGCGGGTCTGATTGCCGCTGCCGAAGATCGTCACATCCTCACCGCGCAGCGCCTGGCTCATGAACGCCGGCACGGCGCGGCCGTCCTTGACGCGCATGCGGGGCCCATACGTGTTGAAGATCCGGACGATCTTCGTGTCGACCCCATGGTAGCGACGGTAGGCGACCGTCATCGCCTCCGCAAACCGTTTCGCCTCGTCGTAGACGCCGCGTGGTCCGATCGGGTTGACGTTGCCCCAGTAGGTTTCCTTCTGTGGATGTTCCAGCGGGTCGCCGTAGACCTCGGACGTGGACGCCAGGACGAAGCGCGCTCCCTTGGCCTTGGCGAGGCCGAGCGCCTTGTGCGTACCGAGCGCGCCGACCTTGAGCGTCGGTATGGGCAGCTCGAGATAGTCGATGGGGCTCGCCGGGCTCGCCCAGTGCAGCACCACGTCGACCGGCCCCTCGACGTTGATGTAGTTGGTGACGTCGTGCTTGATGAAGGTGAAGTCCCGGTTGGCCAGGTGCGCAATGTTTGCGGTGTCGCCGGTGAGCAGGTTGTCGATACCGATGACCGAGTGGCCCCTGTCGAGCAGCGCTTCCGACAGATGCGAACCGATGAAGCCCGCCGCCCCCGTGATCACGATGCGCTTAGACGGCATGCCGATGAAATCCTCTCACGACGGTGAGCCACATGATCTTCAGGTCCAGGGCGACCGACCAGTTCTCGATGTAATACAGATCGTATTCGATCCGTTTTTCAAGGGACGTGTTGCCGCGCCAGCCGTTCACCTGCGCCCAGCCGGTGATGCCGGCCTTGACCTTGTGGCGCAGCATGTACTGCGGGATGCGGTGCTTGAACTGCTCGACGAAATAGGGTCGCTCGGGTCGCGGTCCGACGACCGACATGTCGCCGTTGAGGACGTTCCAGAGCTGCGGCAACTCATCGAGGTCCAGCCGGCGCAGCCAGCGGCCCACTGGCGTGCACCGCGGATCATCGTCCCTGGCCCAGACGGGGCCGGTGTCGTCCTCGGCCCCCGCATACATCGAGCGGAACTTGTAGACGTGAAAGGCCTTGCCGTCCAGGCCCATGCGTTCCTGTGTGTAGAAGATGGGCCCGCTCGACGTGCGCTTGATGAGGAGGGCAATGAGGGCCAGCGGCGCGGCGAGCCCCAGCAGCGCCACCCCGGAAATGGCCACGTCGATTGCGCGCTTCAGGACGCTGTTGAAGCCCCGCAGCGGCACGTCGTTGAGGCTGATGATCGGAACGCCGTCCAGATTCTCGAGCCGCGCCCGCAGGGCGATGAACTGGAGGAGGTCCGGCACCACGTGCACCTCCACGCTCTCTCGATTCGTCGCTTCGACGAGCCCCAGCATTTTGACGTGCTCTTCGAGTGGCAGCGCCACGTAGACGTGATCGATCTTTTCTCCCTTGATGATCTCGTCGACGTCGCTGAGTCCTCCGAGCAGCGGCAGCCCCCGGTACCCGATGTTGTCGCCGACGCGGTCGTCCAGAAAGCCGACGACCTTGAAGCCGAGCTCCCGGTGCTGCAGGACCTTGTCCGCCACCATCCGGCCGAGATCTCCTGATCCGGCAATCAGCACGCGCTTGAGGCCGATCCCGGCCTTCCAGCGACGCTCCAGTGCCTCGCGCACGAGCTCGCGCGACGCGTAGGTGAAGATGACATTGATGAGCAGGAACAGGGCCCACACGCCCTGGGATATCTCGTAGGCCCCGGCGTCCTTCGCGGGGTCCGGCAGGTAATAGGTGCGGTAGTACAGGGTGCCGCCGATGCTCATCACGCCGGCGAGGCTCGTGCCCACGAACACCGCGAAGAAATCATCGACCCGCGAGCGCCCGCGCCGCAACCGGTACAGCCCCTGGATGTGGTACGCGAGCGGAACGAGCACCCCGACGAAAGGCAGCAGTGCGACGTACTCACCGAACGGGGGGATGCCCTTCGGCACTTCCAGGCCTGACTCGAAGCGCACCAGGTAGGCCAGCACGAAGGCGGCCGCCGCCAGTGCTGCGTCGGTGACGACGTAGAAGGCGACGAGCAGCCGATTGTGCCGGCGCATCATGAGACGGGATCCCGGCCGGCCAGGGCATCGGCCACCGCGGCGGTGAAGGATTCGCGGAACGCGGCGCGCGAGAAGCGCTCGGCGTTGCGCCGGATCGGGACGGCATCGAACGGCGCGTCGACGACACGCGCGATCGCCGACGCGAATGCCTGCGCGGACGGTTCAGCGACGAGCACGCCGGTCTCGCCGTCTCTCACAGTCTCGGTAGCCCCCCCTTGACCGAACGCGATCACGGGAGTGCCGCACGCCTGGGCTTCGGCCGGCACGATCCCGAAGTCCTCGACCCCCGGCAGCAGGACCGCAGACGACTGCTGGTAGAGGAGTCGGATGTCCTCGTCGGACCGCCATCCGAGAAACTCCACCGGCGCCCCGTCGGCGAGTCGGCGAAGCGCCGCCTCGTCGGGCCCCTGCCCGACGATCCGCAGCGGCACGTTCGCCAGGCGCGCGGCTCCGATCGCCACGTCAATGCGTTTGTAGGGAACGAGGGCCGACACGACCAGCATCGAGGCCGCGCTCGACGCACGGTCCGATGAAGGCTGGAAAAAGTCAGTGTCTACTGGAGGATACACAACGGTCGACCCGCGATTATAGTATCGGCGTATCCTCCCCGCAACATATTGAGAATTCGCGAGAAAGCGGTCGACGCGCCCTGCTGTCCCCGCGTCCCACCGGGCCAGAGACGCCATCACGGGCCTCACCGCGGCGCTCGCCACCCTCCCGACCTGTTGTGGCCCGAAGTAGGCGCCGTACTGGTCCCAGGCATATCGCATCGGGGAGTGGCAATAGCAGAGGTGGGTCGCCCCACCACGACGGATCACCGACTTGACGGCACAGTGGCTGCTGCTGATCACGAGATCGTAATTGTCGAGGTCGAAGGATTCGACCGCCGCCGGAAAGAGCGGCAGGTAGTGGCGGTAGAACCGTCCGGCGCGGGGGAGCCGCTGGAGCCAGGATGTCCGGATCGGGTGCCGCTCGATTGACGCCGACACGGCCCCCTTGACGCGGACGAGCGTGAAGATGGGGGCCTCGGGATACAACTCGCAGATCGCTTCGAGGACTTTTTCCCCGCCGCGCATGCCCGTCAGCCAGTCGTGCACGAGCGCGACCCTCACCCTGCGAGCACCTCTCCGTAGATCTCGCGCACGCGCGCAACGGAACGCTCCCACGAGAAGTCCTTCACCCGGGCCAGACCTCTCCGGCGCAGGTCGTCCGCGAGAGCCGGCTCGGTCAGCACGCGACGGATCGCGTGGGCGATCGCGTCCGGCTCGTAGGGATCGATCAGCAGCGCCGCATCGCCGACGACCTCTGGCAGTGACGACACATTGGACGTGATGACCGGCGTGCCGCTCGCCATCGCCTCGAGGGGCGGAAGGCCGAACCCCTCGTAGAGCGACGGGAAGACGAAGACGCTCGCGAGCCGATAGAGGGCCGCCAGCGTCTTGTCCGGCACGAAGCCGAAGAACCGCACGTGCTTGTGCAATTTGTGGCGATGCACCGCGCGTCGCAGTGACGCATACTTCGAGATCTCATCGCCGATGATGAGCAGCTTCACATTGTCGAAGCCACTCTTCCGCAGCGTGTGGAAGGACTCGATGAGACGTTCGAGATTCTTGTGGGGCTTGATGTTGCCCGCGTAGAGTACGAACGGGTCGTAGAGCTGATACCGCTCGCGGACGCGCCCCATGTCTTCCTCGCTGGGCGCCTCCTCCAGCCGCTCGTCGATCGCGTTGTAGATGACGTCGATCTTGGACTCGGGCACGCGGAAGTACCGCAGGATGTCGCGCTTCGATGCCTCCGAGACCGTCAGCACGCGGTCGGCCCGGTGCGTGGCGACCCACAGCGACGATCGCGCGTACGCGTAGGCGAAGGCGTTCGGGAGGTACTGCGGAAACCGCAGGTGGATGCAGTCGTGAATGGTCACGATCGACTTGCACGGCGTCAGCGCCGGCAGCACGTAATGCGGCGCGTGGAACAGGTCCACCCCCTCGCGACGCAGGTCCAGCGGGATGTTGATCTGCTCGCGGATGGAATAGGCACCGGCCGGTTCGACGACCGTCCGGAAGTTCTCACCCAGCTCGGTCCCCAGTTCGACGTCGCACGGCTGCGTGAACAGCACGTACTCCGTCGCGCGGTCGATCCGCGCCAGGTGCCGCAGCAGATTGCGGACATAGGTGCCGATACCGTAGTCGCGGAGCTTCCGCGCGTCGATGGCAATCCTCACGTGGGGTGAATCTTATCAACTCCGGCTAATCGGGGAGCTGGTTCTTGAGCCGCAGATACAGTCGCAGCCAGGGCACCCATGCCGGATGGTGCTTGGCATAGAACGCCAGGTGGCTGCGCCTGTAGGCGGCGTGCATCGCCCGCGGCTCGGTGGCACGCGAGCGGCCGCGGAGATGAACGATGACGGCGGCCGGGGTGAAGAGCACCTTCCAGCCGGCCGCGCGCACGGTGGCGCAGAAATCGACGTCCTCCGTGTACAGAAAGAACCGCTCGTCGAGCAGCCCGGCTGCTGCTGCGACGTCTCGCCGGACCAGCAGGCACGCGCCGCTCACCCAGTCGACAAACTGCTCCTCGCGCGTGACGCGCTCGACCCACCGCGACACCGGTCCGACGCCGCGGGCGTAGAGCGAGACGAGGGCCTTCTGGCGAAGCTCGGCGAGCGGGGAGATCATCGGTCCGAAGGACAGTTCGGTGTGACCGTGGCCGTCGATCAGCCGCGGGCCCGCGACCGCCGCCGAAGGGACCGCATCGAGGCGGGCCACGAGCGCATCGACGGCCCCCTCGCTGACGACCGTGTCGTTGTTCAGCAACAGGATCAGCGCGCCGCCGGTCGCGCGGATGCCGGCGTTGTTGCCAGCCGAGAACCCGACATTGTTCGGGAGCGCGATCACCCGCACGTGCGGGGCCGCGCGGGCCATGTCGGCACTGCCATCGGTCGAGGCATTATCGACGACCACGACCTCGTGCGGGACCTGTGGCGGATGCTCTGCCAGCGATGCGAGGCACCGCTCGAGGTGTCCGTGCCCATTGAAGTTCACGATCACGATCGACAGTCGGGGCGTCATTGCGGCACGATCCTGTCGAGACCGGCGAGCGTCCGCTCCGCGGCCTGGTCCCAGGAATAGCGGGCGAGGACCGCTGGGGCCCGCGCCAGCTGCTCCGCGCCAGGCCTCGCAGATGCGAGGCATCCCCCGATCGCGGCGGCCGCCCCTGCGATGTCCCCCTTCGCGACGTACTGAGCTGCCTCGCCATACACTTCGCGAGACACGGCCGTGTCGAGCACCACGATCGGCACGCCGGCGGCGAGGGCCTCGAGCGGGGTCAATCCGAACCCTTCGTACTCGGACAGGAACGCAAAGACACACGCGCGGGCATAGAGCGAGGCCAGTTCCTCGTCGCTCACGTAGTTGCGCTGCTCGACCCGACCCGCGACCCCATGGTCCCGGGCGACGGCGCCAAGGTCCTGCGCGGGCCATGTGCGATCGTCCCCCGCGATGACCAGTCGCGCGAGTGGAACATCGCGTGACGCGATCGCAAAGGCCGCGATCAGGTCCGGCAGGCGCCGGCGATTGAAGAGCGATCCGGCATAGAGCACCAGCGGTTCGCGCCTGCTGGTGACGCCCGAGGCGCGTGCCCCAAGACCAGGGGGGATCACCTCGATCCGCTCCGGCGGCACGTCGTAATGGCGGACGATCTCACCGCGCGAGAACTCCGAGTCGGTGAAGACGAGACGGGCGTCTCGTGCCGCGCGGCGCGTGAGCCAGCGGCGGCGGGTGCCTTCCCGCCATCGGAACCACTCCGGGTGAGCGCTGAACGACACGTCGTGGATCGTGACCGCGAGCGGCATCCGCAGTCCGAGCGGGGCCGTGTAGGCCGGAGCGAAGAACACGTCCGGGGCGTCACGGTCGACCGCGGTCCTCAACGTGGTCTGCTCCCACCAGGTGCCGCGACCACCACGGAGCACGCGCTCGTCCACGGGCGACTCGAAGCGCAGGCCGAGGGCTTCGGGCGTGTAGAGGACGAAGCGACGTGACGCCGCATCAGGCCTCGCGGTCCACCGGCGCAGCAACTCGCCGAGGTACCGGCCGACACCGGTCGTGGCGCCCAGTAACTCGCGCGCGTCGATGCCGATCACTCGAGCGCTCATGGCCGGGCCTTCCGGGCTCGAAGCGCCCCCTCAAATGCCTCGCGTGCCCGCGCCGCCGAGGTGTCCCAGCTGAACCTGCCCGACCGCTCGATCCCGCGGCGTGCGAGGTCCCGCCGCAGCGCGGGCTCATCGAGCACCCTCCGCATGGCGGCCGCAAACGCCTGGCGGTCGTCAGGGTCCACGAGCAGCCCGGCGTCCCCAACCACTTCGGGGAGCGACCCGCGGCTGGACGCCACCACGGGCACGCCCAGCGTCATCGCCTCGAGCGCCGGGATCCCGAATCCCTCGTCTGTTGAGGCCATCACGACCATCGAGGCCTCCCGGTACAGACCCAGACGGTCCTCGTCACTGACATAGCCGAGGACCCTCACGTGCGTCCGCATCAGCTCAGAATCTGCTGCGGGGAGGAGGAGTGGAAGGTTGCCCTGACCCGCGAGTACCAGGGGGGGCGTGTCGTCGTGCTCTCTCACGAGCTCCAGGTACGCCTGCACCAGCGCAGGGATGTTCTTGCGTGGTTCGAGGCTTCCGACGTGCAGGATCGGCCCGACGCCGGCCGGTTCGACTCGGGGCGCCCACGCCGGCGCGCCCGGCGAGCACACCGTGATCTTCTCGATCGGTACGCGCAGCCTCTCGATCACCTGATCCCGGGTGTACTCCGAAACGACGATGATCGCATCCGCCCGGCGTGCGTGGTCGGCAACGAGGGCGGGATAGTCGCGACGAACTTCCCGGTCCGTGGCGTCGGAGTGATCCAGAAAATACAGGTCATGGATGGTCACCACCTGCGCCGCTGTGCGGGACGGCATGAGCAACGGGTGGAGCGACCATGCCACGTCGGCGCGGCCGCCCATGAGCTCGACCGGGGGCCATCCGAATCTGTGCCAGGCGAGATTCAGGACCGACACGGGGACCCGACCGTCGAGCGTCGTCGCGCCGGGAACGCGATCGGCGGGGAGGCGATCCTTCCAGGAACTGGAGAACAGGGTGACCCGATCGGCAGCGCCACCACGACGAGCCAGCGCGGCGGCCATGTGGTGCGCAAACTCGCCGACGCCCGTCCGGTTGCGCAAGGCGGGGCGGTAGTCGAGGAGAATCCGCACGCGGCCGGATGGTAACACAGCGCGTGCCCTGTTGGCGTCAGGTGCCGCGGACGCCAACCCCTTTACGGTCAATAGCTTGACAGCCTTTTTTGGCCTGTGCTAGCGTTAGGGTTTTGTATCAGCGGGAGAAGCGCGCGGATGAAAATCGCGGTCGTTGGCAGCGGTTACGTCGGGCTCGTCGCGGGCGCGTGCTTTGCGGAGAACGGCAACGAAGTCGTTTGTATAGACAAAGATCCGGCAAAAGTCCGGGCGCTCCAGCGGGGCAAGATTCCGATCTACGAGCCAGGCCTCGAGGAGATCGTGCGGCGCAATCGCGCGGAGAAGCGCCTGACCTTCACCACCAACCTCGCCCGCGGGGTCCGCGCCTCCGAGATCATCTTCATCGCGGTCGGGACCCCTACGGGGGAAGACGGCTCGGCAGACCTGCAGCATGTGCTCGGCGTCGCCCGTGACACCGCCCGGGCCATGAACGGCTACAAGGTCATCGTCAACAAGAGCACCGTGCCGGTGGGGACGGCCGTGAAAGTCCGCGACATCGTCCGCCACGAAACGACCCATCCCTTCAGTGTCGTCAGTAACCCTGAGTTCCTCAAGCAGGGAGCGGCCATCGACGATTTCATGAAGCCGGACCGCGTGGTCATCGGCGTGGAGGATACCCGCGCGGCGGACCTGATGAAGGAGCTCTACGCACCGTTCACCCGGACCGGCGCACCGATCATGCTCATGGACACCGCGAGCGCCGAACTCTGCAAGTACGCGGCGAATGCGATGCTGGCGACCCGTATCTCG
Organism: Vicinamibacterales bacterium; assembly: GCA_035575695.1. Classification (GTDB taxonomy): domain Bacteria; phylum Acidobacteriota; class Vicinamibacteria; order Vicinamibacterales; family 2-12-FULL-66-21; genus JACDCA01. The sequence continues at coordinate 30,902 of DATLXP010000259.1, forward strand.
TTCATGAATGAAGTCGCCAACGTCTGCGAGGCGATGGGGGCGGACGTCGACCAGGTGCGGCGAGCCGTGGCGGCAGACCGCCGCATCGGCCCCTCGTTCCTGTTTCCGGGTGTCGGGTATGGTGGCAGCTGTTTCCCGAAGGACGTCAAGGCGTTGCTCCGGTTTGCGCAGTCGGCCAGTTACGACTTCCAGATCCTCAAGTCGGTCGAGTCGGTCAACGAGATGCAGAAACTGCGGCTGCTCGAGAAGTTGCAGGCCCACTTCGGCTCGCTCAAGGGGAAGCGCATCGCGGTCTGGGGCCTTGCGTTCAAGCCGAGGACCGACGACATGCGGGAAGCGCCATCGGTGCCGTTGATCAACGGCCTGATCAATGGGGGCGCCACGGTCCAGGCCTACGATCCAGAGGCGATGAACGTCGCCCGGTCGATCTTCGGCTCCAGCATCGAGTACGCCGAGAACAGCTACGCGGCGCTCAACGGCGCCGACGCGCTCGTGCTGGTCACGGAGTGGAACGAGTTTCGCGAGCCTGACTTCGCCCGGATGAAGAAGCTCCTGCGCGCGCCGCTCCTCTTCGACGGCCGCAACATTTACAACCCGGAGCAGATCAAGGCCCAGGGCTTCCGGTACTTCTCCATCGGCCGGCCATCGAACTGATGGGAAACGTGCTCGTCATCGGGGGGGCAGGGTATATCGGCAGTCATGCCGTCAAGGCCCTGCGCGCCGGCAGCGACGACGTCGTTGCGTACGACGACTTCTCGCTCGGCCATCGATCCGCGACCCGTTTCGCGAGCGCCGTGATCGAGGGGGACCTGCACGACGGACCCCGGCTACGCGACGCGCTGAGGCGACATGAGATCGATGCTGTCATGCATTTCGCGGCGTGGGCGTCGGTCGGTGCGTCCGTCAAGGATCCCGTCGGCTACTACCGCAACAACGTCGCGGGCACGCTGGGCGTCCTCGAAGCGATGGCGGCCGAAGGGGTGAAGCAGTTCGTCTTCTCGTCGACCGCTGCGGTGTTTGGTAATCCGGTCGAGACGCCGATCACGGAAGCACACCCCCGTGAGCCGATCAACGCCTACGGAGAGACCAAGCTCGCAGTCGAGCGAGCGCTCCCGCACTACGAGAAGGCCTACGGTATTCGGTCGGTCGTGCTTCGCTACTTCAACGCCGCTGGCGCCGACCCCGAGGGGGAACTGGGGGAGGACCACGATCCCGAGCTGCACCTCATCCCCCGCGCGATTGACGCGGCGCTGGGGCGAGGAAGCCTGCAGGTGTTCGGCGACGATTACGACACGCCCGACGGCACCTGCCTCCGTGACTATGTCCACGTGACGGATCTCGCCGATGCACACGTGCGGGGTCTCGACGCGCTTCGCGAGGGATCCGCCTCGGCCACCTACAACCTCGGAAACGGCACGCCGATCTCTGTCCGCGAGGTGGTGGCGGAGGTGGGCCGCGTCCTGCAGCGGCCCGTTCCCCTCACGATCGGCCCCCGGCGCCCGGGTGACCCGGCGGTGCTCTTCGCGTCGAGCGCGCGCATCAAGCGGCACCTCGGCTGGACGCCGCGCTTCGAAGGTCTGGACGCGATCATCGAAACGGCCGCCCGGTGGCGGCAGCAGCACCCGGGCGGTTACGCGGGTGGGGCGCAGGCCTGATGTCACGCATCAAGGGAAAGCTCGTCGACCCGCTGCTCTCGGTCGTCATGCCCTGCTACAACGAGCGCGCGACGATCGAAGAGATCATCCGGCGCGTCCTGGCGGTGCCCATCCGCACCCAGCTCATCGTCGTGGACGATGGATCAAGTGACGGCACACGGGACATCCTGACGAGGCTGGCGCAGGAGTTGCCGTTCACGCTCATCTTCCAGCCGGCCAACGCCGGAAAGGGGGCGGCGCTCCGACGCGGCTTCCGGGAGGTCACCGGCGATCTCGTCGTGATCCAGGATGCCGACCTCGAATACTCCCCGGAGGAATTCCCGGAGCTGATCGAGCTGATCTGTGACGGCCGGGCCGACGTCGTGTTCGGGTCCCGATTTCTGGGCCGGCACCGGGTGTTCATGTTTTCGCACTACCTGGGCAACCGTCTCGTGACGTTGATCACCAACGTGCTCTACAACACGATGCTTTCGGACATGGAGACGTGCTACAAGGTCATGCGAACGGAAGTTCTGCGGTCGATGACGCTGGACTCGAACGGCTTCGGCATCGAGCCTGAGATGACGGCGAAAATCTTCAAGCGGGACTATCGCGTCTACGAGGTACCCATCACGTACGACGGCCGCGGGTATGACGAAGGCAAGAAGATTACGTGGCGTGACGGTTTTGTCGCCTTGTGGGTGTTGTTGAAGTACCGCTTTACAGAGTGAATTCTCTCCCTCGCCTGTTCGCGTACGCCCGGCCGTATCGAGGGCGCTTCGTCGCCGCCCTGGCGGCGATGATCCTGTATGCCGGCGCGTCCGCGGGGATCACCTCGCTCATCAAGTGGATGATCGACGACGTGCTCACGGGGAACGTGGCGTTCTCACTCTTCGCCTGGGCTGTGGTGATCGGGTACGTCGTGAAAGGGATCGGGACGTATTTTTCGACCTTCCTCATGACCGACATCGGTCAGCGGGTCGTCCGGGACCTGCGCAATCAGCTGTTCCGCCACATCATCGACCAGTCGGCCGGCTTCTTCGCACGCCGCAGCAGCGGCCAGCTGATGTCGCGGATCACGAACGACGTCAACCAGGTCCAGCAGGCCGTGTCGGAAACGATGGGCGACCTCCTTCGTGAGGGCTTGTCGCTCGTCGGGTTCGCGATCCTGCTGTTCCTGCTCGACTGGCGCCTCGCCCTCGTCGCCATCGTCGTGGCGCCGCTCGCCGTGCATCCGCTCGTGCGCATCGGCAAGCGGATCCGCAGCACGACGCGCCGCAGCCAGGAGGAGCTCGAGCACTTGACCCACGTGACCAACGAAGCCTTCACCGGGCACCGGATCGTGAAGGCGTTCGGCGCTGAAGGGCACGAGGCGTCACGGTTCAAGCGCGCCGCGCAGCAGGTCTATCGGACCAACCTGAAGGTGACCAGCGCCCTGGCGACCCTGCCGCCGCTCATGGAGCTCCTCGGCGGGCTGGCCGTGATCCTCCTCATCTGGTACGGCAGAAAGCAGATCGCGGACGGGGCGATGTCGGTGGGGGAATTCACCACCTTCATCGTGGCGGCATTCATGATGTATACGCCGGTCAAGAAACTGAGCCGCGTGAACGCCAGTCTGCAACAGGCGATGGCGGCGTCGGAACGAATCTTCGAGACGCTCGACACACACTCCGAAGTCCGCGAGCGGCCGAACGCGGCCGAGATCCGGCCGCTGCGCCACGCGATCGAGTTTCAGAACGTCGCGTTCGCGTACGAGGACAGGCCGACCAAATACATTCTGCGCGACGTGTCGTTTCCGGTCGAAGCCGGCCAGATGGTGGCGATCGTCGGCATGAGCGGCGCCGGCAAGACCACGCTCGTCAATCTGCTGCCGCGGTTTTACGACGTCACCGGCGGCGCGATCCGCATCGATGGGGTGGACATCCGGGACGTCACCCTCAAGTCCCTGCGCGCACAGATCGGCATCGTGACCCAGGAGACGGTGCTGTTCGACGAGGCGATCGCGAGCAATATCGCCTACGGTTCGCCGGGGGTGTCGCAGGAGGAGATCGAAGCGGCCGCGCGCGCGGCGCACGCGCACGACTTCGTGATGAAGCTTCCGCAGCAGTACCAGACCCGGATCGGCGAGCGTGGGCAACGGCTGTCGGGCGGGCAGCGCCAGCGGCTCGCGATCGCGCGAGCGCTGCTGAAGAATTCTCCCATCCTCATCCTCGATGAAGCGACCTCGTCGCTCGACGCAGAGTCGGAGTTGCTCGTGCAGGATGCCCTCCAGACGCTGATGCGCGACCGCACGTCCTTCGTGATCGCGCACCGACTGTCGACGGTCCGGCGTGCCGACCAGATCATCGTGCTCGAGAAGGGGCAGATCGTCGAGACGGGGCGTCATGACGACCTGCTGAGCCGTCCAGACGGCGTGTACGCGAAACTGTATTCGCTGCAGACGTTCGAGCCGCAGCCGCCGACGGCGCGGCCGCATCCGACGATCCAATGATCAAGAGCATGACGGGATTCGCGGCCCTGACACGCGACGATGAATCGGCCACGATTTCGGTGACGATCAAGTCGGTGAACCACCGGTTTCTCGACCTGCAGCTGCGGATACCGGCGTCGCTCGGCGCGGCCGAAGCCGGTCTTCGCGCGCTCGTGCAGCAGCGCGTGGCGCGCGGGCGGGTCGAAGTGAGCGTGAACGTCCAGCAGCGGCGTGTGCCCTCCCTCGAAGTGGAGCTGAACGAACCCTTTCTCGACGCACTCGGCGGGGCGCTGGATCGCGCCCGCGACCGGGGACACATCGCCGGGACGATGACCCCAGGCGATCTCCTGCGGTTTCCCCAGGCGCTGTCCATCCGGGAAAAGCAGGACGTCGTGGCGGACGACGATGAGCAGATGCCCCGGAGGGTGGAGGAGGCGGTCCGCGCCGCGATCGAGGACCTTGAGAGCATGCGCCTCAAGGAGGGGGACTTTCTTCGCGCAGACCTGGATGGTCGTCGGGAGCTGCTCGGCGATCTGTTCGAGCACGTCCACGCGGCCTCCGAGAGCGGCATGGAGGGCCTCCGGAAGCGCCTCGAGGAGCGCGTGCGCGACCTCCGGATGGACGGGATGCCCGACGAGGCGCTGATCGCGCAGGAGATTGCCAGGTTCGTGGGGCGGTCCGACATCACTGAGGAGGTGGTCCGCTTCCGTGGCCACCTCGAACATTGGAAGGCGCTGTCAGATTCGCCCGAGCCCTGCGGACGGAAGCTGGACTTCCTGCTCCAGGAAATGAACAGAGAGGTCAATACCGCTGGATCCAAGGCGGAAGGCCCCGCGGTGTCGGCGCTGGTGGTCGTGCTCAAGGCAGAGCTCGAAAAGATGCGCGAGCAGGTCCAGAATGTCGAGTAGTGCACAGGCCGGCCCGCGACCGCGGGTCGGACAGCTGTTTGTGATCTCCGCTCCGTCGGGCACCGGGAAGACGACTGTCGTGGAGCGACTGGTTCAGCTTGTCCCCGAACTGGCGCTCTCGCGTTCCTACACGTCCAGGCCTGCCAGGGCCGGCGAAACGAACGGCGTCGACTATAATTTTGTGACCCGGTCGCGCTTCGAGGAGATGATCGGCGCAGACGACTTTCTCGAATGGGCGGACGTGTTCGGCAACCTCTACGGCACCTGCGCGGCCGACTCCAATCGGGATCTCGCACGGGGCTGCGACCTGCTCCTCGTGATCGACGTCCAGGGGGCTCGCCAGGTGCGGCGTCGGTGTCAGGGCACCGTGGGCGTGTTTTTTCTGCCACCCTCGTTCGAGGCGCTCGAACAGCGCCTCCGCGGGCGCAGCAAGGACCCTGAAGACGCGATCCAGCGTCGCCTCCGGACGGCGCGCAACGAGGTGGCGGGGTTTCTGGAGTACGACTACGTCATCGTCAACGATGAGCTCGAGGCGTGCGTCGAGCGGCTGAAGGGAATCATCCTCGCAGAACGGTCAAGGCTGCAGTCGGTGCGCGCGGAGGCTGCACGCATCGTCGAGAGTTTTCTGAATAGTACTCCGTAGGCCCGACCTTCAGGTCGGGCGTGAGCTGGAAAGGTAAGACCATGAAAGTCAACGACAGAGCACAGACGGGTAACGCGTTCGAGTTCGTGACGATGGCGGGGGCGCGCGCGCGCCAGTTGATCAGGGGGTGCACGCCCAAGGCCGACGGCAGCGACAAGCCAGCGCGGCTCGCGCAGCAGGAAGTCCGCGAGGGCAAGGTCCGGAAGGTGCCGACTGACGCATCGATTGGAGATTGATTGGCTCTGATCGCACTGGGTGTCACGGGCGGGATCGGGGCGTATAAGGCCATCGAAATCGCCAGGGGACTGCAGCAGCGCGGCCATGAGGTGGCGGCGATCATGACGCGGTCTGCTCGGCGGTTTGTCGGCCCGGTCACCTTCGAGGCCATCACCCGGCGCAGAGTCATCACCGATCAGTACGCCACGGGGGCCAACGCGGACATCGAACACATCCAGCTCGCCACCGACATCGGCCTGCTCGTGGTCGCACCCGCGACCGCGAACGTCATCGGGAAGTTCGCCCACGGGATCGCCGACGATTTTCTCAGCTCGCTGTACCTCGCCACCCGCGCCCCCGTGCTCATGGCCCCGGCGATGAACACGCACATGCTCGAACACGACGCGGTGCGCGGCAATCTCGAGACGCTGCGGCGGCGCGGGGTTCGCTTCGTCGATCCAGGTGAGGGGTATCTGGCGTGCGGATGGGTGGGCAAGGGGCGTCTGGCGGAACCCAACGATGTGGTCAACGCGGCCGACGCCATCCTGGCCCCCGCAGGCTCGTTGCTGGGCACCTTCGTCCTTGTCACGGCGGGCCCCACCTATGAGGACATCGACGCCGTCCGTTATCTTGGGAACCGCTCCAGCGGCAAGATGGGATTTGCGATCGCGGCGGAGGCTGCCCGCAGGGGCGCGCGGGTGAGGCTCATCGCCGGGCCGTCGTCGCAGCCCCCCCCGCCGAACGTGGAGGTGCTCCGCGTCAGGAGCGCCGCCGAGATGCACGGCGCCGTGATGCAGCACGTGACGTCCACCGACGCGCCCGACGTGCTGGACGTCCTTATAATGGCGGCCGCGGTCGCCGACTACGCGCCTCGGCACCGGGAGAACGGGAAGATCTCCAAGTCCGACGGCCCGCTCTCGCTGGAACTGGTCCGTACGCCCGACATCCTGGCTGACGTCGGACGCGCCCGCGCGGGATCCAACCGTCCCGTCCTGGTAGGGTTCGCGGCCGAGAGCGGCGACCCTGTCGGGCGGGCCAGGACAAAGTTGATGACCAAACAGGTGGACATGATCGTCGCGAACGACATCAGCCGGTCCGATGCGGGGTTCGATGCCGACTCCAATGCCGTGACTATCGTGACGTCCGGCGGAGATGAACTCGTTCCGCTCGCCCCCAAATCGCACGTCGCCGCCACCATTCTCGACCGCGTGGAAAAGATCCTCTCGTGGACACCCGCCAACTAACCGAACACCTCCGGTTCTACCAGGAACTCGGTGTGACGGGTATCAGCCGTGACGCCCGCTGGAGCGCCAGGGAGGCAGGGCTGAAGCCCTGCGCTACGCCTGAGACGCCCCCGCCTGAGACGCCCGTCGCGCAGGGCTTCAGCCCTGCGGCGCCCACGCACATCTTCACCCTGCACGAGATCCGCGAAGACATCGGCGACTGCACACGATGCAAGCTGCACACGCTCGGACGGCGGCAGATCGTGTTCGGCGCAGGGAGCGCGACGGCTGACCTGATGTTCGTTGGGGAGGCCCCCGGGGCGGACGAGGACGTGCAGGGCGTGCCGTTTGTCGGACGCGCGGGGCAACTGCTGACGAAGATGATCGAAGCGATGGGGTTCAGTCGCGACGAGGTCTACATCGCCAACGTCATCAAGTGCCGTCCGCCGGAGAACCGTAATCCGGATCCCGATGAAGTGGCCACGTGCGAGCCCTTCCTCTTCAGGCAGATCGAGTCGATTCAGCCGAAGGTGATCGTCGCCCTCGGCGCGTTTGCCGCCAAGACTCTCTTGCGGTCGCAGGAGCCGATCTCGCGGCTCCGGGGGCACGTGTACGACTACCACGGGGCCAAATTGATTCCGACTTTCCACCCATCGTTCCTGCTTCGCAGTCCTGGACAGAAGAAGTACGCGTGGGAGGATCTCAAGCAGGCGCTCGCGATCATGGGACGCGACGTCCCACGCGCCACCGGCGACGCCTCCGCCTAGGCCCCCCCCATGCGCCTCGTTCACGTCGCCGTGCCCGTTCCGGCGATCGACGCGCTGACCTACAGCGTGCCGGAGGCGCTCCCCGATCCCGTCATCGGCGCCCGCGTGCTGGTGCCGATCGGCACCCGGGTAGTCACGGGCGTCGTCATTCGTGCGGGCTCCGATGCCGCGCCGGAGCCCCAGGACCCTGCCCCCGCGCTGAAAGACGTCATCGACATCCTGGACGACACCCCCTTTCTTCCAGCGGATGTCCTCTCACTCACGGCCTGGGTCGCTGAGTACTACGCCTGCGGCGCGGGCGAAGCGCTGTCGGCCGCGATGCCGCCGCGGGCGTGGATCGAGAGCGAACGGCACGCGCAGATCACGCAGGCCGGGTTGACGCGCGCGGCCGGTGAGCGCGGGCTGCGCGCGGACATCCTCGGCGGGCTGCTCGACGGCAAGCCGAGGCGCGTGGACGCGCTCGCGGCGCGCAGCGGCGCCTACCCGGCGCTCGCGCGCCTTGAACGCGACGGGTTGATCCAGGTGACGCGTCCGTTGAAGGGCACCGCCTCCGCGTTCCGCACCGTGCGCGTGGCGACCGTCACCGCACAGGGGCACGAGGAGTTCGGCGCGACGGGTACGAGGCAACTGGAAGCGCTCGCCCTGCTCCGCGGCGCCCCTGACGGGATGGACACCACGGTGCTCAACGCACGCGGTATCACCGCCGCGACGGTGAAGCGCCTGGTCGACCTCGGCGCTGTCGCCATCACGCGCAGGACGATCGAGCGCGACCCCTTCGAGCAGGATGCCGCGCTGCCCGTGGTGCCTCGCAAGGCGGTGACCCTCACGGACGAACAGACCGCCGCGTTCACGAGCCTGCGTGCATGGGCTGACGCCGGAACCTTCGCGGTGGGCCTTCTGCACGGTGTCACGGGCAGCGGCAAGACGGAGCTTTACCTGCGGCTCGCCGACGAAGTCCGCCGGCGCGGACGCGGCGTACTGCTGCTCGTGCCGGAGATTGCCCTCACCCCATCGGTTGCGGCGCTCTTCCGGGGTGCCTTCGGCGAACGGGTCGCGATCCAGCACAGCGGCCTATCCGACGGTGAGCGCCACGACCAGTGGCAGCGCATCCGCCGCGGTGACGTGGACGTGGTCGTCGGCACGCGGTCGGCGGCCTTCGCGCCCGTGAGGTCGCTCGGACTGATCATCGTCGACGAGGAACACGACGGCTCCTACAAGCAGGAGGAGAGCCCGCGCTATCACGGGCGCGACATCTCCGTCGTCCGCGGGCAGCAATGCGGCGCGCTGGTGATCCTGGGATCCGCGACGCCGTCCATGGAGAGCTTCCAGAACGCGCAGACCGGCCGCTACCGCCTCGTCACGCTGAAGCGACGGGTGCTCGATCGTCCGATGGCCGCGGTGAAGATCGTCGACATGCGGGAGGAGTACGCCGCGAAGGGACCGGACGTGATCCTGAGCGCGCCGCTGGTGGCTGCGCTCGGCGACCGGCTCGAGCGGAAAGAGCAGGCGATCGTTCTGCTGAACCGGCGTGGATTCGCGACCGTCATTTTCTGCCGCCAGTGCGCCCATACGCTCGAGTGTCCGAACTGCAGCGTGACGCTGACGGTCCACAAGGCGATCCGCCGCGCGCGTTGTCACTATTGCAATTACTCGATGATACTGCCGACGACCTGCGCGAATTGCGCCGGGCCGTACCTGGAGCAGCTGGGTTTCGGGACCGAGCGGGTGGAGGCGGAGATCGCCGCCCTGTATCCCGGAGCCCGCATCGCGCGAGTGGACCGCGACACCATTCGCAGGCGGGGTGCCATTACCGGCCTGCTGTCCAGGTTCGCGAGTGGTCAGCTGGACGTCCTGATCGGTACGCAGATGATCGCGAAGGGCCACGACTTTCCGCGCGTGACGCTGGTCGGCGTCATATCCGCGGACGTGAGCCTCGGACTCGCCGACTTCCGCGCGGGCGAGCGGACGTTCCAGTTGCTGACGCAGGTCTCGGGCCGGTCCGGTCGCGGCGAACTGGCGGGCGAAGCGCTCGTGCAGACGCTGTACCCGACCCACTACAGCATCCGCCATGCGTGTCAGCAGGACTACGGCGCGTTTTTCGACGATGAGATCGACTTCCGCACACGCATGCGGTACCCGCCAATGCTCGCCATGATCAACACGATCGTGAAAGCGCGAACGCGTGAAGGGGCGATCGAGGACGCCGGCGAGCTGGTTCGCGCGTTGCGGTCGGGTGGCGAGCCCTACAAAGTCCTCGGCCCCGCGCCCGCGCCGCTCAGCCGTCTGAAGGGGGAGTATCGGGCGCAGTTTTTCATGAAGGGGAAGAACCGCGCCGCGATGCGGAAGGCGCTGGTGGCGGCGCTGGCATCGCGCCCGGACATTCGCAGGCGGACGATCGTGGACGTCGACCCGATCAGTGTGTTGTAGGAGACGCGAATCCCGGCCACGCCCGACCTGAAGGTCGGGTCTACGGTTGTCCGACTCCCCACGCCCGACCTGAAGGTCGGGCCTACGGTTGTCGGGCCTACGGTTGCTGGACCAGGGCTATGGGGACCGGCGTGAAACAGAGGATGAGAATGATCAGCGCGAGCACGGCGACCGCGTAGCGGCTCCGCGCAAGCGGCTCCCACTCGGCGACCACCCGGGGATGCCGCGGGCCGAGCAGGAAGAGCATCACGATCATCATCATCGTCAGGAACATCCAGCTGCTCGTGAACCAGGTCATCACGACGGCCGTCGCGACCGTTGCCAGGGAGATCGGCATGGACAGCCGCTTCATTGTCGCGTACGTGATGTGACCGCCATCGAGCTGGCCGAACGGCAGCAGGTTGAGTGCCGTCGCCAGCATACCGAACCATGACGCAAACATCATCGGGTGCATGTTGACCGTGTAGCCATCCTGGATCGTGCCGAACACCAGCTTCACGCCGGCACGAAAGAGGAGCGGCTCGCCAAGGAAGAACACGTCGTTCCCCACGGGGACAGGCACGACGTGTGACATCGACAGCCCGAGGAAGAGGGCGGGCACCACGATCGCGAATCCCGCAATGGGCCCTGCCACGCCGATGTCAAAAAGCACCGTGCGGGTCGGAAACGCTTCTCTGATCTTGATGACGGCCCCCAGCGTGCCGGTCAGCGGCACGGGCGCCGGGATGAAGTAGGGGAGCGAGGCATCGATGTTGTAGCGCCGGCAGAACAGGTAATGCCCCATCTCGTGCGCGCCCAGAATCGTGAGCAGCGTCAGGCTGTACCAGAGGCCGGGGACGAGCAGGCCCCAGCCGAATGGGACGTCAATACGGCCGAACTCCGACGCGAACGAGTGATAATGAAAAGCCCCGACCGCGGTCGTCGTCCCGAGGGTCAGGACGAACAGCAGGAGATGCAGCCAGAGACGGCCTTGGAACTTGCGGGGAAGGGCCGGAATGTGAAAAGTCGGGGCTTGAGCGGTCGGCTCGCCGGGGCTGAGGTCCGGCAGCTCGTCCGGGTGCCAGGTCGAGTGGCGCCCAGCCTCATCAGGCGGGTAGGACAATTACCCTCCGATGTTCTGCAGGTCCTTGCCCGGCTTGAAGCGGATCGTGCGCCCGGGAGGGATGCGCACTTCCTTGCCGGTGCGCGGGTTCCGGCCGATCCCCCGCTTCCGGGGTTTCACCTGGAAGACACCGAAGCCGCGCAGCTCGATCCGCTCGCCGCGCCGCATCGAGAGCCGCATCGCGTCGAACACGGCGTCCACCGCCACCTCGGCCTTGACCTTGGTGATATCGGCGATCTTGGACACCTCGTTGACAATGTCAACTTTGATCATGCTTAGGGGCTCCTGAAGATTTGTAACTATCATAAATATCAACACTTACGCTGTCAAGCATCCGGCTAAATAGACTTTTGAACATGTCACTGAAACCCAATTTGCGCGGTCCTACGGTCGTGTTGGTGGGCCGTCCGAACGTCGGCAAGTCCACACTCTTCAACCGCGTCACGCGGACTCGCCGATCCATCGTGACGGCCATCGCGGGCACGACTCGCGATGTGATCCATCAGCCCGCTGACTGGGAGAACACCCCCTTCACGCTGATCGACACGGGAGGGATGTTCGGCGCGAGCGCCGACCCGCTCCATGAACTGGTCGTGATCCAGGGCCAGCGGGCTCTCGAAACTGCTGATGTGATTGTGTTTGTCGTTGATGGACGCGAAGGACTCGTGCCGGCGGATGAAGAAATCGCCCACCATCTGCGCGGCACGAAGGCCCCGGTGCTCCTCGTCGTCAACAAGACTGACGACAAACGGACGCGTGGCCGCGTGCTCGAGTTCTACGAGCTGGGTTTCGAGCCCGTCATGGAGATCGCGGCGGAGCACGGGGACGGGGTCGGGGACCTGCTGGATGAAGTCGTCCGTCGCCTCCCGACCGGGCGCGAGGCGGGAAAGTCCCTCGATACGCCGGAAGAAACGGCCATCGCGATCGTCGGGCGTCCCAATGTTGGAAAGTCGTCGCTTCTCAATCGTCTGTTGAAGGAAGAGCGGTCGATCGTCAGCGATACGCCGGGGACGACCCGCGACACGGTGGACGCGGTGCTGCGCTGGCACAAGCGCAACTTCCGGATCGTGGACACGGCCGGCATTCGCCGCCCCGGACGCGTGGCCAAGAGCGGACAGCTCGAGTCGCTGAGCGTTCTCCTCGCGCGTCGAGCCATCAAGCAGGCGGACGTCGCCGTGCTCGTGATCGACGCGTCGATCGGCACGGCCGATCAAGACGGCGCGATTGCGGGTGAGGCAGAGAAGGCGGGTTGCGGGATCGTGATCGTCGCCAACAAGTGGGACCTGATGAAGGAGCGCGGGCCCGACTTCTACAAGACGTTCGACGCCGACTTGCGGCGCCAGCTGAAGTTCCTCGACTACGCGCCGATCCTTCATATCTCTGCCGCGACGGGGGAGCGCGCGACCAAGGTCCTCGAAATGGTGGACCGCGTCGCCGAGGCCCGGTCGACGCGCGTGACGACGGGAGAATTGAACCGGTTCGTGAATGAGGTCACGGCGGAGCACCCGCCCGCAAGCCCCGGGCGTCGCGCGGTCCGGGTCCTGTATTGCGCACAGACGTCGGTTGAGCCGCCGACCTTCGTCTTCTTCACCAATATCGCGACGGAGTTTCACTTCTCGTACGAGCGGTACCTGGTCAACCGGCTGCGCGAGCAGTTCAATCTGATCGGGACGCCGATCCGCATCCACGTCCGGCGAAGAACCAAAAAAGGTACGGAGTAGCGGGTCGGGCTCACCGGGTCGGGCCGTTCTAGTCGAAGTCTCTGGTATACTTTCGTCGCGTTCCCGATGTCCCTTCCCACGGTGGAGATCCCGAACCGCTCGCTGTTCCGGCAGCCTGAGGTCTGCGAGCTTGCGCAGGTCCAGCCCTACGTGTTGCGATCGTGGGAGGCGGAGTTTCCTGATCTCGGTGTCGCGAAGACCGAGGGGGGGCCGCGCGTGTATCGCCGCGCGGACGTCGAGCGGGTGCTTCGGCTGAAGAACCTGCTGTTTGTCGAGGGGCTGACGCTGGCGGGCGCGCGGCGCAAGCTGGCCGAAGAAGGGAAGTCAGCGCCACCGGCGGCCGCGCCTCCCGATGTGGACATGCTGCTCGGCAGCGAAGCCCGGGAGCGGCTGCTGCAAGTGCAGCGCGGGTTGCACGAGCTCAAGGCGATGCTGTCAGCGACCCCGGTCGCGACGGCGCGTCCCGAGGGATTCGAGCTCCAGAGGCCTGACCCGCCAAAGGGGCGAGGGAAGAGACAGAAATCGGTGTGAATTGGTCGTCGGGGCGTAGCGCAGCCTGGTAGCGCACTTGACTGGGGGTCAAGGGGTCGCTGGTTCGAATCCAGTCGCCCCGACCAATAAA
>DATLXP010000260.1:0-2996 GCA_035575695.1 Vicinamibacterales bacterium
TCGAGCTGTGGAGACAGGACTACAATGAGAATCATCCTCACCGAGCTCTCATGGGCCAAAGCCCCAATGAATACGCTCGGAAGGCAATGACGGGGGCCGCAAATTCACCCACGTAGTGGTCCGAAAAAGCCGGTCCCCTCAGTATCTGGAGCAGGCTCTCCCCTTGTGCCGTGGGTCGCCGTCTCCGGAAGTAGTGGTCGAAGCTCCACCCCAGTCGGTTCTGCAGGTGTCGGGGTAGCCTCGCTGCCAAACGACGTATCAACGTTTCACTCAAGTCTTCACTCAGCTCGTGGACGGGAAGAACACTCATCTTGATGAATATTCCTCAAAGGGTCGTAACTCTCAACAAAAAATTCGCCTTCAGCCGCCCAATTCATTGGGGTGCCGGCTAGTACGTTTAGCAGCCTCTCGCTCTCCAAGTCGGGATAACGACGCGACAGTTAACCTTGGTTAACCTGGTAACTGCCGGCGGCCGGGACGTAGGATCGTGTGTCGACGGCGCCCGGGTGCGCGGCCGACTCCGCGAGCACACGCGCCGATCCGTTTAGCAGCCCGTCGCACATCCGGGTCGACCCGGTGGAATCAGGCCCACCGTGTGTGGGGTGGGCCGTTCCAAAAAACCGCGTCTCCACGAGGGGGCGGGGATCCCGGCGTTATCATCACGAGGCCGGGAAGGGTCGGTGTCGCCCTCAAGCGACGCCAAGGCGGCTCCACGAGCAGCACCCATGGCCCGGTCACTTTCCGGGGGGCGTGCCGGTTTTGCCCGTAACCATCAGGGTCATGGGCCGGTGGATCGCCACCGTCGACCGTGGCGTCTGGAAACTCCTGCAGGCCCCGTCGGAGATCGCCACGGCCTTGAACGCCGCCCGGCCTGATGTTCCTGTTGGCGCCGAGAACCCCGACCTCATCCTCGCCTCGCCGCGCGAACCCTGTATCCCGACGCCGAGGTGTACGATCCCGCCCCCCGAACCGAGTCAGGCCGACGTGGATGCGGCTGCCCACTGCGATCTGAGGCATCCGAACAGGGTTAGGATGCTGCACGCATGGACTTCATTTCGGGAGCGATCTACCGGCGGCGCGACCTGCACGCCGAGCTTGGCGGGCAACAACAGGGCGGCATCAGCACCCCGACTGCGGCGCCCATTCTCATGCTGTTCACCGGGGAATCGGGCGAGCGTTACGGGTACGCCGATGGGCTCCGCGACGATGGGACCTTCTGGTACACCGGGGAGGGCCAAGTCGGCGATATGCAGATGGTCCGGGGGAACCGTGCCATCAGGGATCACGAGGCGGACGGGAAGCGACTGCACCTGTTTGAACAAGCACATCGTGGGCACGTGCGGTACCTCGGTGAGGCCGCGTACGCTGGACACCACCCCGAAGTCGCGCCGGATCGAGACGGGAACCCCCGGCGGGCCATTGTCTTCGAACTGGAACTGGAGCCCACGACGGAGGGCGTCGCCCCACCCCTCCCTGAGGCTACGGAGGGCACCGAAGGGACCGGACAGCTGTCACTGGCGGAACTCCGCGCCGCCGCCCTCGCCGAGCCCCCGGCGGGTGCAACACCCGGGCAACGCAAGACGACGGCGTACCGGAGGAGCGTCGCCGTGCGGGCCTACGTGTTGCGGCGTGCCGGCGGCATTTGTGAGGCTTGCGCGCACCCGGCGCCGTTCACACGGGTCAGCGGTGAACCGTACCTCGAGCCGCATCACATACGCCGGTTGGCTGATCGGGGTCCCGACCATCCGGCATGGGTCGCTGCCATCTGCCCGAACTGCCACCGCCGGGTGCATTCCGGTGCCGACGGGGCGGAGTATAACCAGCACATCGCCGCACGGGTCGCGGTGATCGAGCAGCGCTAGCGAGGAACCCCCGAGATGACCACCGCAAACATTTCTCTGGCCTACGAATGGACGACCGTCCTGCTCGACGACGGCTCGCCTTGTCGATTCCCCTCCCCCTTGAAGCGATCAGGCCCGTACGCCGGCCCAGCCGTCTATCGGTGGCTCCCGTTCCGACAGACGCCCGGTGATATTCGGCGGGCGTACGTCGGTGAGTGTGAAAACCTTGCTCGTCGCGTGGACGGATACTTGCGGCCCGGCAAGTCGCAGAAGACTAACATTCGCATGCGGGAACTCATGGAGGCCCTGCTCGTCGACGGGCTGTCCGTGCAGCTCGATGTGCTGCGCATAGACAGCTTGGAGATCGACGGCGAGGTGTTTCCCGCGAGCGCGTTGGACAACCGCGAACTGCGGCGGCTGATTGAGAATCTGATGGTCTGGCGTCACGGGCGAGACGGGTTCGAGGTCCTCAACGCATAGCGCCGGGGCTTGATGCCGTCAGCGCGGTCCGATTCACCCGGCGCAGCCGTACTGACCGAGTATCTGCGCCCAGTGGCGCACTATGCCGATGCTCCAGCGCCTCACGCTGGCCATGGCCCAGCCCCGAGGGTAAACTCCACGTAATCGCGGCGAGGCAAATGGGCCGCAGGTGGACTCGAAGCCTCGCAGTGTTGGACATCGTCCGCTAGCCATCCCAATGCCTGAACCGAACCTCTCATCGTTCATCTGGTCGGTCGCGGACCTGCTGCGTGGCGATTACAAGCAGTCCGAGTACGGGAAGGTGATCCTCCCGTTCACCGTGTTGCGTCGGCTGGACTGCGTGTTGGAGCCGACTAAGACGGCCGTGCACCACTAGCTGGTGGTGCGCGAGAAGGCGGGGCTGAACCCGGAACCGTTTCTCCTGAAGGCGTCCGGCCAGCATTTCTACAACACGTCGCCGCTCACACTGAAGACCCTGATGGGCGATCAGGACCACATCGGCGAGAACCTGCGGGCGTACGTCCAGTCGTTTTCCCCGGCATGCCCTGGACGTGGGAGGGCTACACCCCCTACGACCAGGCGCCCGTGGTAGTGAAATAGTCCTGGCGCAGGAACCCCTCCGATCCCAGACGCGATCGGATCGTCGCGGTGCTCGCATGAGCCCGCAGGCTTCTC
>DATLXP010000261.1:0-16428 GCA_035575695.1 Vicinamibacterales bacterium
ATTTCCTGGTGCAAGACGATGCGCACCTCTATCGGGTCCTGAGATATGTAGAGGCGAATCCGCTCAGGGCGGCCATCGTCCAGCGCGCGGAGCAGTACCGGTGGTCGAGTTTGACGCGGCGATCCACGCCTGACGGTCAGCGCTATCTGTCGGAATGGCCTGTTGCCCGTCCGCCCAACTGGCATGCGTTTGTGAATCAAGGCATCGACCCCGCGGAACTGCGCGGGCTGCGCCTATCTGTGCAGCGAGGCGCTCCGTATGGGGAGGATGGGTGGGTGCAGGCGATGGTGAAGCGGCATGGGTTGGAAGCGACGGTCCGATCTCACGGCCCCCAGAAGCGAGTAGGGGACAGCCACCATTCCTAATTGGTGGCTGTCCCCTTCATTTGAGGTCAAATGGTGGCTGTCCCCTATTGGGCGTTATACCACGCGCGGCTGGGCTGGCAGACCTCTGGCATTCACGTTGCTACCCACATCTCATGCTTACGCGACTGACCATCCCCCTGAGCCTGGGCGAGCTGCTGAAACGCACGGCGAACGAGACCCTGGCCGACGGGGCGCTGGATCTCGCCGCGCAGCAGGCCTATTACTTCTTCTTCGCCCTGTTCCCCGCCATTCTCGCAGTCATCTCGATAGCCAGCTTCTTTCCTGTTGACCATCTGATCGACGACGTCGTCGGGATGTTGAGCCGCGTCGCACCGGGCGCCGTGACCTCGATCGTCACCGATCAGATCAAGAAGATTTCTGACACCAACGCCGGCGGACTGCTGACCCTGGCGTTCGTGTTCACGCTCTGGAGCAGTTCGAGCGCCGTGTTGTCGATGTGTTCCACCCTCAATACCGCCTACGACATCACGGAAGGGCGCCCGTGGTGGAAGGTGCGACTCACTGCGCTCGGGCTCACCGTCGGACTGGCACTCTTCATCCTTGTCTCGATGACGCTCATCGTGGCGGGTCCGGCCATCGCAGAGAAGGTTGCCGCGATGGCAGGCCTCGGCCCCGCATTCGTCGCGACCTGGAAGGTTCTTCAGTGGCCTGTCGTGTTCATGCTGGTGTCGACCGCGTTCGCGCTTCTGTATTACTACGCCCCGGACGCCGAACAGAGCTGGGTTTGGATCACACCAGGGTCCCTTCTGGCCGCGACACTCTGGTTGCTGATCTCTCTCGGATTCAAGTTCTACGTGTCGCGGTTCGGCACCTACAACGAAACGTACGGCGTCATCGGCGGGGTGATGGTCCTGATGTTGTGGCTCTACCTGTCGGGCATCGCCATCCTCGTCGGCGCCGAAATGAATGCTGAAATCGAGCACGCGTCCCCCTACGGCAAGGACGTCGGTGAAAAAATTCCGGGGGAGAAGAAGAAGATCGGGGCGCGGGCCGAACAGGCCTACGAAGAGAAGCGGGCGAAGGGGGAGTTCACGGTGCGGCCCTTCCCGGACGACACCAACTGCGACATCGACAGGGCGATGGTGGCGCCCGCGCCGCAGGGCGCCTTGCGGCCGAGCGATCTGTTGCTCGGAGCAGCCGTTCTGATCCCGGCGGCCGTCACACTCGTCAAGGGCCTCAGGCACGCCGTCGCGTCAGACGACGAGCCAGGCTCCTAGTTTCTGTCCCTGTAGGGGTCTCTCGGTTCGCTGCGGATCTCGGCGGGTTTCCACGCATCAGGGCGCAACTTTCCTCCCCAACCCCAGTAGACCGGCTCGGCGGGCTGGATCGGTTCGCGACGGTAGACGGGGACCGGAATATAGATCGGCACGGCCACGGGAATGACGACCTCGAATTGGCGGCGCTGCCCTCGCGAATGTTCCCACTCGCGCTCGCGGTCTTTCGCACGCTCCAACTCGCGCTCGAGCTCGCGCGATCTCGCACGCTCATCGTCGTCGTGGACGACGCTCACGCTGTCGTGATGGACGATCGGCGGGGACACCGGAGCGGGCAGGGGCACCTCCTCGCGTCCGCTGCGCACCATCGCGACGATGACATTCGGCGAGACGCCGGCCCTCTTGAGCGACGTCAAGGTGGCGCGATCGACCGGGAACACCGATCGGTTCACCTCGATCAGCGCCAGCAGAATGTCTTCTGCGAGGCCCGCTTTCGAGAGCTCCACGATGTCGCGGGTCGTCAGCGTCTGGGCGCTGAGGGAGGCAGCCGGGGCCAAAGCACCCAGAGCAAAGAGAAGGACGGTAAAGAACAGGGGCACGGGACGCATGAGAATCCTCCAGACGCGCGGCTGAGCTGCAACGGCAGTGCCGTCAGGCGCAGCCGTAGAAGCCCAGTATCTCTATTATTAGACGCTCGAGGGTCCTGCATGGAGGACAAGGCGTGTCACCCGCGCATGTCGCCGCTGCCAGCCGACAGCCGGACGTTCGAAAAAGCGCCTGTCCCGCAGGTGTTTTGACCTGCACCGAGGGGTACGCCGCTTGCTCAAGACAGGGTATCCAGGAGTGTCGACATGTTTTCCCGATCAATCGGAATAGGCCTGCTTGCGGCGGGCAGTCTCACGGCGGCGGTTGGCGGCGCCTATGTGGCCATTCGCAGCAACGCGGCTGTGACCGAACCCGCTGTTCAGCCGCACGCCGCCGCGTCAGTCGAGGCGCCTGACTCAGCAGGGGCCGCGCCCGTCGCCGAGACGGAAGCCGTCGTGGCCCCCCCGACGATGGCTGATCCGCGGCGCGCTGATTCTTCCGTCGCTCGAACCACTCCACCGCAGGGCCGTGTGGCTCCGAGAAGCCGGCGCGTCCCGGACGCCGTCACACCGCCCCTCGAGCTCCCTTCTCGACCCGTCGAGTCGCATGCGCCAGTGGCGCGGGCTGAAGCGACGGTCACTCGGGCTGAGGCGCCTGCGGCGCGGAGCAGCGCGACCGAACCGGCGCCATCAGCGCATGCGCAATTCGACGAAGTTGTCCTCCCCGCATCGTCGGTGATCGGGCTCGAGGTCGAGACGTCGGTGTCGAGCGAGCAGGCGCGTACGGAGGACCGCGTCGACGCACGCGTCACCCGGGACGTGTATGTCGACGGCCGGCTTGTGATTCCCTCGCACTCGCGGATGATCGGCGCCGTGACGATGGTGGAGCGCGGGGGCAAGGTGAAGGAACGGTCGCGACTCGGAGTTCGCTTTCACACACTGGTACTGGACGGCGGCCGGCAGATCGCGCTCCGGACCGAGACGATCGTGCGGGAAGGTGAATCACCCACTGCGGAGAGCTCGCGCACGATCGGCGGCGCGGCCATCGGCGGGGCCGTACTCGGCGCGATCATGGGCGGCGGCAAGGGCGCTCTGCTCGGCGGCGCGACTGGCGCGGCCGGCGGCACGGCGGTCGTGATGGCGGGCGGACGCAACGCCGCGACGCTCGCGAGCGGTACGATCGTGACGGCGCGCCTCTCGGGTCCTGTGTCGGTTGAAATCGAGAAACGCTAAAATCGAGCTGCGATGACGCAGCACCCTCTCGGCGATATGGACCCGGAGGCGTTCCGGCGCGAAGCACATCGGGTCGCCGACTGGATCGCAGACTACCTGTCGAATTCCCACACGTACCCGGTCCTGGCACAGGTCGCTCCGGGTGACCTCACCCGCGCCTTGCCGACAGAGGCGCCCGTCGCCGGCGAACCGTTCGATGCGATCTTCGACGATTTCGAGCGGATCATCATGCCGGGCATCACCCACTGGAACCATCCCGGTTTCTTTGCGTACTTCGCGATCACGGGCAGTGCCCCGGGGATCCTCGCCGAGTTCCTGTCCGCCGCGCTCAACGTGCAGGCCATGCTGTGGCGCACATCGCCGGCGGCCACCGAGCTCGAGACGGTCACGCTCTCATGGCTGCGGCGCCTGGTGCACCTGCCGGACGACTTCGACGGGGTGATCTACGACACCGCCTCGGTGTCGACGCTGCATGCGCTGGCCGCGGCGCGCGAGCGCGCCGTGCCTGGTGTTCGCTCTCAGGGCCTCACCGGGCGGTGCCGTGTGTACGCGTCGGACCAGGCGCACTCGTCGATCGACAAGGCCATCATCCTTCTCGGTCTTGGCCACGAGTCCCTCAGAAAAATTCCGTCCGACGCTGCGTTCAGCATGCGCGTCGACGTGCTCGCCGCGGCGATTGCCGAAGATCGGGCTGCCGGATGGATCCCACTGGCCGTCGTCGCGACGGTCGGTACGACCTCCTCGACGAGCATGGATCCCGTCACGCTGATCGCCGAGGTGTGTGCACGTGAACAGGTCTGGCTGCATGTGGACGCCGCGTACGCGGGCGTGGCCGCAATGGTACCCGGCTACGAGCACATTCTCGAAGGCGCGCGAGGCGCGGATTCGATCGTGCTGAATCCGCACAAATGGCTCTTTACGCCATTCGACCTGAGCGTGCTGTACACGCGGCACATGGACGTGCTCCGCTCGGCTTTTTCTCTGACACCCGAGTACCTCAAGACGACCGAGGCGGACACGGTCAGGAATCTGATGGATACCGGCGTGCAGCTGGGGCGGCGGTTTCGCGCGCTGAAGCTGTGGATGGTGCTCCGGCATTTTGGAGCCAAAGGTCTGCGCGATCGGATCGCAGAGCACATCCGCCTGGCGAACGTCTTTGCCGGGTGGGTCGACGCCGCTGAGGATTTCGAGCGCCTGGCCCCGGTCCCCTTCAGCGTCGTCTGCTTCCGTTCGATCCCTGCCGAGCTGCGAGGTGATGAAACTGCGCTCGACAGCCATAACGCCAGCCTTCTGGAGGCCGTAAACCGTACCGGCGAAATCTTCGTATCTCATACGAAGCTCGACGGGCGATATGCGATCCGGCTGGCGGTGGGCAACCTGCACACCACCGAAAAGCATGTAGCTCGAGCGTGGGCCCTGCTCAACAGTTGCCGGTAGGGCATCCCGCTTGCAGAGAATTCTGCATACACGTTCCGTCCACGGACGAGCTTCGTGCGGCGCTCGTTTCGAGCAATAACTACATAACTACGTGACGAAATTGAGGGACCAAGCTATGTCAGTGCGAAAGTTGTTTATGAGTGCGGCGTTGGTATGTGTGGTGGCTGGCGCCGCCCCGGCGAAAGTGTCGGCGGACTGGATCTTCACGCCGTTTGTCGGAATCAACTTCGGTGGATCCGCAAAGTTCAATGAGTCCGGCGCGGATTTCGAAGACAAGTTCGAACGCAAGTCCAACTTCGGTGCGTCACTGGCCTGGATGGGCGCCGGCATTTTCGGGTTCGAGGCGGACTTCGGCTACTCGCCGAACTTCTTCGAGAACACGACCGGCTCGGGCAACGTCAACTTCGGTTACGACGAAAGCACCGTCACGACGTTGATGGGTAACGTCGTTCTGGCGGCGCCGATCGGCGGGACCAGCGGCAAGGGGATTCGCCCCTACGCATCAGGTGGGCTCGGCATCATCCGGACCAGCATCAACGACGCGGACGACTTCTTCGATGTGTCCAGCAGCGATCTGGGCTACAACGTCGGCGCCGGCGCTCATGTGTTCTTCAACGACCAGTTCGGTCTGCGAGGCGACGTGCGCTACTTCCGTTCCCTGCAGGACGACGAACAAGGCGACGGCGTCGACTTCTCCGTGGGATCGTTCAAGTTCTGGCGCGGATCCCTCGGCGTATCATTCCGCTTCTAGTTCCTGGATTTCAGCACTTCGTCTGCCCACCGCCGCGCTTCCTCGAGCGCGGCGGTGACGGCTTCGGGCGCCGTCGACTGCGGCGTGCGCTTTCTTCCGACCGACGCCCCCGGCGTCACCCAATCGACCACATCAGACGAGAAGAGCGTCGAGTGCGCCTGCCACTCTTCTTGCGTGAGCGCGTCGAACGACCGACCTTCCTCGAGCAACTGCCGGACGAGCCTCCCGACCACTTCGTGCGCGTCACGAAATGGCAACCCCTTCGCCACCAGATAGTCCGCCACGTCAGTGGCCAGCAGGAGTCCTGACGCGGCACGGGTGCTCACGGACGCCTTGATCGTCAGCCCACGCACGACGGACGCCACGGCGTCGAGCGACCCGCGAAGCGTGTCCTCCGCGTCGAAGAGCGCCTCCTTGTCTTCCTGAAGATCCTTGCTGTACCCGATCGGCAATCCCTTCATTGTCGTCAGCCATCCGGCGAGGCGGCCGATCACGCGTCCGGACTTCCCGCGCACGAGCTCCAGCGGATCCGGATTCTTCTTCTGCGGCATGAGACTGCTGCCGGTTGCGGCCGAATCGGCAAGGTCGAGGAAGCCGAACTCCTCCGAGGTGAACAGAATCAAGTCCTCAGCGATGCGACTGAGGTGCACCATCGCGAGCGCGGACGCGTGAAGAAAGGTCGCGACGAAGTCGCGGTCACCTGTCGCGTCGATGCTGTTGGCGACGATGCGCGAGAAGCCGAGGCGGGAGGCGAGAGCCTGCACATCGATGCCGTAGCTCGTGCCCGCGATGGCGCCAGACCCGAGCGGCAGTTCGTCGATTTCGTCGAGCAGAACGCCGAGCCGCTTGTGATCACGCCTGAGGGCTGCGACGTGCGCCAGGAAGAAATGGGACACCAGGATCGGCTGCGCGCGGCGCATGTGCGTGTAGGAGGGCATCAGCGCGTCACCGGCCTCCTCGGCCTTCGCGATGAGCGCTGCGACAAGCGCGGCGGTCGCGCCCTGCAGTAGCGGGGCTCGACGCTTCAGATAGAGCCGCAGGTCGAGCGAGACCTGCTCGTTACGCGATCGCCCGGTGTGGAGGCGCCGGCCCGCCTCGCCCACGCGTGCCACGAGCTCGCGCTCCACAAACGAATGAATGTCTTCGTCGGAGCCGGCCTCCGCGGATGCGAAAAACGCCGGGTCGGTACTGCCAAGGACGAGCATGGCTTCGAGCGCCGTTCGAATCGAAGCCGCATCGTCGGTCGTCAGGACGCCGGCGCGCTCGAGTCCCTCGGCCCACGCGATGCTGCCGGTGACGTCGTCCTGGAACAGTCGACGGTCGAATGCGAACGACGCGCCGAACTCGAAGAGCGCCTTGTCGGGGCTTCCTTCGAAACGACCGGACCAGAGATGCGCCATCAGCTCACCACCTCGCAGGTTCCCTTCAGGAGCTTCAACCTGACCGACCCCGTCACGCGCGGCGCGAGCGCCCGAAAGAACCCGTCGATAGCTTCGCGGGTGGGCGAGAACCATTCGCCACGCTCGACGAGGCCGGCGTACACGCGCGAGAGATCGTCCTCCAGACGTCTGAGCTCGGCGCCACCCACGCGGCGCGCGAGGGCCGCGTGCGCGGTGCCCAGGACGACAGCCGCGGGAGACTCCGACACGCTCTCACCGGGTCCTGGAGCAGAGAGAGAAGAGGTCGGAAAGCGACCGACGCCATGCGTCCCTGCGATGGTTTCGAGACTTTCGATCAACTCGATCATCGGCATCTCGAGGCCGTTGGTTCGCACGGGCACGCCATGTTCGAACTCGATCTCCATGAACGCCGGTTCGCCCGGACCGTCCTGCGACGGACGGGTGAGCGTGTAGGGGCGTTCGGACGCGGAACCGACGATGGACCGCCCCCAGACGTTGGCGTCGATGCTGTCGTGCGGGCCGGGGATCGCAACAGGAATCCGCTTGGTGCGGGCGTACTCCGTGACGTCGGCCGGCGACATCGACCATTCGCATGCCGGCGCGAGCATCCGCAGCGCCGGGTCGAGGGCAGCGACGCAGGCTTCGAGCCGCGCGCGGTCCTTATCGTCACACGTGCACCCGTGCGCGACCGCCGAGGCCCCTTCCATCCGTGCGATGTCGACGAGCCGCTTGGCGATCAGGGGACGAGACAACTCCGTGCCGAGCGAGCGATCCAGGGGGAGGGCCCCGGCCTGCAAGGCCGGCAGGATGTAGTCCCGCACGAATTCTTCACGCGCGTCGATGACATGGGCGCGCGTCGCACCAGCGGCCAGGGCACGCTCGCGAACGGGTGCCAGCTCGAGCCCCTGCCCGATGTCGAGCGTGACCGTGACCACCTCGGCCTCGTATGCGGCCGCGAGCCATGGGATCGCCACAGATGTGACGAGCCCTCCTGAGTACGCGAGAACGATCCTGTTCATTCCTGTCTGTGCCCTCATGCCCGCATCAAGCGGTCGAATCTCCGGAGGAGCGCGTCGGCCTGCTCCGCGCTGCGACAGATCACGAGGATGGTGTCATCCCCGGCGATCGTGCCCGCAGCCTCTGGCAGCCGAGCCCGGTCGATCGCGACAGCCAGCGGTTGCGCATTCCCCGCGTCAGTCCGCAGGACGAGCATCTGCTCGACGCGCTCGTGCCGGGTCAGATAATCGGTGACGGCGGTTTCGAGTACCTCGACCAGGTCCTGCTGAGCTACCGCCCCCGGCCGGCTGTAGGCTCCATCCGCCGACTTCTTGACGAGCTCGAGGTCGCGAATATCTCGAGACAGCGTCGCCTGTGTGGCCTCGATCCCCTTCTCTTTCAATCGCTTACGGAGTTGCTCCTGGCTGGAGATCGACTCCGATTCAACGATTTGAAGGATGGCTGTCTGCCGATAGGTTTTCATAAATATGCAAATACCATGAGGAGTATACAGCATGATTATCCCTACTCAAGATGCTGTAAAGAAAAGACTTGAATGCATATATAAAGGATCGTATAACTAATCAGTTCGATGCATAAGTATTCTTTAATCCGGGTGGGAGTGGCTGGCGTGACTGGCTATTCCGGGGTCGAGCTGATGCGCAGGCTGGCTCGCCACCCGCACGTCGACGTCCGGCTGGCGATGGCGTCGGCCGGCTCGGACGCCAAGCGCATTCCGGCCCTCACCCGCATCTGGGATGCGCCGGTCGAGGCGCTCGACGTCGAGCGCCTCGCCAGCGAGACCGACGCCGTGTTCCTCGCGCTGCCTGACAGCGTCTCCGCGACACTGGCGCCGCAGCTCATCGCGCGCGGTCTTCGCGTGTTCGACATCTCCGGGGCGTTCCGGCTGCGTGACCCCGAGCTCCGCAGCAAGTGGTATCCGCACTCCCCGGCGAACGGTCACGCGTCGTACGGCCTCACGGAGCTCTACCGGTCCGAGTTGCGCGATGCGCAGCTCATCGCGTGCGCCGGATGCTACCCGACGGCGGCGATTCTCTCGCTGCGCCCGCTGGTCGCCGCTGGCCTGCTCGAGCCCGGTATCGTGATCGATGCGAAGTCCGGTATCTCGGGCGCGGGCAAGACGCCGACCGAGCGGACGCACTTCTCGGAGATCCACGGCAGTATGGCGGCCTATGGCGTGTTCGCGCACCGCCACGCGGCGGAGATCGAGCAGGAGATCGGCGCGGACGTCACGTTCGTCCCGCACCTGGTGCCGATCGACCGCGGGATCCTCGAGACCATCTATGCACGGCTGCGCCCTGGCGTCGGCGCTGACGAAGTCGAGGCCGCGCTCACCCAGGCGTACGCGGACTCGCCGTTCGTCCGCCTCACCGGCGGCGACCTCCCGGAGATCAAGCACGTCGCGCACACGAATTACTGCGACATCGGTTGGAAGGTGGACCGCCCGGGCGGGCAACTCGTCATGGTGGCGGTCATCGACAACCTGGTGAAGGGGGCCGCCGGACAGGCGATCCAGAATTTCAACGTGGCCTACGGCCTCGACGAAACCGCGGGGCTCAATTGACGGGCGTGTCACGCCGCAGCCTGGGCGACATCGGCGGGCTCGTGGTGCTCAAGCTCGGGGGGGAACTGCTCGACTCCCCGTCCGCCATGCGCGAGATGGCAGGCGCGGTCTCGGCCCTGTCGATCACGACTCCCCTCGTTGTCGTGCACGGCGGCGGGCGCGCGATCGACGCCGAGCTTCGCGCGCGCGGCATCGAACCGCGGTTTGTTGACGGCCTGCGCATCACGGACGCGCCGACGCTGGACGTCGTGGTGTCGGTGCTTGCAGGGCGCAACAACACGGCCTTTGTCGCGGCGCTGCACGCCGAGGGGGCACGGGCCGTCGGGCTCACCGGCGCGGATGCCGGGATCGGCTCAGCGGACCGCGCGGCGATCTTCACGAGTGCGGCAGGCGCGCAGGTGGATCTCGGACTGGTCGGGCAGCCGTGTGGCGCGCAGGCGACGCTGCTGCGCGATCTCGTGGATCTCGGCTACGTGCCGGTCGTGGCAAGTATCGGCGTCACCGGCGGCGGAGATCTGCTGAATGTCAACGCCGATACGCTCGCGGGTCACGTCGCCGGAGAGCTCGGGGCCAGCCGTCTGATCATCGCGGGTGGAACGGCCGGCGTCCTCGACGCGGCGGGCGCGTCGATCGACGAGCTGACGCTCGACACGGTTGACGCCATGATTGCATCGGGTGAGGCGCATTCAGGGATGGTCGCCAAACTCCTGGCGTGCCGGGTCGCGCTCAACGCCGGAGTGGCCGAGGTGTCAATCGTTGCCGGGCGCGGCATCCAGGATTTCGTCAAGGCGCCTGGGACCAGGATTCGGTCTGCGGGTGTGACGGCATGAAGAAGACGACGACAACCATGAATGTGATCGAGACCGAAGCGCGGCACGTGCTGCAGGTGTACCGGCGCGGTCAGGTCGTGTTCGAGCGCGGCACCGGGGCTTACCTCTACGCGCAGGACGGCCGGAAGTATCTCGACCTCATCTCCGGGGTCGGGGTCGCGTCGCTCGGCCATGCGCACCCGGGGCTTGCGGCCGCCATCGCCGAACAGGCGAAGGAACTGCTGCATACGTCCAACTTGTTCTTTCATCCGTTGCAGGCGGAGGTCGCCTCCCGCCTGAGCGCGCTCTCGGGTCTCGACCGCGCGTTTTTTTGCAACAGCGGCACCGAAGCGGTCGAAGCCTGCCTCAAGTTCGCGCGCCGTTACTGGCACGCAGCGGGCACGCCGCGTGGAACGTTCGTCGCCCTCCAGCATTCGTTCCACGGACGCACGATGGGCTCCCTCTCGGTGACGTGGGACGACCACTACCGCGCGCCGTTCGCGCCGCTCGTCGGTGATGTCGTCTTCGTGCCGGCCAATGATCCCGACGCGCTCCGGGCGGCGGTGACATCCGACACGGCTGCGGTCATCGTGGAACCGATCCAGGGTGAGGGGGGCGTACGCCCGCTGAGCCAGGCCATGGCGGACGCCATCTCGGCAAGCTGCCGCGCGACGGGCGCGCTTCTGATCGCCGATGAAGTGCAGTGCGGCCTCGGACGAACGGGGCGCGCGTTCCACTCACAGGCGCTGGGCCTCGAGCCGGACCTGATGGCGCTCGGCAAGGCGCTCGGCGCCGGGGTGCCGATCGGCGCGGCCATGTTCAGCGAGAAGGTCGCGGCCACAGCGGCATTCGGCGATCACGGCAGCACGTACGGCGGCAACCTGCTGGCCTGCCGGGCGGCACTCGTGTTTCTCACCGAGCTGGTCGAGGGTGGGCTGATGGATCACGTCGCCGGGATCGGCCGCCACGCGGACGCTTCCCTGAAGGCGCTCGCCTCACGCCATGCCGCGGTGAGGGACGTACGCGGCTCGGGTGTCATCTGGGGTATCGAGATCGATCGGCCCGCAGCGGCGGTCGTTCAGGCCGCGCTCGAGCGCGGGCTGTTGATCAATCGGACGTCGGACACGGTCATTCGTCTTCTTCCGCCGTACATCATCACGGCGGAGGAATTTGATGCGGGCATCGCCATCCTGGAGGATGCGCTCGCGGTGGTTACAGAGGAGAAAGCGTCATGAATGTCACGTTCAGACAGGCTGCAGCCGCGGACGCCGCGGCCGTTCACCGGCTGATCGCCGACAACCTCGCGGCAGGACACCTGCTGCCGCGCACGCTCGACGACGTGACGGCGAACATCGTGCGGTTCACGGTGGCGGACGCCGGCGGTGCCGTCGTCGGCTGCGCCGAGCTCGCGCCCCTGAGCGGCGACGTGGCGGAGGTCCGCTCTCTCGTCGTGACCGAGGAATCCCGCGGCCGCCAGATCGGACCGCGCCTGGTCGCGCATCTCGCGTCCAAGGGAGCCGGCAGCGGGTTCGCCACGCTCTGCGCCTTCACGCATGAGCCATCGCACTTCGTTCGCCTCGGGTTCACGATCGTGCCGCACGTGTGGGTGCCGGAGAAGATCGAGCGCGACTGCCGTTCGTGCGCGCAGTTCCGGCATTGCGGCCAGTACGCCGTGACACTGCCGCTCCGCGACGGCGCAACGATCCGGCCGGTCCAGCCCGCGGCGCTCATCCACGGCGGCCGCGTGGCCGGCGGGCGGCGGCTCAACGTCGAGCGCCTTCAGCTCGTCCCTGCGTAATGCGCGACGTGTACACGAAAATCGACGGGAGCGTCACCGCGCCAATGGGCTTCCGCGCCGCCGGAGTCTCGTGCGGGATCAAGGCGAAAGGCCTGGACCTCGCGGTGATCGCATCAGACCGTCCGGCGTCGGTTGCAGCAGTCTTCACCACGAACCTGGCGCAGGCCGCGCCGGTCCTCGTGTCGAAAGCCCACGTGGCGAGTGGCCACGGCAAGGCCTCGGCGATCGTGGTGAACAGCGGCTGCGCCAACGCGTGCACCGGCGACGACGGCATGACGCACGCACGGGCGATGGCGCAGCTCACGGCTGCGGCGCTCTCCTGCGACCTCACGAACGTGCTGGTCTCGTCGACCGGGGTCATTGGCGTGAAGCTCGACATGGCCAAGGTAGAGCAGGGCATCGCGGACGCCGTGTCGGCGCTGTCGCCAGACGGCGGTCCCGCAGCCGCGAGAGCGATCATGACGACCGATCCGTTCCCGAAAGAGATGGCGATCGAGGTGCGCGGCGACGCAGGCACGTTCCGCATCGGCGGCATCGCCAAGGGCTCCGGGATGATCGAACCGATGATGGCCACCATGCTCGGGTTCCTGACGATGGACGCGGACGTCGAACCCGGCCTGCTGCAGCGAGCGCTGAAGGTCGCATGCGACCGCACGTTCAACGCCATCACCGTTGACGGCGAGTGCTCGACCAACGACTGCGTGTTCGTGCTTGCCAACGGCGCCTCGGGTGTGGCGCTCGGCGAAGGGGTATTCGACGCGCTCGTCGACGCGCTGGTCCAGGTCTGCGAGCCTCTCGCAATCGGCATCGTCCGCGGCGGAGAGGGGGCGACCAAGCTCATCACGGTACGGGTTCTCGGCGCGGCGTCGGATGAAGACGCGAAGCGCGCGGTGCGCGCGATCGCCAATTCGCCACTGGTCAAGACCGCCATCCACGGGGGGGATCCCAACTGGGGCCGGCTCGTCGCCGTGGCCGGACGATCGGGATCCGCCTTCCAGCTCGCCGGCGCGGCCGTGCGAATCGGCGCGATCGAGCTGTTCGCCAACGGCCGGCCGTACGATGAACGCGCGCCGGAGGCCGCGACGTACCTGCAGGGCACGGAGATCGATGTCGAGGTGGACCTCGGCACGGGCGGCCCTGGGACGTCCCGTATGTGGACGTGCGACCTCACGGCCGAGTACGTGAAGATCAACGCGGAATACAGGACATGAAGACATCTGCTGAGGCGCCGTCACGTTTTTTGTCGGTGCTTGATTTCGATCACGCGACCCTCGAGGCGTGCCTGAACCTTGCGGCAGCCATGAAGGATGCGCGCGCTGCGCGACGTCCGCATCATCGTCCACTCGATGGACGTCACTTCGCGCTGCTGTTCGAGAAACCGTCGCTGCGCACGCGTGCCACGTTCATGATCGCCGTCCGCGAGCTCGGCGGCGATGTCATCGAGCCGCCGGCCGACGTCGTCCTTGGCGGGCGCGAGACGATCGCTGACGTGGCGCGCAACATGGAGCGCTGGGTGTACGGGGTCATCATCCGCACCTTCGCGCAGGCGCGCCTCCAGTCATTCGCTGACGCGGCGCCCGGGTTGTGTGTCGTGAACGCGCTGACCGACGAAGAACATCCCTGCCAGGCGCTCGCCGATTGCCTCACCATGGTCGAGAGGTGGGGCGACCTGCGCGGCCGGACGATCGCGTTCTCCGGTGACGGCAACAACGTCGCGGCGTCGCTGGCCCAGGCAGCCGCGATGCTGGGGGCGCGCGTCGTCGTCGCCTCGCCCCCCGGGTTCGAACTGCCGCAGCAGGTTCGGGACGCGGTCGCGGCCGTCGCGCGCTTCGGCGGTGGCGTGGAGGTCCTGAACGACCCGGTCGAGGCTGTCCAGGGCGCCGACGCGGTGTACGCGGACGTCTGGGCGTCCATGGGGCAGGAGTCCGAGGCGGACGCCAGGCGGGCGGTCTTTGCGCCCTACCAGGTCAATGCCACGCTCATGTCGCACGCCGTGCCCGATGCCATCTTCATGCATTGCCTGCCGGCGCACCGCGGCGATGAGGTGACCGACGAAGTGATCGACTCCCCCGCCTCGGTCGTCTTCGACCAGTCGGAGAACCGCCTGCATACCCAGAAGGCGATGCTGGCGATCATTGCGACGGAGTAGCCACTCAGCGACCAGCTGGAAGCTGGAAGCTGGTAGCGTTAGCCCATGCGCCAGGCGGTCATCACGCGCCACGGCTCCCCGGGCGTCTTCGAGATGCGAGAGAGACCGGATCCTTCGCCGGCTGCCGGCGAACTGCGGATCCGCGTCCGCGCCGCTGGCGTCAACTTCGCTGACGTGCTCTCGCGGATGGGCCTGTACCCCGATGCGGACAAACCGCCCATGGTCGTGGGATACGAAGTCGCTGGCATCGTGGACGCGCTCGCACCCGACGTCACGGGCTTTGCGATCGGGGATCGAGTGGTTGCGCTGACGCGTTTCGGTGGCTACTCGGACGTGGTCGTGACGCCTGCGGCGCACTGCTTCCATGTGCCGGAGGATCTGAGCGATGCCGAAGCGGCTGCGGTGCCGGTCAACTACCTGACGGCCGCACTGGCGCTCTACCGGATGGCGGCGCTCGCGCCCAACGACACCGTGCTCGTCCACAACGCGGGAGGTGGTGTGGGGATCGCGGCGACGCAGCTCGCCAGGCTGCGGCGGGCGACCGTGATCGGGACCGCGTCGGCCATGAAGCACGATGCGTTGCGCAGCTTCGGCGTCGACCACGCGATCGACTACCGCCACGCAAATGTCGCCGACGAAGTGCGTAAGATCACGCGTGGCCGTGGCGTGGACGTCATCCTCGACCCGATCGGCGGGCGCAGCTTCACGGACAGCTACCGCATGCTCGCGCCGCTCGGCCGCCTGGTCATCTTCGGTGTCTCGGCGGCGGCTCCTGGTGAGCGTCGCAGCTGGTGGCGCGCACTCCACGCCTGGACGTCAACCCCGCGTTTCGATCCGCTGTCGATGATCAACCGAAACCGAGGGGTGTTCGGCCTGCATCTCGGCCACTTGTGGGAGGAACGCGGTCAGATCGCTCCGCTGATGGGCATGCTGCTGGATGAACTGCGCCACAAGCGTCTGAATCCCGTCGTCGCCAGAACATTCCCGCTCGACAGAGCCGCCGACGCGCACCGGTTCCTCCAGAGCCGCGCCAACATCGGCAAAGTCGTCCTGACGACGTAGGGGACAGCCACCATTTGTCGTGTTACCGGGAAATGGTGGCTGTCCCCTTCAGGTGCCTGGCGAGAAACTTCTCCATACGGTCCAGCGTGTAGAGCCACCGGCTGTGCAGCATGGACTCGTGCGTGTCGTCCGGAAACACGATCAGCTCGTACTCCACGTTGCGCGCGCGCAGCAACTGCACGAGGCCTGTCGTCTGATGAAACGCCACGTTGCGGTCGTCGTCGCCATGGACGAGCAGCACCGGTGACCTCCACCCGTCGATCGCGCTGATGGGCGACGCCTTGAACGAGACAGCCTCGGGATCGATCGAACTGCCGAACAGGTGTACCCCCGCCATGTCCACGCCCACTTTGAACATGTCGGAGTTCCGCGCGAGCGCCTGGGCCGTCAGCAGACCACCATACGACAGGCCCCAGATCCCGATGCGGTTCGGATCGACGTTGGGATGCGACTGCAGGTATTTCCCCCCCGCCAGCACGTCCTGGTACTCGGCGTTGCCGCGGCCTCCTGTGTTCGCCGCGGTGCGGAACGAGCGGCCGTAACCGATCCCGCTTCGGTAGTTGATGGACAGGACGACATAGCCGTTGCTGGCGAGCCACTGATTGATGCCGTAAGCCCAGTGGTAGAAGTGCATGTAGTGATAGCCGAGGAGCATCTGGCGCGACGGCCCGCCATGCACGAAGACGATCGCCGGGCGCCTGTCACCCGCCGTCAGACCCTTCGGCAGGAATAACTGGTTCGGCACCGCCAGGCCGTCGGCCGCCTTCGTCATCACCGCGGTCGGCTCGACGTGCAGGTCGGTCGGGAAGTTCTTCAGACTCCCCGCCGTCGGGAAGACGTACTGCTGCGCCCCCTGCGCCGAGACCCCGGCGAGCCTCCACACGCCGATCGACTGCGGACGCTTCCAGTCGGCGCTCTGCGTCGCCAGCATCGTTCCGGACGCGAGCGGAACCGGCGACGTTTCGATCCCGGCGCCTGACGTCACCTGCGCGGGCGTGCCCCCGGTGACAGGCACGGCCCAGAT
>DATLXP010000262.1:0-5131 GCA_035575695.1 Vicinamibacterales bacterium
CGGCAGTCCCGGAAGCGGCAGTGCTCGGCGAGGGCCGTGACGTCCGCGAACGCATCGCCGCGGGACTCCCCGGTGTCCCAGAGTTGCAGCTCTCGCATGCCGGGGGTGTCGATCAGGATGCCCTCGCCGTCCATCACGACAAGCTGGCGGTTCGTACTCGTGTGACGTCCACGGCTGTCGGACTCGCGGACGTCCCGGGTCGGGAGCAGGTCGTAGCCGATCAGCCGATTCACGATCGTCGACTTGCCCACGCCAGACGATCCGAGCAGGGCGCCGGTCTTGCCAGGACCGAGGTGCGCACGCAGCGCGTCGAGCGACAGTGGATCACGCGCGGACACGGCATGGACCGCGACGCCCGGCGCGCTCGCGCGCACGTCATCCAGATGACGCTGGGGGTCGTCGACGAGATCGGCCTTGTTGAGCACGATGACGGGGGTCGCGCCGCTCTCCCAGGCGACGACGAGGTAGCGCTCGAGGCGTCGGGGGTTGAAGTCTCCGTCGAGACCGCCGACGAGAAACACGACGTCGATGTTGGCCGCGACGATCTGCTCTTCGGTGGTGTCGCCCGGGGCCCGCCGCGAGAATCGGCTGACGCGAGGCAGGATCGTGTGGATCCTGGCGTCACCCTGTTCGCTCGGCTCGACGACGACCCAGTCACCGACGCCGGGAAAGTCCGGCCGTGTCTCCGCGCGATGGCGCAGGCGCCCCGATACCCGAGCCAGGACCTCTCCCGTCTCTGTACCAACGCGATAGATGTGCGTGTGCTCGAGTACGACGCGTCCGGGGACCCGGCCGTCTGCCGCATGGGGGGCGTACGCGGCTGCGAAGTGCTCGCTCCAGCCAAGCTGGTCCAGCCGCGTCGTCATGCCGAGGGGCGCGGATCCATCAAGAGCATGCTGAGGATGATAACTGAGAGGTCAGCCCGCTAGAGCCCCCGAAACGTCCTAACGCGCGACGCGGCGGCGTTCTCGGCCGGTCAGCCGTGCGATCTGGGCGGCCAGGACGGCAGGCACGACCGGCTTCGGGACATCAGCCTGCACGCCAGCGAGCAGACCGCGCATGCGTTCGTCCGTCCGTGCGACCGGGGTCAGCGCCGCCGCCGGGATGCGGCCGCCGCGATCCGATTCGAGCGACTGAACCTTGGCGACCAGCGCATACGATTGGTGCTCCGACGCGACGCTGTCGCTGACCAGAACATCCGGACGCCAGGCTTCCAGCGAATTGAGCGCATCGGCCACCGACGACACCGTCTGCACGTGGACGCCGCGGTTCTGCAGGATGGTGCGCAGCAACTCGCGCCCGTCCGCATTCTTGTCGAGCACGAGCACCCGGAGGCCATCCAGCGGGGGCGCACCGGCCGAGACCACATCGTCCATGGGCAACTGTGGTGTGAGCTGAACGGTCTCCGCGGACTGCAGCGGCAACCGTACTGTGAAGATGGCCCCTGCACATTCGGTGCGGTTCTTCGCCTCGATCTCGCCGCCGTGCAGCTCGACGAGTTCACGGACGAGAGCCAGGCCGACGCCCAGCCCCCCCGCCGTGCGCGTGGCCGACGAATCGGCCTGCGTGAAGCGCTCAAAGACACGCGGCAGGAACTCGGGGGAGATACCACCTCCGCTGTCCTTGACCGTCAGCCACGCTTCGTTTCCAGTGGCGCCCACGGCTACGTCGATCGATCCATCGCGCGGCGTGAACTTGATGGCGTTGCCGATCAGGTGCCAGGCGATCTGCCGCAGGCGGGTGGGGTCTCCATGGACCGCGGCAGGGACCGTGGTACTGAGCGTGAGCGTCACGCCCTTGGCTTCGGCGGCAGAGTCCGCCGCGGCGACCGCCTGGCGCGCGGCGTCATCCAGGAATGCCGGTCGCGATTCAAGCCGCAGCTTGCCGGTGAGCGCTCTCGACACATCCAGAAGGTCGGAGGTGAGTTGTGCCTGGTGACGAACGTTCCTGTCGATCGATTCGAGGCCGCGTTCGGAGGTGGGTGAATCGAGACGCCCGGTACGAAGCAGGTGAACCCAGCCGAGCACGGAATTGAGTGGCGTACGGAGCTCGTGAGAGATGGTGGCGAGAAACTCGTCCTTCATGCGGTTCGCCGCTTCCCCATCGCGGCGCGCCGACTGCGCATCGCGGGCACGCACCTCGGCCTCGGTCCGAGCGCGCCGCAATGCGGCGACGACCGCGGTGAGGAGTATGCAATGGACGAGGAAGAGGGCGAGATGCAGCCGCGCGCCAGCCAGCGGGTCGCCGCCGCGCGCCGCGCCGAGAACGGCTGCCAGGACCGCTGCCGCGAGCGCGGGCCCGGTGCCGGCAAGCCATGCGGTCGCGCCAACGGCACTCCCCAACAGGATGAAGTGACTGACGTCGTCTATTAACGTCGGCGCAAACGTGTCGAGGACGAACACGGTCGTGATAAGGCCGAACGCGACGGCGTACCGCAACGGCGCGGCGATGACGGGTAACGGATACGCATCAGCCCGGGCTGTCATGACGGGCGCCGGATGTGGGAAGCGTCTCGCACGGCAGAACAAATGGCAACGCCCGTGCCAGCCCCATAACAATGGCTGCGGGGATCCTCGCCCTACTCCGGCTGGCTCGGAGGCACACTCATCAGCAATCTCATCAGCGTCGACCCCGGTATGCACGCGCTGGAAAGTGGCAGCCAGCTACCGTTCCTGGGTCACCTGAGAGGAAGTGGTCGTGACGGCACGACCCACCTGCAGAGCGGTCAGATGACGCTGCTGCTCATCCCCGGGGACGATCAGCGCGCGGGATGACGAACTTCTCGGCGGTTTGCGTATCGGAGAAGCTCACGACTTTCACGTCCACCAGCCCGGCGCTCTTCCCCGCCGCCATCACTTCGCTCTCCGTGATCGTCTTGACGCCCTTGGGCCGCACGACCCAAAGCGCACCGTCTGGCTTCAATGACGACACGACGCCGGCCAGGTTGTCGAGCGCCCCACGGTCGGGTGCGCCGTAGAAAATGATGTCGGCGCCGGTTCGACGCCTCGCCGACACTTCCGCCCCCCTGGCGCACAACTCTTCAACGAAGTCGTCGTCACGGAGCGACAGGCACAGCACGGACATTCCGGGCTTCACGCCGAGCTTGTCGAGGCGGGTGGGCGGATTCGAGATGCGCCTGGCCCATTTCTCCGCGGGGCCCGCACCGATGGTGAACACCGCCGGGCCGCGCTTGGACACGACGTGGAGCTTGTCCCCTTCGGCGCGTGCCGAGGTGATGTCTGCAATCGGAATCGATAGCCGGAACGCGCCGCGAAACAGCAGGTCCTTCTGTTCCAGGTGCGCCTGCCCGGTGGCTGACTTCCCATCGTATTTCAACGTGCACGCCGCTTCGTAACCCATCGCGCTCCTAGTTGTTCGCACCGAGATTCATGCCTTGATTCCTTGAGCGGCGTCGGCGAGGAGCGCGAGTCCGCGGATCGCCGCGACCCGTTCCTCGTCGGTCAATCGGGACACGAGCGCCTCGACTCGGTCGCGATCGAGGACCGACCTGGCCCCCCTCACGCGAACCCCCGCCGACGTCAGGCGCAGATGCACCCTGCGGCGATCAGCGGTATCGCGGACGCGCAGCACGTACCCCTGTCGCTCGAGCCTGTCGATCGACATCGACATCGTGCCTGCCGTGACGCCCATGTGGCCCGCGAGCGCGTTGACGGTCGTGGGGTCAATTTCGTCGAGATGATCCAGGATGCTCGCCTGATGCCGGCTGAGGGTACGATCGGCCGGCTCGTCGCGCACATGTCGCGTATGACACGCGAAATAGATTCGCGGGTAGAGCGCCATGACTTGCTCCGCCGTTTCCGGAATCTCTGGCTTCAACAGGTTCTGAGTGTGTCTATTTCATTTTGATTTGTCAAATCAAAATACATTCCCGTAAATTGTTCTAAACCAGCGGTGTTCAACTCTCGTCCAATTGCACGATTCACATCGCGCAGGATCCTAAACTCGTGGGCGCCATCGTCCGTTTTTGGGACGACGGCATTCCGCAAGCGGGCAGCACATGGGTCCGCCGTCAAAGCACATGAGCTGTAAATGGCCGCGATTACAGCACTTAATTGCTACGTGATCCGTGGCAGGTTGTTTGGGTATTCTGGACTGATCGGGGGTCCATTCTGCTCCCCGGATTCCTACAGAGGCTGTAAATGGTCGACATCGCACGCCCCGCTACCGTCGCGAAGAAAAAAAAGGCCCGCCGCATCATTTTCGGTGCGGCGGCGCTGGCCGTGATCGCTTTGATCACCGTCGGGGTGTCGCGTCTGAAGCCTGCCGCCCCGTCGGTGGATAAAGCGGCGGTGTGGGTCGACACGGTGAAGCGGGGGCCGATGCTGCGCCTGGTTCGCGGATCGGGCACGCTCGTCCCCGAAGACACGCGCTGGGTCAACACCTCAACGCAGGGACGCGTGGAACGCATCCTCCTCCGGCCGGGCGCGATGGTGACGGCCGGCACGGTCATCCTCGAGCTCAGCAACCCCGAGCTGCAGCAGTCGGTCACCGAGGGTCAGCTTTCCTATCGATCGGCCCAGGCCAGTTACCAGAACCGGAAAGCAGAGGTCGAGAGCGGGTTGCTCGCGCAACAGTCCGACGTGGCTGGCATCGAGGCGAGTTACAAAGACGCCGCGCTCCAGCTCGAGGCCCAGGAGAAACTCTTCAAGGACGATCTCGTCTCGGAGCTCCAGGTCAAACAGTTCCGTTCGCGCGAGGCCGAGCTGAAAAACCGCCTCTCTCTGGCGCAACAGCGCCTGCAGTTGGCCCGCCAGGGGATCGCGTCGCAGCTCGCCCCGCAGGCGGCTGCCGTTGACCAGAACCGCGCGCAGTACCAACTGCGCGTCACCCAGCTCGAGAATCTCCGCGTGAAGTCGACCATGAGCGGGGTGCTCCAGCAGGTGCCGGTGGAAGTCGGCCAGCAGGTCGGCCCGGGCACGAACCTCGCGCGCGTCGCGGATCCGGCCAAGCTCAAGGCGGAAGTCCGCATCGCGGAAACGCAGACGAAGGACATTCGCATCGGTCAGGTCGCTGAAGTGGACACCCGTAACGGCGTCATCAAGGGCCGCGTGTCGCGCATCGACCCGGCCTCCGCCGGCGGCACGGTTGGCGTCGACATCCTGCTCGAAGA
>DATLXP010000263.1:0-6499 GCA_035575695.1 Vicinamibacterales bacterium
GAGGTCGGCCAGCTTCCCGACTTCCAGCGAACCAAGGTCCTGCTCGAAGCCGATGATCGTCGCTCCGTCGATCGTCGCCGCCTTCAGGACCTCGCGCGGGGTCATCCCGCCCATGGCCAGCCCCCACATCTCCCAGTGATACCCCAGCCCCTGTAACTGTCCATGACCGCCGACCCCGACGAGCCCGCCGGCACGCTGGATCCTCGCGGCCGATTCGGCGGCCATCGGAAACACGAACTCGTCCTTGCGCGCCCAGACCCGGCGCCTCCGCGTCATGTCGTCGAGCACGTTATGCGGATAGAACCGGTTCAGCTTCTTGTCGTCATGCCGGTCGGCGTCGCACTCCACCCGGCCAGGAGCGTGAGACCCGCCACAAGAACCGCACAAACACGTGAACTCATCAGAAACTCCCTCAGCATGGATGAACGGGTGCGGCGGGGCACTTGGCCGTAGAATGGTCATATGTCTGATACCCCCAAGAGTGCGCTTGAGATTGTAATGGAGCGTCTCAAGAAGCGGGACACCGATGCCGGGGTGACCGAAAAACCGCTGACCGACGAGCAGCGCGCGCAGATCGCCGAGGCCCGCAACGTCTACGAGTCCCGGGTTGCCCAGCGCCGCATCATGCACCAGTCTGAAACGTCGAGCGTCTTCGATCCTGCCGCGCTCGATATTGCCCATGAAGAGCTCCGCCGGGACCTCGCCCAGTTCGAGTCCGAGCAGGACGCCAAGGTTCGCGCCATCAGGGGAGAATAGGTTCCGACCCAGGACGTCGGACGTCGCACTGAGCACGTCCGCACGTCCGCACTGAGCACGTCCGACCCAGCACGTTGAGCACGTAGCACCTCGCACCTCGCACGTGGTTACTTCGCGTGCTGTCTCTGACGGGTGGTGGGATCGACAGTGCACTCGACCCAGCCGCGCACGGAATTCACGAGCCACACGCGCGGCGCGCTCAGCAGCTGGTCGATCGTCACCCGTCGCTCGGTGACCTCTCCACGCTCCAGCAGCTCAGCCCGGAAGGTGCCCGGCAGCAGTCCGCAGTCGATCGGCGGCGTCACCTTCCCGTCTTCCGTCTCGACGACGATGTTGAAGTCGGTGGCTTCGGTGACCTCGCGTTCCGCATTCCAGAGGATCACGGCGTCGGCATCCGGCCAGTCGGCACGGGCGCGGTCGTAGACGTCGCGACGTGTCGTCTTGTGAAAGAGGAACAGATCTCTCACGCTGATTGAGCCCTTTGCCAATGCCGCCCGGAGCGGACCGTCCGGCAGCACGCCACGATCCAGCGCTTCGCACACGACAGCGCCGTCGGAGCTGAGGAGCACGCGGATCTTCGAAGGCCGTTGAAGTGCCGACGTCGCGTCGGCCAGCAGCACGCGGACGTCATCGATGTTGCACGCGAATCCGAAACAGACGGCCGACGCGCTGAGGCGCGAGAGATGCCTTTCGAGCAACGCGAAACCCGTGCCTGGCTCCCAGCCGATCGTCTCGAGGAGCGCGAAGTCCGGGTGTTCCCCGATGACATACTGCGGCACCCTGGCACCCGGCTCCCAGGAGCCCATGACCATGCGTGCCTTGATGAGACACTCGTCGTATTCGTGGCGGTCGACCGAGTCCCAGACGATGCCGCTGCCGACGCCGAAGTCAGCCTCGCCTGTCGAGCGGTCGACGACGACCGTCCGGATCGCCACGTTGAAGTGCGCACGGCCGTTCGGCGACAGGTACCCGATGGCGCCGGTATACACGCCTCGCGGAGTGGACTCGAGTTCGCGGATGAATCGCATCGCGCTGTGCTTCGGCGCGCCCGTCACGGAGCCGGATGGAAACATGGCCTCCATCAGTGACGCCAGGCTCACGGAGGGCACCTCGGCGACCACGCGGGATGCCATCTGCCACTGAAGCGGATACCGCTCGATGTCGAACAGCGGCTCGGCGCGCACGGATCCCGTGGTCGCGATGCGCCCGAGATCGTTTCTGACCATGTCGACGATCATCACGTTCTCGGCCCGGTTCTTCTCGGAGCGTTGCAGCTGCAGTCCTCGATCGACGTCCTGAGCCGGCCACCATCCGCGCGCCGCGGTGCCCTTCATCGGCCGGCATTCGACGGCCTGGCCGTTCCGCCTGAAGAACAGCTCCGGCGACGCCGAGCAGACCGCGTGCGATCCGATGTCGACAAACGCGCTCCAGGGGCCCGACTGGTGCGCGTAGAGACGCTTGAGCAGCCCCCGCGGGTCGCCGTTGAACATCGCCCTCAGGCGAAACGTGAAGTTGATCTGGTAGGTATCCCCCGCCTCGATGTGGTCCTTGATCGACGCGATGGCACGCAGGTAGGCGTCGTGGCTGGTCGTGGGTGTCCATTCGCTCATCTCCCAGCTGCGTCCGGCCGGGAACCGCGTGAGTGTTTCGACGTTGCCAGGCGTGAAAAGACCGAAGCAGACCAGGGGAAGACCTGGCGGGGGGGATCCGACAGGAAGCCCGAACGCCCCGGCCGCTTCGTACGCGACGAATCCAGCCGCGTACATTCCCGCCGAGACCGCCTCGTCAACCTCCTCGAGCGCCGTCCGGACGTCCGTCGTGGCGAACGCGCGAATCACGCGGGTGGGGGAAGCGAATCGCCGCCAGGGCCCGGCGAACGGCGTTCGCAGGACCGCTTCGAAGCTATCGGGCATGGGACGATGAAACGATCTGCCCGCCCTTCATCACGAACCGCACGCGCCGCAGCGACGAGATGTCGCGGGTTGGATCTCCCTCGATGGCGACCATGTCCCCCAGGAGACCGACACGCACCCGTCCGATTCGATCGTCCATGTGCAGGACGCGGGCGGCGGTTGACGTGGCGCTCTTCAAGGCATCGAGGGGCGGCATGCCGTACCTCACCATCAACTCGAGCTCCCGGGCGTTCTCGCCGTGCGGAAAGACTCCCACGTCGCTGCCGTTCAGGATCGTCACGCCGGCATCGAGCGCCGCTTTGAAGCTCGCGCGCTTGCGCGTGATGCCAGCCGGTTCAGGCGCCTCCCCCTTCTTCCAACCCGCGTATTGGCTCGTCGCATCGCCGGCCGCGAGCGTTGGGCACAGCGCGACGTTCTTCGCCGCCATCAGGGCGAAGATCTCAGGCGTGCCGGCGTCTCCATGGTCGATCGTCTCGACGCCCGCCATGATGGAGCGCCGCATGCCCTCCACCGTGCTCGCGTGGGCGACCACGGGCCGGCCGCTGCTGCGCGCGGTGTCGACGATCAGCTTCAATTCGTCGACCGAGAACGTGGGAGCCGGCTCGCCCCGCGCGCCCCACCGGTAGTCGGCGTACACCTTGATCCAGTCGGCTCCATGGCCGATCTGGTCCCGAACGACGCGGACCAGGGCGTGGCCGTCCGCCTCCTCGGCGCCCTGAGGCACGCGCCATTGAAGCGCGAACCCTTTCGGCGCGTAGCTGCCCGTGGCCACGATGGCCTTCGTCGTCACGATCATCCGCGGCCCTGGGATGATCCCCTGTTCCACCGCCTGCTTCAGGTCCGCGTCGCCGTATTCCGCCCCTTCCGTTCCGAGGTCGCGGATCGTCGTGAACCCCGCGTTGAGCGTCGCGCGAAGGTGGTTCACGGCGCGCGCTGTCCGCACGCCCAGCGACTCCCGGAGCACCTGATCGTTCCACGAGGTTTCGTTGTAGGCATGGAGGAAGACGTGCGAGTGCCCCTCGATCAGCCCTGGCATCAGCGTGGTGTTCGGAAGTTCGACCAGGCTTGCGCCGTCGGTGACGACCGACGCCGCCGGTCCCGCGGCCTCGATCCGATCTCCGCGGACGCGCACCGCCCAGCCCTCGCGCATCGTCTCGCCGTCGAAGACGCGTGCGGGTCGCAGCACGGTCACCGTGGCGGCGCCCGGAGCTGGAGGCGCCGTCTGCCCGGCCCCCCACGCGCCCGCCGCGAACAGGCAGCAGAATCCTATTCCTCCGATCATGCGCCTCACTCTAGCACTGGAGACGACGGGAGGGGACGAAGGCCACGGAGCAACGGAGCGTGCCCGTGTTATCGTCCGTCAGGTC
Organism: Vicinamibacterales bacterium; assembly: GCA_035575695.1. Classification (GTDB taxonomy): domain Bacteria; phylum Acidobacteriota; class Vicinamibacteria; order Vicinamibacterales; family 2-12-FULL-66-21; genus JACDCA01. Next base: position 4,037 of record DATLXP010000263.1, read on the forward strand.
ACGTCCCCCACGACTCACCCCGGAGATTCCATGTTGTCGTCAGCCACACGCGCACGCGCCATCCTTCTCATCCTTCTCACCTGCACGGCCGCCGCGGGCGCTGCGGAGCGCCGATCCATCACTGAAAAGGACCTCTTCAGGATGGTCTGGATCGCGGATCCGCAGATCGCGCCGGACGGTCGGCAGGTCGCCTTCGTCCGCGTGTCGGTGGACGAGAAGGCAGACCAGTACGACACGTCGATCTGGATCGTGAAAGCGGACGGGAGCGAGCCCGCGCGTCGGCTGACCGGTGGCACGCGGGATACGTCGCCACGCTGGGCGCCTGACGGCGGGCGCCTGGCATTTGTCCGCGCCGCGGAAAAGGACGGCAAGGTGCAGCCGCCGCAGATCTACGTTATGGCCATGGCGGGCGGTGAAGGGCGAGCGGTGACCGATGTGCCGCGTGGGGCCGCGGGGCCGGAGTGGGCGCCCGACGGCAGGACGATCGCGTTCACGTCGAGTGCACGTCCTGAGGAAGCGGAGCCAACACCGCCCGCCACGACCGACAAGGACAGCAAGACCGAGAAACCTCGCGTCAGCGACGTGCGCGTGATCACGAGCGCGGTCTACCGTGCAAACGGGGTCCCCGGCTCAGGGTTCGTGGACCCCGATCGGCCGTCGCACATCTGGACGGTCGCGACCGATGGCGGCAGCGCCAGACCGAAGCGAATCACGGCAGGAGACTTCGGCGTCGGCAACCATCGGTGGTCGCACGACGGGGCACGCATCTTCTTCACGGCCGATCGCCGCAAGGACGCCTACTACCTCGCTAGCGACAGCGATCTGTACTCGGTTGGCCGCGACGGCGGCGACTGGCAGACCGCCCTGTCCATCGACGGCAACATCGGCAGCTTCACCCAGTCTCCCGACGGCAAGCGGATCGCGTTCGTCGGCACGCACCACGGCGCTCCGGAACGCTCATACAGTCAGCCCGATCTCTGGGTGGCGGATATCGGGGGCATACCCCGCAACCTTACGGAGAAGTATGACTTCGACATCAGCGGGTCCCTTGGCGGCGATCAACGAGCACCGCGCGGCTCGCATCCCGCCTCACCTGTCTGGACGCGCGACGGCCAGGCGCTCATCGTCCGCGTCGGCGAGCAGGGGGACGCAAATCTCGTTCGCGTGAACCCCGCCACCGGGCGCATGGACCCGCTCGTCAAGGGCACGCACGACGTCATGTCATACACCGTGGACGACCGCGTGACGGCCATCGCGTTCGTGAAGTCCACGCCGACCGTCGTGGGAGACCTCCATGTGGTGAGCGGCAACGGGGGCGCGTCGAAGAAGCTGACGACGTTCAACGACGCGCTCTTCAACGACATCACGATGAACGAGCCGGAAGAGATCTGGTACCCGAGCTTCGACGGCAGGAAGATGCAGGGCTGGATCCTCAAGCCGCCCGCCTTCGACGCATCGAAGACATACCCCCTGATCCTGCAGATTCACGGAGGTCCGCACACCGCCTACGGGAACACGTTCACGCACGAGTTCCAGTGGATGGCGGCCAAAGGGTACGTGGTGCTCTACACCAACCCGCGAGGCAGCTCGAACTACGGCCAGGATTTCGGCAACGTCATTCAGTTCGAGTACCCCGGCGACGACTACAAGGACCTGATGGCCGGCGTGGATGCCGTCGTCAAGAAGGGGTATGTCGACGCCGCGCGCCTGGGAGTCACCGGGGGCAGCGGTGGCGGACTGCTCACGAATTGGACGGTGACGCAGACGAACCGCTTCAAGGCCGCCGTCAGCCAGCGCGACATCTCGGACTGGGCGAACTTCTGGTATACGGCCGATTTCACGCTCTTTCGCCAGACGTGGTTCCGCAAGCCCCCCTTCCAGGACCCGGCTGACTTTGCGCGCCGGTCGCCGATCACCCACGTCGAGAAGATTCAGACGCCCCTGCTGTTCATCCTGGGAGACGAAGACTTCCGCACGCCGCCAGCGGCCGGCGGCGAGGACCTGTTCCGCGCGCTGAAGTACCTGAAGCGAGAGACCGTCATGGTCCGGTTTCCCGGCGAGAACCACGACCTGTCGCGATCCGGGAAACCGTGGCACCGCATCGAACGCCTCCAGCACATCGTCGGATGGTTCGACAAGTACTTGCAGTAGGTGCAGGCGTGTTGATCGGACTCATTTCTGACACGCACGGGGTGATCCGGCCCGAGGCGCTGGCGGCGTTGAACGGCGTCGAGATGATCCTGCACGCGGGGGATGTCGGGTCGGCGGCTGTGCTCCGGAGCTCGGGAGGCTGGCGCCCGTTCACGCGGTCTTCGGGAATGTCGACGACCCGATCCTGGGACTGCCGCAGCGGCTTGCGCTGGAGCTGGCAGGCCTGAGCGTGCACGTGAGCCATGGCCACGAGCTCGGGAGTCCGACGCCGCACACGCTCGTCTATCGGTACCCGGCCGACATCATCGTCTT
>DATLXP010000264.1:0-3679 GCA_035575695.1 Vicinamibacterales bacterium
AAGGCGCTGCTCGCGGGCCGGGGCGCGAACATGTTCTACCTGCACCGGCTGCTCGATGAGTCCCTCGATCCGCTGCACCCGGACATTCCGCTCATCTTCGGGTCCGGCGTGCTGACGGGCATCGTGCCCTCCGCGGCCCGGGGCAACGCCACGTCATGGTCGCCGGAGTCCGGGGTGCTGATGGACTGCAACGCCGGCGACTACTTCCCGTCGTTCATCCGCATGAACGGCATCGACCACCTCGTCCTCTACGGACGCTCGGCGGCGTGGACGCTGCTGCGCATCCGGACGGGGGAGGTCGAGTTCCTCGACGCCACCCCCTACCTGGGTCTCGACAACATCGACCTGCGCGAGCGCATCCCGGCCGACCTCGGCGGCACATGGAACCGGGACCTCGCGATGGTCAACATCACACGGGCCGGTGAAAACCTCGTGCTGACGAGCGCGATCATGGGCGGGCCGAAGGCGTGTTACGCGCGGGGCGGCCCGGGGGCGAAGATGGGGTCGCTCAAGGTCAAGGCGATCCTCGTGCAGGGGCAGACGCGGGACTTCGAGACCGCGCAGCCCTACAAGGGTTACAACCGGACGATTGCGCAGAAGCTGCTCGAGACCTCCGTCGTCAAGCACGCGCTGAAGACGATGGGCACGCCGTTTCTCTACAAGCCGAGCCGCATGCTCGGCGCGATGGGCACGAAGAATAACCAGGAGACGACCTGGACCGACAAGCTCGACGCGGAGCACATTACGCCGTACCGGTCGGGGATGGCCGGGTGCTTTCGATGCCCGGTGAACTGCCGTCCGCTGAACGAGATGAACCAGGACCCGGGGGACAAGTACGGCCGGGGCGATGGACCCGAGTACGTCACCCTGGGCAAGTTCGGTCCCAACGTCGGCATCGATCGTGTCGAGAGCATCATCAGGCTCAATAACATCTGCAACGACCTGGGGCTCGACACGGCATCGACCGGTTCGGCGATCGCGTGGGCGCTCGAGCTCTATCAGCGCGGCATCATCACGACGAGCGAGACGGGGGGCCTCGAGCTGCAGTGGGGCGATGCCGAACTGATCGAGCAGTTGCTCTTCATGCTCTCGCGGCGCGAGGGGTTCGGGAAGGTGCTTGCCGACAGCACGCGCGCCGTCGAGAAGGGGCACTATCCGCGCGAAGCGCTGAAATACCGCATGGCCGTGAAGGGGCTGATGCAGAGCGATCCGCACGACGCGCGCATCCTGAAGGCGTTCGCCCTTGGTCTCGCAGTCGCCACGCGGGGCATGGACCACCTGCGCAACCGCGTGACACTCGAGATCAACGCGCGCATCAACGACGATCCCGCGTTCAAGGAACGCCTCTATGGAGCACCGGTCAGCGCCGCCCCGAACAGCTACGAGACGAAGGAACGCGCCGTCCGCGCCTGCGAGAACATGTACGCGGTTGGTGACTCGGTCGGGATGTGCCGGTTCACGACGAAGCTGTTCAACAGCCCGTCGCTGCCTGGGCTCGAGGAGTTCGCCGCACAGGTGCAGAATGTCACCGGGCTCGCGTATTCGACCGCGGAGCTGGATACGGTCGGACTCAATGTCATGGGGGTCGAGCGCATGATCAACGCGCGCCTGGGGGTGACGCGCGCGGATGACACGCTTCCAGAGCGCTGGTTCGACGAGCCGATCACATTCGGATCGTATGCAGGCGAGAAGATCGACCGCGCCGAGTTCGACGCGATGTTGTTGCGCTTCTACGAGCTCTCGAAACTCACGCCCGACGGTGTCCCCGTCGAGTCGTGGCGCCACGAGCTCCAGCAGGTGCTCGGGTGATCAGCGTGCTGCTGCCCGCGATGCTCCGCGTGAACGCCGGCGACCGTATCGAGGTCCACGACACCGTCGCGACCGTCGCAGAGCTGGTCGACGCCCTCGACAGGCGGATCCCGGGTTTCCGCGAGCTTCTGGACGATTCGGTCTTCAACTTCGCCGTCAACGACGAGATGCTGTTGTTTCGCGCGCGCCAGCGCCCCCTGCAGGATGGCGACGTCGTCGAAGTGATCCCGACGATCTCGGGAGGGTAGAACGCACCCCCGCTTCGACTCAGCCGATCGAGCCGGGGCGCCACTTGACTTGATGTACAAAACGTACAATACTTACAAAACGACCATGTCCCGTATTCCTGCCACCACTGTCCGAGACTCCTTCTCCGAGACGCTCAACCGGGTGGCGTACAAGGGAGAGCGGATCGTCCTCGAGAGACACGGGAAGGCCGTGGCCGCGCTCGTGTCGGTTGAGGACCTGGAGCTGCTCGAGTCCCTCGAAGACCGCCTCGATGCCGAAGCCGTCCTGGCAGCACGCGACGAACCCGGCGACATCCCGTACCAAGAGGTCCGCCGTAAGGCCGGGCTCGCGTAGGTTTTGACGTGGGCGGCTACCGCCTCGTGTTCAAGCCGTCCGCGGAGCGTGCCTTTCTCGCTCTGCCAAGAGACACTCAGAAGCGGCTCGACAAACGCCTGCTGGCCCTGCGGGACAACCCGCGTCCTCCTGGCGTGAAGGCCCTGACCGGCGCGCCCGGCGTCCTCCGCCTTCGGGTTGGAGACTACCGCGTCCTCTACGAGGTCCACGACGCCGTGCTGATGGTGCTCGTACTCAAGGTCGCGCACCGAGGCGACGTGTACAACAGATAACTCGTATCCACGTACGCGTGGTTCCTCGTCATCGTCGAACCGCCGGACGCTATAAAGCCGCGCACCGCGCCAGCCGCTTGCGATCACGGGTAGCGTTTTGCTACCATCAGGAATCATGAGCCAGCCTGTCAAGCTGTCTGACGGCCTCGTGCTGGATGCCCGTCTGGCCGGAGAACTCCTCGAGCGCTCAATTGCAGGCCAGATCGAATTCTGGGCACAACTGGGGCGAGCCGTGGAACCGTTGCTGCAGGGGACGGCGGTGATGGCCCTGAGGAAGGCGGGCAGGACTCAGCCCCTTTCCGCCTGCCTGGCTTCGGTGGATAGTCCCGAAGGCCGCAAGCGCGTGGCCGACTACTTGGACAGCCGCCCTTTCCCCCACTACGAACCTGATCCAGGCAGGCCCGGTCTGCTGATTCGCATCGAGTCGGACGGCACACGCACCGTTGGCCGCTTCGTGGACCGCCGTTTTCACGTGGTCCCGTGAATCCGTTCGCCGGCTTCGAAAAGCGTCCCATCGTCGTGGCGCTCGCCGGTCCAAACGGCGCGGGCAAGACGACCTTCTACCACGCACATCTCGCCGCCGCCGGGCTGCGCTTCATCAACGCCGACGTGCTGGCATTGGAGCTGGGGATCAACGCCACGGAGGCGATGGCCACGGCGAACGCCCTGCGCCGCGCCCTCGTCGTGCGCCGCGAGAGCTTTGTCTTCGAAACGGTGTTCTCCGATCCCGTGCGCGACAAACTCTCGTTCCTTGCCGACATCGCCTCCCAGGGCTACACCGTCGTCGTGTGCTACATCGGAATCGCCAGCGCGGAGCAGTCCGACGAACGTGTGGCGATGCGCGTGACGCAGGGTGGACACGATGTGCCTCGCGAAAAACTGGACACGCGTTACCCTCGCACAGTCGCCAACCTCCACGCCGCAATTCGTCAACTCCCCCACGTTCTGGTGTTCGACAACAGCGATCTGGGCCGGCCCTTCCGGTTGGTCGCGGTCTTTGAACGGGGCCAGCGCAC
>DATLXP010000265.1:0-5615 GCA_035575695.1 Vicinamibacterales bacterium
ACCCGGATCGTGCGGCGCGGCTTGACGCCGATCGCCTGCAGGATCCGCGCGGCCTCCATCATGACCGCACACCCGACCGCGTTATCGGTCGCCCCGGTCGCGGCGTGCCACGAATCGAGGTGGCCGCCCAGCATGACGACCTCGTCGGCCTTGTCCGTACCAGGGATTTCGGCGATGGCGTTGTAAGAGGTGCCGCCGGGGTAGCTGTGGTTGACGATGGTGAACTCGAGCCTGACGGCGGTGCCGTCGGCGAGGATGCGTGCAATGCGGCCGTAGTCCTCGTTGCGGAGCACGACGGTCGGTGGCGCCTTGGTGACGTCGTACGTGGTGTTCTGGAAGGCGCGGATCTGGCCATGATCGCGCCCTGCATCATTGAGGCGGACGGCGACGCCGGCCTTCAGCACCATCGCGTTGACAGCCGCGGTCACGGCCTGCGCGGTGAGCCGGGATGGGTCCTGCGCCGCTGGAGGCCCGCCGCGACCGGACCCACCTCCGCCCCGCCCCTCGGATGGCGGCGCGCCGGGATCGAACTGCTTCTTCAGGTCCGCGTCGCTGCGCCGCCGCGCAGTGGGGGTGAGGTTCACCGAGACAGCTATCGGGCGCCCGACCAGGACGATCCTGCCCTTGAGCGTCGGTGCGGTCCGGGCGATCCACGCATCGAGCTCGACCTGCGTGGGCCCGGGCGGAGGAACGATATGCACCGCCTGCGCGGTCACGGTGCCCCTGGTCGACGGGGTCCATGCGAGCACTTCCCCGACAAGACTGTCCTTGGTGGGAGAGACGATGAACCCGGAGAACCGCTCGTTCAGCCAGCCCTTGCGCGGGGAGCCGTCGGCGTTGACGAAGGGCCAGGGCTCGAGGTGGCCGTTCTTGAAGCCCCAGTCCGTCATCTGCTTGATGGCCCACTCCGCGGCCGCCTTGTGATTCGGCGAGGCGGTGAGACGCGGCCCATGCACATCCGTGAGGTAGTGCAGCGTTTTCATGATCTGGGAGTTCTTGTCGGCTTCCGCACGGATCTTCGCGTTGATGTCAGCGTCAATTTGTTCCGCGGTGCGGGCCGGCGCGGCCGCCACCGCGAGTCCTACCAGCACAGCTACAAGCGTCTTCGACATGTGATCTCCGGCACGCCGTCAGGATGCGCGCATACTAACAGAGGTGAGTTTCTCATACCGCAGCGACGTGCTTCATGAACTCGCCCGGCACGGGCTGCGTCCGAACGGCACGACGACGCCCCAGCTCCTCCGCGATGCCGTCCGTGATCTCTACAAGTTCGAGATCAAGCGGCTGCGAGGCGAACTACTGGCGCGCCGGTTTCCCAAGAGTGAATACGCCGCGCGCGTCGTGGCGTTACGCGCACGATATCCGCTACTCTCGTTACCCATGGAGCGCTGGATCGATGGACTTTGAAAAGCTCGGCCTCTTCTACCTCGGACGCGAATACGACCTCGACGGAAAGACGTCCACCGACACTCCGATTTTGTACGACTCGCGCGACCTCGTCACCCATGCGGTGTGCGTCGGGATGACGGGAAGCGGCAAGACCGGCCTCTGCCTGGGCCTGATCGAAGAAGCCGCGCTCGACGGGGTCCCGGTGATCGCGATCGATCCCAAAGGGGATCTCGGGAACCTGCTCCTGACATTCCCGAACCTGGCGCCAGGGGATTTTCGCCCGTGGGTCGACGAGGAGGAGGCGCGCCGCGCCGGGCAGAGCGCGGACGCCTACGCGGAACAGCAGGCCCGAACATGGAAGGAAGGCCTGGCGCAGTGGGGGCAGGACGGCGCGCGCATCGAGCGCCTCCGGAGCGCGGCGGAATTTGCCATCTACACACCGGGCAGCCGCGCGGGTCTCGGGGTCTCCGTGCTGAGCTCGTTTGCCGCGCCACCGCCAGCGGTCCGTGAAGACTCAGAGTCGCTGGCTGAGCGCGCCGGGAATACGGCCACGAGCGTCCTCTCGCTGGCCGGCGTCGACGCCGAACCGCGCAGCCGTGAGCACACGCTCCTGGCGACACTCTTCGCGGCCGCCTGGGCCGCAGGCACGGACCTAGATCTTGCCGCCCTCATCCAGCAGGTGCAGACGCCTCCGTTCCAGAAAGTCGGCATCCTCGACCTTGACGCCTTCTTTCCGCGCAAGGACCGGTTCGATCTCGCGCTGCAGTTGAACGGGATCCTGGCCGCTCCCGGATTCGATCAGTGGTTCGAGGGGGAGCCACTCGACCTTGCGCGCCTCCTGCGCACCAAGGACGGCAAGCCGCGCGTCTCCATCTTCTCGATCGCTCACCTGGGCGACGCGGAGCGGATGTTCTTCGTGTCGCTCCTGCTCAACCAGGTGGTCAGCTGGATGCGAGGGCAGACGGGCACGTCGAGCCTGCGCGCGATCATTTACATGGACGAGATCGCCGGCTACTTTCCGCCGGTGGCCAACCCCCCGTCCAAGCAGCCGCTGCTGACCCTGCTCAAACAGGCACGGGGTTTCGGCGTCGGCGTCGTGCTGGCGACGCAGAACCCCGTCGATCTCGACTACAAGGGGCTCGCGAACACGGGCACGTGGTTCATCGGGCGACTCCAGACGGATCGAGACAAGGCCCGCCTGCTCGACGGCCTCGAGGGAGCTGCCGCCGGCGCGATCGACCGCGCCGACGCAGATCGCCTCCTGTCCGCCCTGCCGAAGCGGGTGTTCCTGCTGCACAACGTGCATGAACCGAAGCCGGTGGTGTTTCAGACACGGTGGACGATGTCCTACCTGCGCGGGCCGATGTCGAGGGAGCAGATCAAACAGGTTCAGGGTTCAGGGGTTCAGGGTTCAGAGGTTCGGGGTTCACAGGTTCAGGGTGCACGGGGTCAGGGTTCGTCGGTTCACGGTTCCCGGGGGGAGGGTGTGCGCCCGATCCTGCCGCCTGGGATCGAGCAGTATTTCGTCCCCGACGCGGCGGCGGGGCGCACCGACGTGTCGGCACCCGTCTACGCGCCGGTGGTGCTTGGCGCCGCACGGGTCGTGTTCACCGATGCGAAACTCGGGGTCGACCTGTCGCGGGACGTCGTCTTCGCGGCGCCCATTCTGGAAGGGCCGGTCGCCGTCGACTGGCAACAGGCCGTGCCCCTCGACACCCCGGCGACGACGCTGCAGCGGGAGCCGTCCTCGCCCGACGCGACGTTCGCCACGCTTCCACCGGCGGCGCAGCAACCTCGCAGCTATGCCGCGTGGTCGAAGTCGTTTTCACAGTGGCTGTCACAGTCGCAGCGCCTGTCGCTCATGCGGCACGCGGAGACCCGGCTCACCTCGGCGCCCGGGGAGGAGGAGCGGGACTTCAAAGGCCGGGTGCAGGACGCACGCCGCGCCACCCGTGACCTCGCGGTGGACGCCGTCCGGAAAAAATTCGCAACGAAGCGCGACGCACTCGCCGAGCGGCTCCGCAAGGCCGGCGCAGCCATCGAACGCGAGCAGCAGCAGGCGACCGACTCGAGGACGCAAACGATGCTGTCGTTTGGCGCCGCCGCGCTCGGCGCGGTGCTGGGCAGGAAGGTGCTGAACAGCGGAACCATCGGTCGCGCGACGACCGCCGCCCGCGGCGTCGGCCGCAGCATGAAGGAAGCGGGGGACGTGAAACGCGCGTCCGAGACCGCCGAATCCCTGCGCCAGCAGCTCCAGGAGCTGGACGACTCGATCCGAGACGAGACGCAACGGATCGGCGCGGCCTTTGACGCCCCGGTCGACATTGAATCCGTGCAGGTCGCACCCAAGCGTGGGCACGTGAGTGTCCAGTTCGTCGCGTTGGGATGGCAGCCTGAATGATCAGGGCTTTCTGCGGGGCACTCGCCCTTCTTGCCGTCTCCGCGTGCCAGCAGAACGAGTTGCCCCCGGACGCCGCCCGGCGTTCGGCCGTCACGGTCGAGGCGCTTCGCCCGCAGCCAGGGTCGCTCGCGCTCCCGAACCGGTCGCGCTCGATCAAGCTGGCGGTCATCGGAGATTCAGGGCGGGGCGACGCCGCTCAATACGAGGTCGCCGGCCAGATGCTGGCGTGGCGCGCCAGGTTCCCGTACGACGGGGTCCTCATGCTTGGCGACAACATCTACGACGAACACACCGCTGAAGACTACGCGGCCAAATTCGAGCGCCCCTACAAACCGCTCCTCGACGCGGGTGTCACCTTCCATGCGGCCATCGGCAATCACGACGACGCCGCGCAGGTGCGCTATGAAAAGTTCAACATGGGCGGCCACCGCTACTACTCGTTCCGCAGGACCGAGCAGCCCCTCGGGCGGCTGACCGGCGGCGGCGCCCGGTTCTTTGTGCTCGACAGCCGGACTCTGGACCCCGAACAGCTCTCATGGCTCGAGAAAGGCCTCGACCAGACGCGCAGCCGATGGAAGATCGTCTACTTTCACCATCCCATCTACTCGTCGGGCCGCTACGGCGCGACTGGCCGCACCTTGCGCGCCGTCCTCGAACCCTACCTGGTGAAGGGGGACGTGGACGTGGTCCTGTCGGGTCACGAACATTTTTATGAACGGATGGTTCCGCAGCGCGGCATCCTCTATTTCACCTCCGGCGCCGCCGGATCGCTGCGCAAGGGGGACATCCGGCCGTCAGGTCTCACCGCCCGGGGGTTCGATACCGACTACAGCTTCATGTTGATGGAGATCACCGGAGACGAGTTGTTCTTTCAGGCGGTCAGCAGGCAGGGGGAGACCGTCGACGCCGGAGTGATCAGGAAGCGGTGACCGGGCGGCAGGGCCCGCCCGTGCGGATCTGCGCGACCTTCTCCTTGAACGCCGCGACCCAGGCGTCGGCACTCCGCGCCTCGGCGCTGACCTGATCGTAATCGGTGATGTGCGATTCCTTGAACAGGTCCCGCAGCTGCTGATCGCTGAGTTGTTCGAGCAGTCCCAGGAGCAGCGTCCGCCCCCCCTCGGAAATCCGCCAGTCGACGAACGTCGCCCCGGCAAATGGCAGGCTTTTCATCGAGATGGCGCACGCGGCCGGATCGGTCCAGACCGGATACTTCCGCCAGTTGTGAAGGTCGACCTTCTTCGGGCCGAACGTCGCGCCAACATCCTGCACGATGGCGAGCGGTCGCGCGCATCCGCCACCTGCGCGCTCGGCATCCGGCGGACAAATGAGCCGCTGATTCTCCGACTTGTTGTCCCAGTGTGCGAGCACGACCGCCAGGAGACGCAACGCATCGAGCTCCGCCAGCGGCGAGCCGCCGCGTGCGTCGTCCACCTTGTTCAGCTCGTACCACGCCCATCCCTGGTCCGGCGTCCCTTCGATCTTGCGACCTTCGAGGCGTCGCTCGATCACCGCCGTGTCGAAATTGACCACGCGCGTCGTGTCGATGCCACCGGGAAAGCACGCGGCCTTCATGTCGATGGTCTTGAGACACTTCAGCGCCTGGAACGGAAACGTGGGGCAGCCGGCGCAGCGGACGCGCTTGACGACGTACATGCGATCGGCGCCGAAGCCGAGCGCGGTGAGGAGGCGCGTGGCGGCGACTTCGGCGTGAAGCTCCGGGTTGATGCTGCCGTACTTGACCTTCACGAGCTCACCGCCGGGTAGCTCGCAATAGAACTTCGACGTGGTGCCACCGACCGGCGCGATCCTGAAGGTGCAGGCCACC
>DATLXP010000266.1:0-4619 GCA_035575695.1 Vicinamibacterales bacterium
CCGAAATTCACCTTCGGCGCCTGCTGGGCGTCCTGGGGTGCTTCGAAGTACGGATATTCCTTGAATCCGAACATCTTGGCCGTCAGGTTGGCCGGGAACCTGCGCCGCGAGGTGTTGAATTCCTGGATGCGCTCGTTGTACCGGCCGCGGGCGACGGAGATCCGGTTCTCAGTGCCTGACAGCTCGTCCATGAGCCGCTGAAAGTTGACGTCCGATTTCAGGTTTGGATAGTTCTCGACGACCACCAGCAGCCGGGAGAGCGCCGAGGACTGCTCGTTGGCCGCCGCGATCGTTTCCTCCGGGTTCTTGGCTCCCGCGAGTCGGGCGCGCGAGTCGGCGATCCTGGTGAAGATTTCCTTCTCCTGCGCCGCGTACCCTTTCACCGTTTCCACCAGGTTCGGGATCAAGTCATTTCGCCGGAGCAACTGGTTCTGCACCTCGCCCCACGACGACTTGATCGCTTCCTCTTGCGTCGTGAACTTGTTGTAGGAACACCCCGACAACAGCGTCGCCATGACGGTCACGAGCACGAGATTGACAATTGCCTTTGTATGTCTCATTCAGCCTCTCCTCTCAACTCCGCACGTCGCACGGGCACGTCCGCCCGTCGCACGCGCACGTCCGCACGTCGCACGGGCACGTCCGCCCGTCGCACGTTAAGCACGCCGCACGTCGAACGTAGCACGTAGCACGTGGTTACCAACTCCCGGACCCACCGCCGCCGCCGCTGCGGCCGCCGCCGAATCCGCCGAAGCCGCCCCCTCCGAAACCGCCGCCCCCGCCGAAGCCCCCGCCGAATCCGCCTCCGAAGCCACCGCCGAACGGTCCAACGCCGCTCGACCATCCGCCGCCGCCCCACTGACGCCCGCGCCGTCGTCCGCCGCGGTTCATGAGGATGAACACGATGACCATCAGGATGATCGGCCAGGGCGTCGTCGACCGGGTCCGTCGGCGAACCGGTTCACGCGCCACGCCCTGCAGCTCTACGCCGCGGCCGGCGGCGATGCGGGTGACGAGGACGGTCGTGCCGGCTACGAGACCGGCGCCGTAATTGCCGGTCCGGAAGGGTGGCGTGATGCGCTCGCGAATCACCTGGCCCGAGAAGCCGTCGGTGACGAACTGCTCCAGGTCATACCCCACCTCCGTCGCGACTTTCCGCTCCTTGACCGCGACCACGATCAGCAGCCCGTTGTCTTTGCCCTTGTCTCCGATTCCGCGGCCGCCGTTCTCAAAGGCCTTCACCGAGAACTCGCGGATGTCGAGGTACCCCTCGATGGTGGGTACTGTCGCGATGACGACGACGTCTCCGCTGGCGGCTTTCAACGTGTTGATCAGGCGCTCGAGTTCGGCTGCGCTCGCCGCGTCGATGATGCCGGCGAAATCGTTGACCGCGGCGGTCAGCTGTGGCGGCGCGGGTTGTGCGGCCGCGACGGTTGCCACGAGCGCGAAGGCGACGACCGACGCGCTGAGGCGGCGCATTACGTGTTCCACGCGTCGACGAATTCCCACACCCGCTCGACCGCGGCGATGTACCGCGCGAGCAGCGCCGTCGGATCCGCAATCGTCGTCGGACCGCCACCGGATGCGCTGGCGAGGATCTCGCGCGTGAGGTCGGCCGGAACGCCAATGTACAGCTCGGCCTCGTCGGCGAGGTCGGGATGTCCCGCGGCATGGCCGACCGCGGGGCGCACAAGGGAGACGAGGTTGTCGAGCAGGCGCCGGAAGCCGTCGGCCGACGCGCCGATCATCCGGGAGACCCCTCGCGGATCCCCGCGCGTTTCGAGATAGCTCTCGCGCAAATGAATCAGATGGCTCTTGGCCTGGTGCTCACAGGCGCGACGACGATCCGCTTCCGGCACCGACAGTCCCAGGAACGGGTCGGGCCCTTCGATCACGACGTGGTGGGCGATGATGTCGCCGTACTCGAGTGGGAAGACGTCGAGCGTGCGGTGGAACTCGTCCTGCTCGAGGATCAGCGGCACCGCTAGCCCGCGTGCGTCCCACCCGCGGGCGAGCGGCACGCAGGCGGCGAGATCATCGAACGACAGCCGGTCGACGAGCGCGATGCTGTGGGTCTCGGCATCGCGCTCGTGCGCGCCGTACGCGCAGAGGGAGTGCAGGCGATTGCCGAACACGCGGCGAAGCTCGACGGCAAGCGCGTCGAGCGCCTCGCGCCGCTCCGGAGAGAGCATCGCTGCCATCAGCCTATTATGACGTGCTACGTGCGACGTGCGGCGTGCGAAACGTGCGGACGTGCGACGTGGGGTGCGACGTGCTACCGCCGCGCGCGCGAGACCGTACTATTTGATCACCGCGCCCGTCGCTTTGATCTGGTAGGTCTTCGACGCCTTGCCGTCGTGTTTGGCATGCTCGCCGGCGGCGTCCTTGCCGTGCTCGTCCTTCGCGTCAATCGCTTCGAAGATCCCCTCGGCTGAGACCTTCTTGCCCTTCGCGGTGATCGGGAACACGATCACATCGTCTTCGACCTTGAGACGGACGGTCGCCGCCCCCTTGGTGTCGTCGGACGCCAGCGCGAGCCAGCAGCCCTTGTGTTCGCAGACCGCCGTCGCGACACCGTCCACCCGGATCGTCTTTCCGACGTAGTCCGCAGGCTTCTCGATCAGCACCTTGAGTGGGGTTGCTTCTGTCAACGTGACACCGGTGCCCAGCTTCTTGTCTTCGGCCGACAGACCGATGGTCGCGAGCGCCAAGACCGCTGCGCAGAGTAGTGCTTTCATCCTGCCTCCTGTATCCTGAGAGTGTACTCCCTTCGACACGCAAGCCGCTCCCGTCACTCAGCACTTAGCACTTATCACTTTGCCCCTTCTGACACTCGACAATCTCTCGCTTGCCTTCGGGCACCTGCCCCTCTTCCAGAACGCCTCGCTCCAGATCGAGGCGGGGGAGCGCATCGCGCTGATCGGCCGGAACGGGTCCGGCAAATCGACGCTGCTGAAGGCGATCAGCGGCGACGTGCCTTCTGACGGCGGCTCGATCTGGCGCGCGCCGGCGCTCCGTGTCTCCCGTCTGGACCAGGACGTCCCGCTCGTCGGCACGCGCACCGTCTTCGAAGAAGTTGCATCGGGGCTCGGCGATCTGGGCGAGCTCGTCGCGGAGTACCACCGCGTCGTGACGCACCTGGACGATGACCCGCTGGCCCTCGAGAGACTCGGCAACCTCCAGCACGAGCTCGAGGAGCGGGATGGATGGCGCCTGGAGCAGAAGGTGGAGCTCGTCATCTCGCGGCTCTCGCTGCCGGCCGACCGTCCGGTCGGCGAGTTGTCTGGCGGCTGGCGCCGGCGCGCGCTGCTCGGGAAGGCGCTCGTGTCCGAGCCGGACCTGTTGCTGCTCGACGAACCCACCAACCACCTCGATATCGACGCCATCCAGTGGCTCGAGGAATATCTGTCGAGCTACAACGGCGCGCTGCTGTTCGTCACGCACGACCGGGCCTTTCTCAGTACCCTCGCGACGCGCATCGTGGAGCTCGATCGCGGCACGCTGACGTCGTGGCCGGGCAGTTACGGACAGTACCTGGAGAAGAAAGCCGCGGCCCTCGAGAACGAGGCGCGGGACCTCGCGAGGCTGGACAAGAAGCTGGCGCAGGAGGAGGCCTGGCTCCGCCAGGGGGTGAAGGCACGGCGGACGCGCAATGAAGGACGCGTGAAGGACCTCATGGAGCTGCGCGCGACGCGCGCCGCCTATCGAGAAGAGGGAGGCACGGTCCGGCTCGCGATGGATGTCGGCGAAAGCTCCGGCAAGATGGTGTTCGAGGCGAAACACGTCCACAAGGGTTTCGCCGGCCGGCCGGTGATCCGTGACTTCTCACAGCGCGTCCTGCGCGGTGATCGTGTCGGGCTCATCGGCCCCAACGGATCGGGGAAGTCCACGCTGCTCCGGCTGCTGCTCGCCGAGATGGAGCCGGACAGCGGCACGATCCGGCACGGAGCCCGACTGCAGGTCGCATATTTCGACCAGCAGCGTGAACAACTCGACCCGGAGGCCACGGTCGCCGACAGCGTCAACGATGGCAACACCACCGTCACGGTGAACGGGGAGTCCCGTCACATCATCGGCTACCTGGCCGACTTCCTCTTTCCCCGGGAGCGGGCGATGTCGCCGGTCAAGCTGCTGTCGGGCGGCGAGCGCAACCGGCTGATGCTCGCCAAGCTCTTCGCGAAGCCCGCCAATGTGCTCGTGCTCGACGAGCCGACCAACGACCTCGACATCGAGACGCTGGAGTTGCTCGAAGAGTTGATCGGCGATTTCGAGGGCACGGTATTGCTCGTCAGCCACGATCGCGTCTTCCTCGACCACATCGTCACGAGCACCCTGGCGTTTGACGGAGGCGGCGCGGTGATCGAATACGTCGGCGGATGGCAGGACTACCTGAGACAGAGTGGAGCGGAGAGGGGGACAGCCACCTTCTCGTTAAAGACCCCTGAGAAGGTGGCTGTCCCCCTCCCCGCTGAAAAGGTGGCTGTCCCCGTTTCAGCCGGGAAGAAATTGTCGTTCAAGGAACAACGCGAGCTCGAGACGCTGTTGCCGCGCATCTCGGCACTCGAGACAGAGATCGCGACGCTCCGCGGGGAATCAGGGTCGTCGGAGTTCTACAAGGC
>DATLXP010000267.1:0-1894 GCA_035575695.1 Vicinamibacterales bacterium
CGGATCCCGGCCCCTGCCTGCACACCGCCCGCATCGGTCGAGACCGTGTGTCCGTCTCCCACGTTGAACTCGACGGTCCCGCGCGAGTACCGCACCAGCACACCGGCGCCGAGCGATCGCGAGAACATCCATCCAACATCAGCGCCGACATTGAATCCTGCCGCGGATCCCTTGCCGCGCCTGGTCGTCGCACTCCGGAATGTGGCCGTGTCGAACGGAAAGCTTTCGACAACCGCGACGCTCGTGACGACGTCCTGTTCGACGTTGAAGTAGGTGGGGCCGGCCGTCAGCATGCTCCGCCACTTCCCGGCCCGTTTCAGGTAGTAGAGCTGCACGTGGGCTGCCGTTTCCGTGCGCGCCAGGTCTCCCGCGGGTCCCGACACCTGACGGTCCCGGTTGTCGAAGAAGGGGTGCGGGAGCTGCGAATCCGTATCGGCCCCCGCGGACACCGAGGCGCGCGACACCGCAACCGCCAGGCCGACGGTCTTCTTCCAGAGGTGCACACCGGCCGCGATGTCCACGAGCGGGGCCGCCTTCGAGCCGTAGCGAACAATCGTGGTGGCTTCTTCGGCGTTCACTTGATACGTGAACGTATCGCTGAACGTCCCTGCGGCGGCCTGGATGCCGCCGTTCAGAGACACGAACCCGCGGTCCTTCGCGGGGCGTGACGGCGGGTCCATGGTTGGCGCCTGCTGCGCACCGGCAGGGCCGCAGACGAGAAGGGCCAGCGCGAGCGTACTGATGGCAGTTGTCATGTGCGCGACGCTCAATTGACGCCAACCGCCGTCCACGCCTGTATCACGGCCTGTTCGGGCGCGCTGCCCGCGCCGTACAGGTCCCGTGCCGCCTGAATAGTCGCTCCCCTCGCGACAGCGAAGTTGGAGGTGGCCGTCATCAGCTGCGTGAACGCGCGGTAGAAGATCTTCTCGATCTGGTCCCGGTTCGCGCCACCCACACCCTGGACCGCGAGACCCGACACCCGGTTGGTGCCACCCTCGATGGCGAGGTAGAACGCGTGGTTCGAGATGCCCGAATTGATATGGACCCCGCCATTGTCAGCCGTGCCGGTGAAGCGGATCGAGTAGTGGTCCGGGTGGTCGTATGCGGACGGGTTCGCCAGCGAGCGGATCCCGTCGAGGGAACCCGGAAGAGACGCCCGCGCGATGTCCTCTCCGGCCAGATAGTCGGCGCGCTGCAGCCCGCTCCCCTGGGGCTGGAAGTAGAACTCGACGGCCGTACCCATGATGTCGGAGAACGACTCGTTGAGCGCGCCCGACTCTCCCCGATAGATCAGCCGCGACGTGTAACCGGTGACCCCGTGCGTCAGCTCGTGCGCGACGATGTCGATCGCGCCGGCGACGAGGTTCCAGCTGCGACCGCGGGACGTGAAATTGGACGGCAGGCCCTCGCCGTACACCATGTAGCCGCCGCCCGCGTAGAACGCGTTGGCGAAGAACTCCGGGTAGATCGTGCCGTACGTGTTGAAGTCCGTCAGGCGGACGGGGTGCACCATCGTGCGCATCGTCAGGTTCGCGTCGTTCAGGCCGCGGCGTCCGAACCGCTTGAAGTAGTAGTCGTAGGTCCAGCCCGAATAAACGTGCGCGTCTCCGACCGCGCCGTCCGTCCAAATGTTGTCGGTGTCGGTGGCCAGGTCTGCCGTCCCGAGCGCGACGATCCCGTTCAGCACGTTGTAGACCCTGGCGGGGTCGCCTTTCATGTCGTAGGTGCGGATCGAAGGCGGGCGCAGGGCGTCCATCAGCGTGAATCCGCCCGTCGACGCCTGCGTGCTGATCTTCTTCGAGTCGCCGAGCACACCGGTGGCCCGACCGACGGCCTGCGTCTGCAGGTCGCTGTATTCGAAGATCACGGCGCCGGAGTGCGCGTCGACGAAATA
>DATLXP010000268.1:0-2375 GCA_035575695.1 Vicinamibacterales bacterium
TGCGTCCCAGGATGCGCTGAGCAAGCTGGCGGATGGAGCCCGAGCCGACCGCACCGCCGGGCGGACCACAGCTCTCGATCCAGAGCAAATGTGACGTCGCGGGGCACGCCGCATTTCTGGGCGGCGTATCGCGGGCTGCCGTCCGAGATCCGGAACGCGGCGCAGAAGGCCTACAAGCTCTTTCGCGAGACCCCCTGCACCCCGGCCTCCATGAGAACGACGAGATCACGTGGTTCTGGATCGGAAGCCATGCTGACTACGACCGGCTTCTGAAGAATCTGTAACCGCTCTGTCGGCCCAACGGGTCTTGGAGTAGACCGCAACTCTTCGCTCGCAGACATACCATTCACGAACGAGACCGAGCTCAACCTGGCCCCACGAGGCGAACGCATCCTGACAGCAACTTTCAAGGCATCATGATGCAGTCATGCGCACCACCGTGACGTTGGACAAGGATGGCGAGCGATTGCTGAAGCAGGCCATGCACCGCTCGCGTCGGTCCTTCAAAGAGACCCTCAATCGCGCCGTTCGGGCCGCCCTGGGCCGCGAGCCGACCCCGGCCGGACGTCCCGTGTTCATTCTGACGGCGCGACCTCTGGGGTTGCGCGCGGGCATCGACCCCACGAGTTTCAACAAGCTCGCCGACGAGCTGGAGGCGGACGTCTTCCGGGAGCAGCAGACGCGCGTGGCCGGACATGATCGTTCCTGACGTCAATCTGCTGCTCGGCCCATGACGCCGGACGAGGCCGCCGGGCATGTCCGCGCCTGGCTGGCGCAGCCCGTCGTCCAGGTCCTGGAGCCTCACGCCGATCACATCGAGCATGTGCTCCCCTGCTGGAGCCGGTGGGCGCCGCCGGGAATCTCGTGACCGACGCACAAGTTGCCGCGCTCGTCATCGACTCGGAAGCCTTCCTGCACACAACCGATACCGACTTTCTCAGGTTTCCTGCACTGCGATGGCTCAATCCGATCACCGGGATCACCAGCCGCGAGGCGCCCACCCGCCGTCGCCCTTCGCAGGGGGAATGAGTCCGTCAGAGCCCGATGCGCTCGATGCCGTCGAAGCGGTCGAACCCTGAGCCGAACGTCGCGATCTGCCGCACGTTGTTGTTGAGCATCACGGCGGCATGGACGGCGTCGCGGGCGCTGACGCCGGCGGTGGTGACCAGCAAATCCTTCGCGCGACCCGTGTCCGCCAGCGTGACCGGCAGGACGACGGGGCAGATCTGTACGAAGAGCTCGTACACCTGCTGGGCCAGGTCGAGACGCCGGTCGAGGCTGGGAGAGATCACGACCTGCAGCCGGCTGCTCATATGCTCATACTACCGTTACTCATTTCACACTCGGGCCGTCTTGTACATAATGGACACGATTGCCGCGATGCATTCGGGCACGACTGAGGAGATGGTATGGATTGGCGCACACGGATTGTCGCAAACCCGGAAGTGCTGGTCGGAAAACCCGTCATCAAGGGGACGCGCATCAGTGTCGACTTGGTGATGGATTTGCTTGCCGCCGGTTATACAACGCAGCAGATCATCGAACAGTACGACCACCTGACGGCTGAAGATATCCAGGCCTGCCTCGCGTACGCCAGGGAAGTCATTCAGTCCGAGCGAGTCTTCGCCATCTAAAATGATGGCCGGGGCGTGCATGCGGTTCCTCGCCAATGAGAACGTCCCCGGACCTGTGGTCCGTAGACTGCGCGAACTGGGTCACGACGTTGTGTGGGCTAAGGAGAATCTTCGAGGGGAAACGGATCGCGCACTTCTGTCACTGGCACAGGCCGATCAGCGTGTCACTGTCACCTGCGACACGGACTTTGGTGAATTGGCCTTCCGCTCCGGCCTCCCAGCCGCCTGCGGGGTCGTCTTGCTTCGTATCCCGTGGACGGACCCGATCGCGGACAACGCATTCGCCGTGTCGACGCTTACGAGCCGCGAGAACTGGACTGGCGTCTTCGCCGTCGTGGAATACGACCGCATTCGCCTTCGGCCTCTTCCAAAGCCGACCCCGGATCACGATGCCAGCGGGTCCTGACCCAGGTCGGGAAACAGGACGGCATCACTCGACCACTTCATTCGGGCGCAGGCCCGGCGAGGATCTCGATCGCATAAGGCTCTGCGATCGACGATCGGGAGCTCGAGTCCTCGACCAACCCTCCGCTCCGTTTCACGCATTCCCACAATCACAAGACATGATACACACCGAGGTGTAGGATTTCGCGCCCGCGAACCTCCGAGCGTTGGCGGTGAATCAGCGGAGCTCGAGCCAGTCTGGAAGTGGATCCGCCTGCGTCGTGCGCTGGCCCCGTTCAAAGACCGCGACCAACCGGAAGGGCCGGCCCAGATCGCTGTTGTCGAACACCAGAACGT
>DATLXP010000269.1:0-2984 GCA_035575695.1 Vicinamibacterales bacterium
TCTTCAAGAACTTCCGGCCGCACCGGAAACTGCGCGCCCAGTTCCGCGCCGAGGCGTTCAACGCCTTCAACACGCCCATCTTCAACGCCGTCGGGCGAACGCTGACGACGACGAGCACCGGCGTGAACCCGGCGCTCGGCAACTTCGGGGTGGTGACGGGTACGGCCGACGCGCGGGTCATGCAGCTCGCGCTCAAACTCTCGTTCTGAGCGTCCGGCCTCCGGGGCTTTCATCATGAACCGCCGCGATTTTCTGCTCGCATCGGCGTCGGCGCTCGCCGCAGGCGCCGCACTGCCAGCTGCCCTGCGGGGTCAGACACGGCCCGCGCATGCTCTCGCCACCCAGGCCCGCATCGCGGAGTACTTCCGAAGCATACTGGCCGGGTTCCTCAGAAACGCGCGGGCGACCGGCGCCGACTTTGCGGTGTGCGATTTTCCGGGTGGGAGGAAGATCCGGTCGTGCTGCACTCCGTCCGGCAAGACCTACACATCGGTCGCCAGGATGTTGCCGGCGCTGGCGGAGTACGTGACGTCCGGGCAGCGGGTGCCTGGAGACGGGCCGGATCTGCGTGCCGTGATGCGCTCAATCTACCGGACGGCGTTCGATCCTGCACACGTCGACTACTGGGGCGAACCCGTGGGAGACAAACCGACGCAGCGCACCGTCGAGTCATCACTCGTCGCCATCGCGCTGGCGCGGATGGGCCCGGACTTCGTGGCCGGCCTGTCGCCGAGGGAACGGACAAACGTCAATCGGTGGCTCGCCAGCTGTACCGTCGTTCCGGAGCGGACCAACAACCATGCCTGGTTCACGGCCGTCAACCAGGCCACCCGGTTGACACTGTCGCGCACGTTTCCGGAGTTCACGGGGGACGAACGCTGGATGATCGCCGACCTCGAGGCGATGGACGCGCTGGCCGCCTCTGGTGCGGACGGCTGGTATTCCGACGATCCGACGCTGACGGTGTACGACTACTACAACTTCTGGACGTTCGGAAATTTCCCGCTGTTCTGGTCGCGCATCGCGGGCGACCTGTATCCGGCCTGGAACCAACGCTTCCGGGCGCGCAGCCGCGCGTTCCTGCAGCACGCGCCGTATTTCTTCGCCTCTGACGGCGGTGTGCCGTTGCTCGGACGGTCGCTGCTGTATCGCTGGGCGATGCTCTCCCCGCTGCTCCTCGGGTACGAGCAGGGGGTCTGGCCGCACTCACCGGGTCTGTTACGACGGATCGTGCGCAAGAACTTCGACTGGTGGTGGCGGATGGGGGCCTATGACGACCATCTCGGCAAACTCCGCGAGACCCTGTCCCCTGAAGGTGCGATCGACGTGACCGAGAACTACATGGACAACGGGCACCCCTACTGGGCGATGCAGGCGTTCTCCATCTTCTCGATTCCCGGCACCGACCCGTTCTGGACGGCGCGGGAAGAGGCGCTGCCGATCGAGACACGCGATTACGCGGTGAAGATCGCCGGACCGAAAATGATCGTCGCCGGGACGAAAGCCTCAGGGCAGGTGCGGTGGATCCAGGCCCGCAACACCCCGCGGCGGGACTACTACCGCGATAAGTACAACAAGTTTGTCTCGTCGAGCAGTTTTCCGTTCAACGTGTTGCAGGCCAGCAAGGATGCCGCTCCCTGGGATCAGGCCCTGGTCCTGCGCAGTGTCGCAACAGGCGTGTGCGCCTCCAGGATCTTTCCGGACGGCGGAGAACTGCTGGATGACGGCGTGAGGACCACGTGGTCGACGCGGATCAACGGACGGAGCGTCACCGTGATCTCAACGATACGCCTGGCTGGAGACTTCGAATATCGCACGCACGCGGTCACCTTTCAGCGCCGGGATGCCACGGGGGCGGTCCCGCTCGACGAGGGTGCCATCGACGCGGTGGAAGGGTCGTACCCGCTGGGCCTGGCAGAGGGGGAAGACGAGGAGCAACGCCAGGGCGCAGGCTGGATGTCGATCCGGTCCAGGCGCAGCGGCGCGTTGCTGGTTTCGTGGACACTGACGGGGCACGAACGGCTTCATACCGCGTCGCACTTTGATCCCGCGCGACGGACGCGCGTGAACGTGGTCCACCCACGGGTCTCGGTGATTTCGTTATCGACGAGACTCGAGCCGGGTGTCTCTGACGTGGTCAGGCTCACGAGCCTGCACTACGCCAGCCCGAAGCCTGAGGGCATGACGCAAATTCACGAGCGGGCGAAGACACTGATCACGCGGTGGACGCCCGACGCCAGTATTTAGCCGTTTTTTCCATTTCCCATCTGCCATTTTCCATTCAGGCCGGCCTTTTTCCGCGGCCTGCTAGGCGAGGCGATCGACGATGGCGCGCCAGGTGCGCGCGGCGGGTGTCGCGTCTGTCGCCAGCGCCGCGCCGCACAGGATCCCCTGCCCGTCATCGGACGTCCGCGCCCACACGGTATCGACCTCGAAGCGCAGTCTTATGCCCGAGACTTCGATGTCGAATGTCGCGGGCAGCGGTTCAGTGTGCGAGACCTCGAGTTGAAGCCCGCCGTAACAGATGTCCACGATGACGGCGGGCCGACTGTGGGCGGTGACACTGAAACCCCCGGCGACCCGTTTGCGCGTCCAGCGGCGTTGCCGGCGCACATCTGCGAGGCAGGCCTTTACGGACGCGAGAAATTCGACCGGTTTGATCGGCTTGGCCGCGAAACAGGCCCCGTATCGGGAGACCTCCAATCCCAGCATCGGCTCGTCGTACCCGGTGATGATCATGACGGCCATGTCGGGATAATCGGCATGGCTTTGGCGCACGAGGTTGATCCCGTTGAAACCGCGCAGTCTGACGTCGGTGACCAACAGGTCGTACGAGCCCAGCGCCAGGAGCCGTTTGGCCGCGTCGTAGGTCGTCGCGCCCGTCACGAGGTAGGCCAAGTCGCGGAGAAGCTCGACGATCCCCGCCAGGGCATGTTCGTCGTCGTCGAGCACCAGAATCTTATAAGGCAGCTTCATGGTCGGCC
>DATLXP010000270.1:0-2318 GCA_035575695.1 Vicinamibacterales bacterium
CTTTGCGTTCGGCGCGGTGCTCTACGAGATGCTCACAGGGCAGCGCGCCTTCGACGCCGATTCGCCGATCGAGACGATGAGCGCGATCCTGAAGGCGGATCCCATGGAGGAGCCGGCCGCTGGTGTCGCGATCTCCGGGCCCCTCGAACCGCTCCTGCGCCATTGCCTCGAGAAGCAGCCTGACGAGCGGTTCCAGTCGGCGCGGGACCTCGCGTTCCAGCTCCAGGCGATCGCCAGCGGCGCGCTGTCGACGGGAGCCGCGGAGCGTGCGGTCGGGCGCGGAGGCGCCCGGCGATTCCTCCTGCCCGCGGCGGTTGCCGCCGCGCTGGCCGCAGGACTCGCGATCGGGTACTGGTTCCCGCGCGGCGGGGTCGAAGAGATGCTCTCGCTGGCTGCACCGATGCCAGGGGACGTGCGCGTGAGTAAGGGCTCGAGCCCGGCGCGGTCGGGGGGGATCGCTGTCTCCCGAGACGGTCGGCAGATTGCGTTCGCCGGAAACGGAGAGTCCGGTCGCCCGCAGATCTACATCCGCTCACTCGATTCACCGGTCGTTCGCGCGGTGCAGGGGACCGAAGGCGGGATGTCCCCCGCCTGGTCACCCGACGGTCAACGGCTCGCATTCGTGCAGGGGCAGCAACTGAGGATCGTTGCAGCCGCCGGAGGGGCCCCGCAGTCCATAGCCGACGTGCGCAGCCACCGCACAGCCCCCTCATGGGGAGACGACGACACGTTGCTGTATCACTCGGACTACCGCCAGCCCCTGCTGCGGGTCTCCGCGGGGGGCGGGACGCCAACAGAAGTGCTGGCCACGCCCGCGAAGGACGTGTCGTGGTTTTCGCCGGTCTGGCTCCCGGACGGACGACGTTTTCTCGTCGTCCGATTCGCGTACGCCGACGACGTGGCCCAGGGTGCAGGGATCTACGTGGGATCAGTGGATTCGAAGGAGACAACGCTTCTCGTGCCCGGCCCCATTTCAGAGGTGGCCGTCGGCGCCCACGACATTTTCTACCGGAAGGGCACGGACCTCGTCGCGCACCCATTCGATCCACGCGGTGCGAAACTGTCCGGTCAGCCGCGTGTGCTCTCGAACCATGTGTCGATAGTCGCCGCCGCTGGCGGGACGCTGGTGTATTTCGATCCACCGGCCGGCCTGTCGATGGGGCACCGGATCACGCTGCTCTCGCGCACGGGTGAGGTAGTGTCGCTGATCGGGGACGCCGGGACCATGAGGGACCCGAAGCTGTCGCCGGACGACCGATTCGTGGCGGTCGCACGAGCTGGCGAAACCGGGGTGTTCTCGATCTGGACGTACGATCTCGCGCGCGACATCGATTCCCGCGTCACGGGGGCCACGTTTGTGTCGCCGGGATGGACAGGCGACGGCCGTTCCATTCTCGTCGGCCGCTCGGGACTCATGCGCTTCGACATTGGCGCCGGGGGACCGCCACAACTCATCCGCCCGCTGCCGTCGTTCTCGAATGTTCTCGACGTCAGCCCGGATGGCCGCGAGGCGCTCCTGTCGATCATCGGCGCCGAAACGTCCCAGCTGGCGGCGATCGCGCTGGACGGACAGTCGGATCCGCGCCCCATCGGCCCGCCCGACACCACCTCCAGCTATGCCTCGTACTCGCCGGACGGGAAGTGGATTGCGCTGGTCGGGAGTGAAGGGACCGCGCAGCGGTTGTTCGTCAGGCCGAACGGACCTGGCGGCCGCATGCCCGTGATGAAGGCCGGAGGAAGCTTTCCTCGCTGGCGAAGCGACGGACGCGAGCTCTTCTTCCTGGCGGGATCGGGGCCGGAGACCGCCATGATGGTCATGCCCGTGAGCTGGACACCGAATGGTCCTGAGTTCGGCACGCCGCAGATGCTCTTCAAAATCCCGAAGATCGTGGCCTCAAACCTCGGGTACGACGTCATGACCGATGGTCAGAAGTTCGTCGTGATCGTCGCCGGCGAACCGGATGCATCTCCGTTGACAGTCAGGATTCGAGTCCCCGCAGGGAAGCGCTGATCCGGCGAGGCGCTGGCACAGAACGACAACCTCCAGGCCGATGGCATGGCAGAAAATGCTTCCTGACGGCCTGAGACTCGCAAGCCGACGATGGTAAAATGCCATGCAGGAACGTCACAGGATGCTTAGTCCCCCCCGACTTGTCACCGCAGAGGAGTTCGCTCGCATTCCGAACGACGCGTATCACTACGAACTGGTCGACGGGCGGGTCGTCCCGATGAGCCCGCCGGGCAGCCGGCACGGTGCGCTTGCGACGCGCATCGCGATGCTTCTGCAGCAATGTGCCGACACCGAGCGCCTTGGCACG
>DATLXP010000271.1:0-2688 GCA_035575695.1 Vicinamibacterales bacterium
GGCGCGACCCTGCAGCTCATCGGACGCGATGTAGGTCAGCCACTCCTTGAGGTCCGCTTCACGAATCGACGCGGAACCCGTCGATGCGGCCTGCGGCTGCGCGCGGGGCGCCGCGGTGACCAGGGTGACGAGCAGCGCGGGGATACAGACATGACGGGCACGCATAGGCGAAGAATCCTCCAGCGGACATGGCGAAAAGACGCGGCAGTGTATCAGCAGTTACGACGTGGGGCGTGGGGGTGCTTACGGGAACAATCCGGTTCACTCCTGCTGCCACCGCTTCACCCCAACGACCTCGCGCGCGGTGCTTTTCGGCATCGACGCCGCGGCAGCCCGGCCGCCGAAGCCCGGTTTTGCTGTAGGATGGCGGCTCCCTTTTCCGGAGACCCGAACAATGAAGGCCCGCCGCCACACATTCACGGTCATCGCCGCGCTTGCCGTCTCCGTGGTCGGCGCCAGTGCCGCCGCACAGACCGCTCCTCAGTCCCCACCGGCGCCGAACCACAAGCACTACACGGAGCCCGCCCAGCAGCAGCCGTCGCCGAGTGGCGCGGTCGCGCCGCGGCTCCAGAACCTCGGCGCGCACACGTTCCTCGTCTCCACGAAGAACAGGCAGGCGCAACGGTTCATCAATCAGGGCGTGAACCTCGCGTACGCGTTCAATCACGCGGAATCGCACCGCGCGTTTCGCGAGGCCGCGCGGCTCGATCCAGGCCTGGCCATGGCCTTCTGGGGGCAGGCGCTCGTCCTCGGGCCCAACATCAACGCGCTGATGGAGCCCAACGAGGAGCCGAACGCGCGGCAGCTGTCGCAGAAAGCCGCGTCGATGAAGGCGGCAGCCTCTCCGCGCGAACGCGCCCTCATCGACGCGGTCGTGGAGCGCTACTCAGGCCGCCCAGACGATCGCCGCGCGCGCGATATCGCCTACGCAGCCGCCATGCGCAAGGTCCACCGCCAGTTTCCGAACGATCCGGATATCACGATGTTCTACGTCGAGTCGGTGATGGATCTCAGGCCCTGGGGCTACTGGACCGGCGATGGGCGGCCGCACGAAGGGATCGCTGAGGCGGTCCAGCTCACCGAGAGAGTCATCGCCAGGCACCCGAAGCATCCGGGTGCGCTGCACATGTACATCCACTTGATGGAAGCGCACACGCCGCACCGCGCCGAGAAGACCGCCGACGTGCTGCTGACGCTGATGCCTGCGGCGGGCCACATCGTACACATGCCGTCGCACATCTATCAGCGCGTGGGCCGGTTTGCGGACGCGGCGCGCAGCAACGAGCTGGCGATCGCGGCCGACGAGGACTACATCACGCAGTGCCGGGCCCAGGGTCTGTACCCGATGGGCTATTACCCGCACAACATCCACTTCCTGTGGTTCGCCGCCACGGCGGAAGGACGCAGCGCCGTCGCGCTCGAGAACGCGCGCAAGCTCGCCGCAAAGATCGACGACGCGACGCTGAAGGACGTGCCGAACCTGGCGGCCTTCCGCGTCGTCCCGTACTTCGCGCTCACGCGTTTTGCGAAATGGGACGAGATGCTCAGGGAGCCGGAGCCGCCGGGCCATCCGTTCCTCAGGGGGGGCTGGCACTATGCGCGCGGGATCGCGTTCGTCGCGAAGGGACAGCTCGCCGACGCCGAGCGGGAGCTCGGCCGCGTGAACGAGCTCCTGAAGGATCCGGCGCTCAACCAGACGCTGTTTTCGCAGAACACGGGTCTCGCGCTCCTTTCGATCGCCCCGGACGTCCTGGGAGGGGAAATCGCTGCCGCGCGCAAGGACTACGACAAGGCGATCGCGCAGCTCTCGCGCGCCGTGCGCCTCGAGGACGGGCTCGTCTACACGGAGCCGAGCGAATGGCACTATCCGCCCCGACACGCGCTCGGCGCGATCCTGCTCGACGCGGGCCGGCCCGCGGAAGCCGAAACGGTGTACTGGGAGGATCTGCGGCGCAGTCCAGACAACGGCTGGGCGCTTCTCGGTCTCGTGCACGCGCTGCGCGCGCAGAACAGGAACGATGACGCGGCGCTCGCGGAGGCCCGATTGAAGAAGGCATGGGCGCGCGCGGACGTCACGCCGCCCGGGTCACGCTTCGGCCGCTAGCAGGGCGGCTGAATCCTGCATTTCCCAGTTCCCATTCAGGCCGCGGGTCCGACACACCTTCTTCATCCTTCTTCACACCAGCCTCACGACATCGCGATCCCGGGCAGCCTATCGTCACCCGCATGGCCCGAGCGGACGCGGCACCTTACCCGGCAGAACTGACGCACCTGCGGCCGACCGACGCCGCCGGCCTACGTGTCATCGCCCTCGCCCTTGCTGGAACGGCACTCGGACTGGTCCTCTCGTTCATCGGGGGCGTCGGCCTGTGGATCGGCGGGCAGGTCCTTCTGGGCGTGATGCTGGTCCAGTGGTTCGTCATCCTTCATGAATGCGGGCACGACACCTTGTTCCGCACGCGGCGCTGGCACGCGGTCGCGGGACGCGTCGCGGCCACCTTTTCCCTCATCCCCTATCACTGCTGGACCCGCGTCCACGGCCGTCACCACAAGTGGACCGGCTGGCAGGACCTGGACCCGACGACCGAGTCGCTCGTCCCACGCGCACGGGGACGCGTCGAGCGCGCGGTCGTGAATGCCTGCTGGCGTCTCTGGATCCCGATCTTCTCGATCGTCTACCGCGTCACC
>DATLXP010000272.1:0-6278 GCA_035575695.1 Vicinamibacterales bacterium
GAGTGTGCCGTCGCGCCGCGCGACCGACAGTCCCTTGGTCAGCTTGTGGGCGAGCATGATCGGGAGCGGCATCAGCTCCTCGGTCTCGGTGCACGCGTAGCCGAACATCAGCCCCTGGTCGCCCGCGCCGCCCGTATCCACTCCCATCGCGATATCGGGCGACTGGCTATGAATCGACGAGAGCACCGCGCAGGTCTCGGCGTCGAATCCGTACTTGCCGCGGTTATAGCCGATCTCGTTGATGGTCGCCCGGACGATCTCCTGGAAGTCGACGTAGGCGCTGGTCGTGATTTCGCCTGCCACCAGCGCGAGACCCGTGGTGACGAGGGTTTCGCACGCGACGCGGCTCACAGGATCCTGCGCGAGGATGGCGTCGAGAATGGCGTCAGAAATCTGGTCGGCAATCTTGTCGGGGTGACCCTCGGTCACCGACTCGGATGTGAAGAGATATCGGCCCTTGCGGCTCATGATCGATCGAGCTCCTTGTTGTGGTCCCTGAAGTGCGTGAAACCTTTCAACTTTAACAGATTAGGTTCGGGGATGAAAGCGATCGTAGACCGTCTTCAGTCGAGCCTCGAGCACGTGGGTGTAGATCTGGGTCGTCGACAAATCCGCGTGGCCCAGCATCACCTGGATCATCCGCAGGTCCGCTCCCCGCTCGAGCAGGTGGGTCGCAAACGAATGCCGCAGGACGTGAGGGCTCAGCGCACGCGAGAATCCGGCGCTCTGGCCGTAGGCCTTCAACACCTTCCAGAACCCGACGCGTGACAGCGGTCCGCCGTCGCGCGCGTTGACGAACAGCCACGGCGACTGGCGCTTCCGCAACAGCGGCGCGCGCCCGTCTCGCAGATACCGGCGGACCCAGTCCGCCGACTCCTGCCCCATCGGCACGATCCGTTGCTTGTCACCCTTGCCGATGCACGTGAGGTACCCCTCGTCCATGTGGAGGTCGCCTGCGCGCAGCGAGACGAGCTCGGACACGCGCAACCCTGTCGCATAGAGCACCTCGATCAGTGCCTTGTCGCGAAGCCCGCGTGGCGTCGAGACGTCCGGCTGCGCGAGCAACCGATCGACCTCGTCCAGGCTGAGAAACTTCGGCAGCGCAGGCCAGGCTCTCGGCGACCGCAAGTCGTCTGCGGGGTTCTGCTCCAGCTTCCGTTCGATGGCGATGAATTTATAGAAGCCCCGGACGCAGGCCACGGCGCGCGCGACCGATCTCGGCGCGAGCCCGCCTGTCATCAGCGACCGGACGAAGGCTTCGAGCTCGCGGCGCTCGAGACGCTCCACGGCCGTGCCGCTGCGCTCCGCGAACGCGGCCAGCTGCGCGAGGTCCCGCGCGTAGCTCTCGATCGTATTGGGCGACATACGCCGCACGTCGCGCAGATAGGCGATGTATTCGTCGATCATCGTCTCCCCACCCGGCGCCCGCGCGCGTCGCGTTGGTGCATCGATGCCTGGATTCTTGCATATCTCGCGTGTGAGGAGTAACGTACGCGATTCTATGCCCATGCAATCCAAGTGGCAGTCACTGCCAACTGAAGCCATCAACCCCGTCAGCCTGGCGGTCGACAAGACAGCGGTGCCCGACATCATCGACATGGTCGTGAACGAGGACCGCAAGGTCATCGCGGCCGTGCACAAGGAACGCGAGCGTATCGCGCACGGTGTCGAGATCATTACGCAGTCGCTCCGCAAGGGCGGGCGCATCATCTTCATCGGCGCCGGCACCAGCGGGCGCCTCGGCGTCGTCGAGGCCGCCGAGATGCCGCCCACGTTCGGCACCTCTCCGACGCTCGTGCAGGCCATCATGGCGGGCGGACAGGAGGCCGTGTTCCGGGCGAAAGAAGGGGTTGAGGACAATTACGAAGAAGGGGCGCGCAGCATCGCGCGGATGCGGCTCAGCAGCAAGGATGTCGTCATCGGCGTCACCGCGAGCGGCATGACGCCGTTCGTGCGCGGCGGCCTCACGCGCGCGCGCAAGGCCGGCGCGAAGATCATCTTCGTGACCTGCTGGCCGGGATCAGAACTGCAGAACTTCGTTGATCTGCAGATCGCTCCGGCGATCGGGCCGGAGATCATCGCGGGATCCACGAGGCTCAAGGCAGGGACCGCCACCAAGATGGTGCTGAACATGCTCACCACGATCTCGATGATCAAGGTCGGGAAGACCTACGGCAACCTGATGGTGGACCTGCGATGCGGTTCCGAGAAGTTGAAGGACCGCGCGAAGCGGATCCTGACGACCGTGACGGGCATCACGTCCGAGGAGGCCGACGCCCTGCTCCGCCGGGCCAAGTGGAACGTCAAGGCCGCGATCGTGATGCAGAAAACAGACCTGACGCTGCCCCAGGCCCTCAAGCGATTGAAGAAGGCAGACGACTCGGTCCGCGACGCCATCGGTGAAGATGTCGAGCCGAGGCTGAGGGAGCTCCTGGGGATGAAGCCGGCGCTATGAGAGCCTGGCGGCAGCCGCCTCGTCGAGCATGATCTCGACGTCGTCGTGGACCTGGAGAAACGACGCGGGCAGCTCCGTCGTGATCGACCCCTTCACCAGCTTCTCAACACAGGGCGCTTTCCGCTCGCCAGTCGCCACCAGCACGATCGAACGCGCGTGGAGAATCGTGGCCATGCCCATCGACAGCGCCTCGGCGGGGACTGCGGCGATGTCGCCGCCGAACAGCGCCGCATTGCTGCGCCGCGTCTCCGCCTTGAGCGTCACGCGGTGTGTGCGCGCTTCCAGCACTGGCCCGGGCTCGTTGAACCCGATGTGCCCGTTGGTGCCGATCCCCAGAATCAGCAGATCGATCCCGCCCGCCGCTTCGATCGCCTTCTCGTAGCGACAGCCTTCCGCGACTGGATCGGGCGTGCTGCCATCGAGAAAATGCACGTTTGCCGGATCGATAGTCACATGGTCGAACAGGTGGCGCTGCATGAAGCTGCGATAGCTTCCCGGATGCGAGGCAGGAATCCCGACAAACTCGTCCAGGTTGAATGTCGTGGCCCCGGAGAAGTCTATCCGGCCGGCGGAGGCCAGCTTTCCCAGCTCCTCGTACAGCAGCAAGGGGGTGCGGCCGGTCGGCAGGCCCAGGACCAGCGTCGGATTCGCGCGCAAGGCGGATGCGATCCGATCGGCCAGTTCCCTGGCGACAGCCGGTGCGTCTGGCAATATCGAGATGCGATGGGCCGGCGCCATCAATCCACTTTGTACTTCGGAATGACAGCGCCGCCCGTGGCCTCGTGCAGCGCCAGGGCCACGGCCCCGGACGCGGGCTCGCGATCGAGGAGCCGCACCGTCGCTCCAGGCGCGCTGACCGGCAGCCGGCGCGTGAGCTCCTGCTCGAGCCACGGCACCGCACGGAAGATGCCTCCGGCCAGGATGCATGCGAACGGCGCCCCCACCATGTTCAGACGGCGCGCGACCGACAACGCGGACGACTCGAGCTCGTCGGCTGCGGCCCGAAGGATGCCGATCGCTGCGCCGTCACCCTGCGCGACCGCCGCCGCGACGCCACGGGCGAGCGCACCGATGGCCGCCGGTTTAAGGTTTGAATGGTAGACCTCGTGGATCAGCCCCTGCGCCTGCTCGACGCCGAAGTGCTCGAGCAGCAACGGGGTCAGCGCGGTCGTCGGTCCGCGTTTGTCGGCCTCGCGCAGGACGGCTCGCAGCGCGGCCCTGCCGATCCAGTAGCCGCTACCCTCGTCGCCGAGCACGTACCCCCATCCACCCGATCGCGCGGACTCACCCGTCGCATTGCGTCCGTACGAGATCGACCCGGTACCTGAGATGACCACGACACCCGGCTGGCCTGGCGCCCCCGCCTCCAGCGCGACGAGCGCGTCGTTGACGACGATGACGCGCGCCTTGTAGCCGATGCGCCTCATGATCGCTTTGACGACGGCGGCGTCGTCCGGACGATCCACGCCCGCGATGCCCAGGCAGATGACGGCTGGCACGATCGGCCGGTCGCCCAGCGCCTCGTCCATCACTTCATGGAGGACCTTCTCGACCTGCAACTCTCCCACGGCCTGCAGGTTTGCGCCGGTACCGCGCGACTCGGCGAGCACGGTCCCCTGCTCGTCTGCCAGCTGACAGACGGTCTTGGTGCCGCCGGCGTCTATTCCGAGAACGTGCAACATACGTTGAGGGTACCGCGTACGAAGGGTGGGCGCCACGACGTGTGGCGCCCCATCAAGATCAGCGAGGCCGCGGGATCAGTAACGGTAGCGGAGCACCAGCTGCACCTGCCGCGGGTCGTACTGCGTGGCCGTGCCGTTGATCCGGCCGAACGCCGGGTTTGTGATGTCGGTGATCGGGAAACCGAACTGCACCCAGTTGAACACGTTGAAACCCTCGATGCGCGCGGAGATCGTATCGCCCGACCACGGCATGCGGAAGGTCTTCGAGAGCGCAAGGTTCACCGTCCGCACTCCGTCCCCGTAGAAGGAATTCCGGGGCACGAGATCTTCGAGTCTGTCGCCGAAGGTCACTCTGCGG
Source organism: Vicinamibacterales bacterium (assembly GCA_035575695.1). Taxonomy (GTDB): domain Bacteria; phylum Acidobacteriota; class Vicinamibacteria; order Vicinamibacterales; family 2-12-FULL-66-21; genus JACDCA01. The sequence goes on from DATLXP010000272.1 coordinate 4,496, forward strand.
AATGCGTCACGGGGAAGGACCTGTTGAGAGATGTCACGGCTATTCACCCGCCGGCCGAGCACCGATCGATCCAGGATCACGGGACGCGCTTCGGCAAACCCGTCGAAATCCAGGTCCACGCCAGTGACCGTGACGGTGAACGGTGTCCCGGAGACCAGTTTCATCACACCGGACAGCATCCAGCCGCCGAACGCCTGTCCTACGAAGTCACGGCGCTCATTGAAGAACGGCAGGCGGTAGCTGCCGTTCAACGTCAACCGGTGCGGCGTGTCAAACCTTGCCCTGCCGCGTGAATACTGCTTGTTTCGACCCGTCTGATTGGTGTCGCCGGCTCCCACGAACGTGGCTTCGGAGGTCGTGTCTTCGGACCGGCTGTAGGTGTAAGCCACCTGGAAACCCAGGCCATGGCTCGGACGCTTGTCCCAGGTGAACTCGACGCCGTCGTACCACGACTCGGCGGCATTGCTGACCAGAAGATTGGTGCCGTAGAGGGGATCCGGCCGGCGCTCGTTGGTCCGCGGCACGCGCTGGCTGATCTCGTTGTCGGCGATCGGCACGACGTCGGGGCAGACATCGTTCACCGTGATCCCCGGAAGAGTGCCGGTGCCCGCGCACCGCGAGTCGGCCGCAATCGCGTTGATGACCCTGCCCCGCAGGTCGGGGAACCCCGTCGCGGGGGCGTTGAACGGGTGGTCGGACACGGTGATCGGGCCGTCCAGCGGGGACCGCGGAAGGTTGCCGAGGTCGTACTTGAGCCGCTTGTCGTTGTGATTGCCCTGGTAACTGATCTTCAGCGTCGAGTTCCACGGCATGATCCGCTCGACAGAGAGATTCCATTTCTTCGTCGAGGGCATCTCGAGATTCGGATCAGGGATCGTGATAGTTACACGGGACGGCTGCGGCCCCGGGACGAACACGAAGCCGAGCGATGGATCGGACACGTTGAGAATCTGCTCGACCGTGCGCGACAGACCACTGGGCGGGGTGAATCGGACGTTGGCGCCGCTCTGCGAGAAGATCGACTGAAAAATACGGCCGTCATAGATGCCGTATCCGGCATGGAACGCGATGTTTCCGGCGCCGCCCCCGAGCATGCCGAGAAGTCCGGTGTCCCACATCGGCGCCCACGCAATGCCCAGGCGCGGCTCCACATTGTTCTTATCGGCGCCGAACCCGTACGCTATCCGGCCTTTCTTCTCCTTTGGCGCCGCCACGTACTCGTAGCGCAGGCCGAGGTTCAGCGTCACGGAGTCCAAAATCTTCCAGTCGTCCTGCGCGTAGACGTTACCCTCGTTCATCCGGTTCTCGAGGAAGAGCGGACCATAGGCCTTGACATAGCTTCGCACGCATCCGTCGAGGAACGCGGCATACGACGTGGGATACGTGACTCCGCCGCAGGTACGGTCGAAGGTCCAGAATCCGCGCGAGTTGCTGTCGGCCGAGTCATCGAGCTGCTGGCGCCGGATGTCGGTGCCCAGGCGAAGCGAATGATTGCTGAACAACTGCGCCGTGAGGTTGTAGACGAACTGGTGGTCCTTCTGATCGCGATTGACCGGCAAGTTCCCGGCGTTGCCGATGATACTGCCCTGCACCGGATTCTGGTTGAATCGGACGATGGGCGTGTCGTTCCCGGCCGCGATGTCGACGTTCGTCGATCGGAGACCGAGCCCGTACCGCGCTTCACCGACCGTACGGCTTCCGAACAGATGCGTCCAGGTGACGCCGGTGTTCTGCTGCGTATTATCCTGGCGCGTCGTCTCGCCGACGATGATCTGCTCGGAAC
>DATLXP010000273.1:0-4969 GCA_035575695.1 Vicinamibacterales bacterium
AGGAGGGCGTACGGATCGAGGACTTCCGGATCGACAACGTCCGCGGGCGGGTCGCGAAGACCGGCGACCTGTGGACGCCGCTTCTCGTGAAGCGCGGGAAGGTCAACCTTCGCAAATATCTTGCTCGATAGGCACCTGCCCTGGCAAGGTGGTCCCTAGTCGTTGGACCGGCGCATGGGGATGGCGCGCGCGGTGATCCGGAGTACAGCGACCGAGCGATCCTGAAGCTCGTACCGTTCTCCCCCCTGCAGACGCCGTGCTGGCCGCCACGGATCCGCTGTATCGAGGAGCGTCTCCCACCGTTCGGCATCGCCGATCTCGGGAAGGAGGAACGGCACGTCGGAGTCGTGCCCGTTCAGCATCACGATGAGTGTGTCGCCGACGACCCGCCGGCCGCGCTCATCGGCTTCGTCGATCGCGTCCCCGTTCAGGCGCATGCCGATGCACCGCACGTCGGGTGAGCTCCACGCCTCGTCGGTCATCTCGCGTCCCGACGGATCCAGCCACGTGATGTCGGTCACGTCGGCGCCACGGATGCGCCGGCCCTGGAGGAACTTGCGGCGCCGCAGCACCGGATTCTGTTTCCAGACCTGGATCAGGCGCGTCGTGAACTCGAGGCACTCGAGCTGCCCGGGCGTGAGGTCCCAGTGTGTCCAGCTGATCTCGTTGTCTTGCGCGTAGGCGTTGTTGTTGCCCTGTTGCGTACGGCCGACTTCGTCGCCGCCGCTGATCATCGGCACTCCGATCGACATCATCAGCGTCGCGAGGAGGTTGCGATGCTGGCGCGCGCGCAGCGCGTGGATACGCGCGTCGGTGGTCGGACCTTCCGCGCCGTTGTTCCAGCTGAGGTTATGGTTTTCACCGTCCTGATTGTGCTCCCCGTTCGCGACGTTGTGCTTGTCGTTGTAGCTGACGAGATCCGCCATCGTGAAACCGTCATGGGCCGTGACGAAGTTGACGCTGGCGTACGGGCGTCGCCCGCTCTGCTCGTAGAGATCGCTGCTGCCTGACAGGCGGGTGGCCAGCTCCGAGACGACACCACGGTCGCCTCGCCAGAATCGCCGGACGGTGTCCCGGTACTTGCCGTTCCACTCGGTCCACTTGGTGGGAAAATTGCCGACCTGGTATCCGCCTTCGCCGAGGTCCCATGGCTCGGCAATCAGCTTGACCTGCGACAACACGGGATCCTGATGGATGATGTCGAAGAAGGCGCCCAGTTTGTCGACGGCGTGTAATTCGCGCGCGAGTGCGCTCGCGAGGTCGAATCGGAACCCGTCGACGTGCATCTGCAACACCCAGTAGCGCAGGCTGTCCATGATGAGCTGCAGCACGCGCGGACTGCGCATGTTGAGCGTGTTCCCGCAGCCGGTGAAATCCTGGTAAAAGCGCGGGTGGCCGGGGAGCAGTCGATAGTAGGAAGCGTTGTCGATCCCGCGTAACGACAGCGTGGGGCCCAGGTGATTCCCTTCCGCGGTGTGGTTGTACACAACGTCGAGGATTACCTCGAGTCCCGCGGCGTGAAGCGCCCGCACCATGAACTTGAATTCGCGCGCCGCATCGAGCGGCGAGCTCGCGGCGGCGTACCGGCTGTCAGGGGCGAAATACGACAGGGTGTTGTAGCCCCAGTAGTTGCCGAGCCCGCGCTGGACGAGATGCCACTCATCGGCGTGATGGTGCACCGGCATCAGCTCGACGGCCGTCACCCCCAGGTTTTTCAGGTGCTGGATCGAGGCCTCGGCCGCGAGTCCCCGGTACGTTCCGCGGAGCGCCTCCGGCACGTGGGGGTTCAGCTTTGAGAATCCTTTCACGTGGAGCTCGTAGATCAGCGTCTCGTGCCACGGCGTCCGGGGCGCCCGATCGTCCCCCCACGTAAACGCCTGGTCCACGACGGCGGCCAGTGGCGCGTGGGCGCCGCTGTCGCGCGTATCGAGCGTCAGGTCGTCGCCGCCGAACGTGAAACCAAAGAGCGATTCATCCCACCGGACGTTCCGGCCGATGACTTTCGCGTAGGGATCGAGCACGAGCTTGTTCGGGTTGAAGCGGTGGCCGAGCTCGGGCGCGAAGGGCCCGTGCACCCGGAATCCGTAGAGTTGACCCGGGTGCAGGTCGGGCAGGTAGCCGTGCCACACCATGTCGGTGTGTTCGGGCAGCGGAATGGTCAGCGACTCGACCGTGGCGTCAGGCGACTCGAAGAGGCAGAGTTCGACGCGCGTCGCATGCTCGGAAAAGATCGCGAAGTTGACCCCCGCGCCATCCCATGTGGCGCCGAGTGGGTAGGGGGATCCGGGCCAGACGCGAAGCGGCGCAATGGGCACGGACAATTCTACGTTCGACGGTGCGATGTGCGAGGTGCTTGACGTGCGGCGGGCGGACGTGCCACGGGCGGGAGGTGCGACGTGCTCGGGCGACGTGCGGACGTGCGGACGTGCCACGGGCGGACGTGCTAAGTAGAGAGCATGACTGCAACCGATGACCGGTCCTTAGTGGCGTTGCGGAAGTACGCCGTGTTGCTCGACAGTGCCTTCCAGGTGCCTGGCACCCGGCTGCGCTTCGGCCTCGACCCCATCGTGGGACTGGTGCCCTGGGCCGGGGATCTCGTGACGGGGTTCTTCTCGGTGATGATCGTCGTACATGCCGTCCGGCTCCACGTCCCGAAGGTGGTCATCGCCCGCATGCTGCTGAATTCGGGGTTGGATCTTCTCACCGGCGTCGTTCCTCTGCTCGGCGATCTCTTCGATGCGACCTTCAAGGCCAACCTGCGCAATCTGGCCCTGCTCGAGCGCCACGCACAACCCGGCATTACCCCGACGCGTAGCGACTACGTCTTCGTCACCGCCTGCATTCTCATCCTGGTCGCGGTCGTGGCGGTGCCGATGGCCGTGGCCTGGTGGCTCCTATCGCAGATCAACTGGTTCTAAGCACGTAGCACGTAGCACGTAGCACGTAGCACGTACGCCCGTGGCCCGTCCGCACATCGCACGTGCCGCACGTAGCACTGCCGCACATCGCACGTGGTCTAATTCCCCAGCAATTCCCCGACCTCCTGCAAGTCCTCTACGTGATCGCAGATCGACTTGATTATCATGAGCATCGGCACGGCGAGGATCGTGCCCCAGATACCCCAGACCCACGTCCAGAAGAGCAGGCCGATGAAGATCGCCGCGGGATTCATCTGCGCCGCACGGCTCATGAGCGCCGGCGTCAGCAGGAACCCCTCGAGACTCGTGATCGCCAGCGCCGTGCCGGCGACCGAGAGTGTCTTGCCGACATCGTCAAACTGCACGAATGCGACGACGGCGAGGCCGCCGGAGACGAGGATGGGCCCGGCATACGGGATCGAGTTGAGGAGCCCCGCCAGCAGACCCCAGATGACGAAGTGATTGACCCCGAACCACCACAACGCGAGGCCGGTGGCGGTCGCGACGATGGCGCTCGTGAGGACCTGGACCTTGATGAAGCTTCCGATCTGCCGGTTGATCTCGTCGACGATCTGGACAGTGATCTTCTTTTTCGTCAGCGTGGGGCCGACGATCTTCACGAGCTTCCGTTTGTAGAGATCGCCTGTCACCAGGAGGAAATACACAAGAAACAGCAGGAGAAAAAACTGCGCCAGGAAGCCGAGGAGGCTCCCGCCGAGATAGTCCGAGGTTCGGAAGGACGGCTGGATGACCTCGACTTTAGTGACGCCGGGCGTGTTCACCGCAGACTGGGATGCCTGGGCCGCAGCCGTGTCGATCTCTTTCGCCGCCTCCTGCACCTGTTTGAGGGCGCTGTCGGCCTCCTTGGGTTTCTTCTTCTGAGCCTCGGCGCGCTCGCGCAATGTGCGGGCCGCCACGGGGATGTCTCGGACGATGCTCATCGCCTCATCGCTGAACGTGTACACGCCGAACCCCAGTACCCCGATGAAGATCAGGACCGCGACGCCGGCGCCGAGCGCGGGAGGGACCTTCGCCCGCGCGAGGGTCTTGACGATCGGCCACAAGGCGTAGGCGATGAGGATCGCCAGGACGATCGGGATCAGCACCGCCTGCATGTACTGCAGCATCGCGACGACCGCGAGGACGGCAATCACCGAAATCGCCACGCTCCTTACGTCGACCGGCAGGCTGACGACGACCGGGCTCGGCTCGGGGGGGGCGGCGGCCGCGTCAGGATCCGGGGTGTTCCGCTCCGAGGAGAGCGGGGCCGCGGCCTGTGCGGGCGCGGGTGGTTCGGACGCGGGCGCGGGGGTCACCCTCTCGGCGGTCTTTTTCCCGGCTGCGGGTGTTTCCGTCGTCTTGCCGTTGGCATCAGGCATGGGTTCAAGTCTACTTCGCGCTGCTACAGTTCACCTGTGCTGGTTTCCGACTTCGACTTCGATCTGCCCGGCAATCTCATCGCGCAGGAACCGGCCGCGCGAGGCGCCTCCCGGTTACTCGTGCTTCACCGCGAGACGGGAACGATCGACCACGCGTCGGTCGCCGACCTCCCGCAGTATCTGACGGCCGCCGACCTGCTGGTAGTCAACAACACCCGCGTGTTCGCCGCGAGACTGCTCGGCCGCCGCGTGCCAGGCGGCGGTGCCGTCGAGTGCCTTCTCGTCCGGCGCACCGGGGAGGTTGACGAGTGGGAGGCGCTGATGCATCCCGGGCAGAAGTTGAAGGCTGGCGCCGTCGTTCGCTTCGAGGGCGAGGCAGGTGCCCTGATGGGAGAAGTGCTGGAGCGGCACTTTTTCGGCCGTCGCACGATTCGACTCCGGGCGGAATCGGGAGGCGATGTCGGCGCCTTGATCGACGCCCTGGGCCACATGCCGCTGCCCCCTTACATCAAGCGTCAGGACACGGCCGCAGACCGGGAGCGCTACCAGACAGTCTACGCGGCCGTTCGCGGCTCGATCGCGGCTCCGACGGCGGGTCTGCATTTCACGCCGGAGCTGCTGCGGACGCTCTCCGGCCTCGGCGTTCAACGGACGGAGGTCACGCTCCATGTC
>DATLXP010000274.1:0-4005 GCA_035575695.1 Vicinamibacterales bacterium
TCTCGGCATCATCATCGCGGGCCCCCTCGCGGGCGCGATCGCTGGCGCGGGCGCCGGTGCGGCGACCGGTACACTGGTCGGCGCGCTCATTGGCGCGGGCATTCCGGAAGAGCGCGCTGCGGAGTACGAGCGCGGGGTCAAGGAAGGCGGCATCGTGATCGGGACGCGCGCGCGCGACGAGGCGCATGCCGCGACACTCGAGAACGACTTTTCGGGTCACGGGGCGCGCAACATCCTGCGCTAACGCGTTAACGCCTGCGTAAATATGAACGGGGCGCCGGTTTGCCGGCGCCCCGTTTTTTCTGCCCTGTCCGACCGGAGCGACAGAAGCTGAAGTCGCACGTGACCTGCGCGGGAATACGTTGTGATGCTTACCGCGTCGGAAGAGTGCCGGCGGCCAGCCGCGCCTCGTAGGTCTGGGCCTCGTCACAGCGGTTGATCAAGCCGGCGGCCTCAGGCGAGTCATTCATGAACCAGTAGACCTTGCCCCCCTCGTGGTGGTACTTGCGGACCTGGGAATAGAAGCGTCCGTCGACGCCGTGCTCGATGATATGACGCGCGAGCGCCAGGATCATCAGGGCGTTCTGGGGATTCCGGACCACATACTCGTGCGGCCACGTGGCGGCGTAGGTCTTCGCGAATGTCCAGGCGGTCGTGTCAACGAAGGTGCGGACGTCCTCTGCGAGCGGGGTGTACTGCGCTGTCATGGGAAGGGGACTGCCTCCTTTTTCTGCGTGTGCTCCGGGAAAAGGTGGCTGTCCCCTTCCGGGTAATGCGAGAACTTTAGCTGGACGATGTGACAGGGCTGGTCACACTCTTTGGGACCAGTGCGTGTCGGATGCGAAGCGCGGTCAGTCACCTTTCAGGTCCTTGATCACTGTCGCCAGATCACGCATCATCGCCTCGCGCTCGTCCCACAGGTCCCGGTAGACGCGCCCACCCGACCACTCGTAGCGGCGCTCGTGCCCCGTGGCGATCCGCATCGCGGCGTCGGTCATCAGCGACTCGGCATGCGACTCGGCTTCGTTGTCCTCATAGGCCTCATCCAGCGCGATCTTGCGCTCGCGCGCTACACGTTCCCAGAACGGCATCCGCCAGTCGCCCCCGAGCCACTTACCCTGCATGCGCCCCTTCTCGAAGGAATAGGCGCCGAAATCCATATCGTCCAGGCAGTGCGTGACCAGTGCGATGCGGACGTCCGGCACCGCCCGGGTCAGCTTCTTCAAGGGAGCGAACATATCGAGGTTGCGGGTGTGGAAGCGGTAGCGGACGTACGCCGTTCGGCCGCGCCGCACGATCGGCCAGCGGACCGTGTCGTAGGGATCCGTGGGGATCTCCCCCTTCTGCCTGGTCAGCGCGTAGAGCGACTTGAAGGAGAAGGGTGCGACCTCACGGCTGGTGACGCCCGCCACGCGGCGGGTGACCACGAGCGCGATGCGGTCAGAGAAGCCGGCGACTGCTTTGGGGCCGCCGGTGACGATCAGGTGGTGATAGTAGTCGACAGCCAGCGTGGCCTCCGTTCAAGGAGGAGTGTAGGACGAGGGTGTGACAGGGCTGGTCAATCCGTTGATTTGAGACGCTCATTGCGCCGGCCGTGGGGACGATGGTAGCGTCGTCCCCACAAGCCGGCATGGCATTCGCCAGAGCTCCCGCGCGTAGGAGCGCTCTGAAACGCAGAGCGGTCAAGCAAAGAGGAGATGGTCGATGCCGCCGCAACCGATTGAATCCAGGGTAATAAGCCTCGAAAGACGCGTGACTCAACTCGAACAACTGCCGGCCCGAATCGACGCCCTGACGTCGCATGTTTCGCTACTGCGCACCGAAGTACGCGTTGAGTTTTCTGCTGTGCGGGGAGAGATGGCTGCGCAAAGCGCGACCATTGCGACTCTCCGGACGGACATGGCCGAGCAGATCGAAGACCTCCGAAAAGAATTCCGGACGGAGATCGGCGGCCTCGCGACCCATATGCGCGTTCTCCACGAAGACGTCGTCAGCCGGATCGCGCAGCTGCAGGAGAGCTGGCCCGCGCGGCCGAGGCGGAATCCGAAGGCGAAGCGGGCCCAAGACACTGGCCGGAATCCGGGGGCTGCGGATGGGATTCGATAAATCTGGCCAATTTGGCGCGCCCAGCAGGACTCGGTCTGCGTGAGCCGCAGGCGGAGCAGACGCAAGAGCCTGCGGGGCGTGACCAGCTTGCGAAGCGAGTTGGCTTAGAAGAGCGTTCGGTGTTGGTGCGGACGGGGTTGAGTCATCGTCAGCGAGCCCACGTCATGCACGTTGGCTTACGCGACGTCGATGAGCGCGCGCGGATTCTGTGCCGCGATGAGCAAGAGCGTCCGAGCCGCGCCGGACGGTGCTCGCCGGCCCTGCTCCCACTCCTGCAGCGTGCGGACCGAGACGCCGAGCAGCTCAGCGAAACGCGGCTGCGACAGCCCAGTCCCTTCCCGTACGGTCGCGACCGACGGCACTGTGGTGATCCTGCCGTGTGTGCCTCGCTTGAGTTGACGAAGCCCCTCCAGGATTTCCACGCCGATTTCTCGCTTACGCGCCGCCATCGATCTCCTCCTTGATCTTCCGCAAGATGTGCCCGGAGATGCTGTCCGCCTCGTTCTTGGCGTACAGCGTGAGCATCCAGATCTCTCCCTGTCGCGACCGCAGGTAGTAGATGACCCGAATCCCGCCGCGCTTGCCGCGCCCAGCGATCCCCCACCGAAGCTTGCGGACCCCGCCGGAGCCGCGGATCACGTCGCCCGCGTTGGGGTTGTCGGTCAACGCCTGCTGCAGTGCGGCATATTCGTCGTCCGACAGATACTCGTGGACGAGGGACGTGAACAGCTTGCTCTCGACGAACGTCAGCACGCTGGGGTGACTATACGTCAGAGACGTATGTTCGTCAAAGACCGGCGGCGTCCGGCAGGAGCGCACACGCCGCGAATCTCGCCTTTGTGACAACCTGTGCCTGCTGAAAAGGCCGTTCGTGTTGGAACGGTTGATGTAGCGGCGACCACGACATACGCTTCTCAACGATCATGGCCGTGTTCCTCTCGTTCCTGCTGACCCTGCGACACTGCGCACGCTCGCGCGCCGTCCTGCCGCTCGAACTGCTGGCGTTGCGCCACCAGCTCGCGGGGCTGAAGCGGTCGCGACCTCGACGGCTCCGACTCGCGCAGGCAGACCGCCTGCTGTGGGTCTGGTTGTCGCGTGTCTGGAGCGAGTGGCGCGTGGCGCTCCTCGGTCAGTGCGGTGTGCCGACGACGCTGCATGCGCGCCTGCCGTTCTGGCCCATCACTCTCTTCGAAACGCGTCGGTTATGGCAGATGGAAATGGAGCGGGAATGGTGCTGGCCGTCCTCCTGGCGATATTCGTAGGTCAGGACATCATCGGGATCGTCAAGGACACCAACGGGGGAACCGTGCCCAATGCGGTCGTGGTTCTCAGGAGCCCTGTGGGACAGCAGCAAACCGTTACGGGATCGGATGGAATCTTCAGCTTCTCGGACGCGCCGGATGGCTCCACTGTCGTGGTCAGGGCGCCGGGCTTTTCCGTCACGGAGCAACAGGTTCCGGCGACCGGGATGGTGGAGGTAATCGTCTCGCCGGCGCCCCTGCTCGAGACGCTGACGGTGACCGCCACGAGGACCGAAGAGCGCCTGGGGGCGCTACCCGCCAGCGTGCACGTGCTCAGCACCCAGGAGATCCGGCAATCGGCTGCGGTGACCGCTGATGAAATCCTGCGGCGGATCCCGACATTCAGCCTCTTTCGGCGGACGAGCAGCCTCTCGTCGCACCCGACGGCGCAGGGAGTTTCGCTGCGCGGCATCGGCCCGAGCGGCGTCAGCCGGACGCTGGTGCTGCTGGACGGCGTCCCCTTCAACGATCCGTTCGGCGGGTGGGTCTACTGGACGCGGGTGCCGATGGGCAGCATAGAGCGGATCGAGGTGGTGGACGGAGCGAGTTCCAGCCTCTACGGCAACTATGCGATGGGCGGGGTGATCAACATGGTCAC
>DATLXP010000275.1:0-5493 GCA_035575695.1 Vicinamibacterales bacterium
ACATGATCGTGTCGTCACCGCCTCATCGATCGCCGGCGGATGGATACGTCGGCAATGCCCGCATCTTCGAAGGCTCCGCGCGTGCCTATTTCGCTTTCGGAATAGCGACGGCGCCGGGCGACGTTCCCGTCAGCGGAACGATGACCTGCAGCTTCGCCGAGGACGAGATCGGCCATGGAGGGCTGACCTTCGATCTTGCTGCAGGAACCGTGTCCGGCTGGGCGGAGCCCTTCTGGGCGAATGTCCGACACCAGCTGGTTCAGACGAGCTTCGCCCGGGGCGCCACGACCTTTGCCGCCACGTTCGGGACCGATGGGATCCTGGAAGGCCGCTTCTTCGGCCCACGGGCGGTCAACGTCGCGATCCGGGCAAAGGGCGGCGGCCAAGGCTTCGCAGCCGTGAATGGAATCATGACAGGGGTGTGCGAGGGATGAGGGAGCATTCCGGACGGTCGGGGGCCTAAGGCACCAATAGCGAGGCTAGCCATGAGCGCGAGGTATTGCGTTACGCGTTCAGCGCTACGCTCTAAAGGTAACGAAACTGAAGACTGGGGACGCAGGGATTCGAGCCCGCTCGCCGCGAGCCGGAGGCGAGTGGCGGCGTGCCTGAATCGACGGCCCGGCCACGAAGGGAGACCGAAGGCCGAGTGAAGTGGCTGGGTATCAGGGACGCTCTTTGGAACTGGCTCTTGAGCGCAGCATGAGCAGCGGGCTCAACGCCAACTGACCAAACGCAGATCAGCGTTTACCGTCGCGCGTACTCTGGCAGCTGTGCGGCAGGGCTGAAGCCGTGTGCCACGGCTGCGCCCTGATTATTTCGGCAGCTTTCCTTTCAGCTCCTCGAACCAGTTGAGGACGACGAAGATTTCTCGAGCGGCGGAGTTCGGGCCTTCTTCAAGGGGGTTCACCAGGCCCAGGATGCGGCCGTCCGGCATGATGTCGTAGGGGGCGCGCAGCGACGGGCCCTCGGAGCGGAAGTTGCGCGGCACGGCGACAGGATTCCCGAACTCGAACCTTGGTTCCGTCCTGACCGGCACGCTCTCGAATCCGCCGGGACGCGGAACGTAAAACAGCTCCTTCCCATCCGGAGACCAGAGCGGGTGGTGGGGATCGTCACCCACCTTTCTCAACAGCTGGTACTTGGCGATCGTTGCCGGAAACGGCTGGACGAAGATCGTCGTCAGCGCGTCTTCTCTGATGCCATAGGCTACCCAGCGGCCGTCGCGCGAAAACCTGGCGCCGCTCGGAACAATGGACTGCACCCCGCCGAAGGGGACCACCTGTCTGTCGCGCAGCGAGAGCGCCAGCAACGAGTATCTCGACGCCTTGTAAGCCGTGAAGATCAGCGTCTCACCGTCCGGAGAACAGGCGTCCGGAATGTGCTCCACCCCTTTCTCCGGCCTCGTGAGCCGTTCCGCGGCGCCGTTGCCGTTCAGCGGCTGCCAGAAGAGCGCGACGTCCCCTTCTCGATCCGACTGAAACACCAGTCGCTGACCGTCGCTGCACCAGACGGGCAGACGGTTCCTGCCTCCGAACGAGACGCGCTGCATGGCGGCCGTGCCGTCAAGGTCGTAGACGAACACAGCCGCGCCGCTGAGATCCTCGATGCCGAACGCGATTCGCTTGCCGTCAGGCGAAACGCGAGGCGACTCGTAGGCGTCGGGAGGCAGCTTCAGCGGCGCGCTGTTGCCGCGGCGGTCTACAAGGGTCACGTCGTAGCGGTCCGCCGCCCCGGACACCGGCCCCGCGATGTATGCGAGCAGTCCGTTCTCCGAAACCGCGAACTGCGCGGCAGCCGAGGCGCCGATGGGCGCTCGCCTGACACCTTCGAGAATCGAAGCGGCTTCGCCCGTGACTTCAATCCTGCGCGAATCGAAGCGCATGGCGAACACGTTTCCGCCGACCATGTACACGATGTGCCCGGTCGGGAGGTACCGCGCATCGCTGCCTCCCGGCAAGAGAACCTTCCGTGCGCCCGAGCGCAGCGACTGTACGACGATATTCGCGCGCTCCCAGCGGTCCGTCGCGTGGCCGGCGGCCAGCGTGAAGAGGAGGTGCTCGCCGTCGGGCAGCAGGTGCGGCCCATGCGCCCGCTCCGTTTCGGCGACCTTCACGACCGTTTCGGTCCGACCGCCGTTGGCGGACATCCGAAGAATCCCGTCGGAACCCTGCCCGACGAAGATGTCGTCTCCCGTCCAGCTGAGGCCAAATGGAGCGGCGGCAGGCCCCACGGTGACCGGCGCTCCGCCGCTGATCGGAATTCTCTTGATCGCCCCGTCCCCTGGAGAATAGAACGCGACCGACCTGCCGTCGGGCGAAAACGCCGGGGACGTGGCGACCGGGATGTTCCCCGCTCCCTGAATCGGCACGGCCGTCAGCTCCGAGATACCGCGGATATGTAGACGGTTGTCCGCGATAAAGACGAGCCGCTCGCCGTCCGGTGAGATATCCAGCTGCTGGCGCCCCACACCCGTGAAGAGCAACCCGCCCGGTAAACTGATCGAAAACCTGCCGATCGGCACGGGGAGCGCAGGCTTCAAACGCCACGCAACGGCTCCGGCGATGGCCGCAGCGATGACCGCGCTGATCGTGACGGGAAGGGCGCGTTTCCAGAACGGCTTCGGCGGTGAGGCCGCGGATGCCGGCATCGCCACCGTGCGCGGCGCCGCGACCAGCGACTCGAGCTCCGCGCGCACGTCGCCGATCGCCTGCCAGCGTTTCTTTGGATTCTTCTCGAGGCAGCGCGTGACGAGCTCGATGAGCCGCGGAGTGAGATCCGACGGCAGTCGACTCACGTCCGCTTCGCGGACGAGCACCGACGCCAGCACTTCCGGCGCGGTGTCTCCCTGGAACGGCTGCCGACCCGCAAGCATCTCGAAGAGCACGGTGCCGAACGAAAAAACGTCGCTGCGGTGGTCGGCCGGAAAACCCTTCGCCTGCTCCGGCGACATATACGCGGCCGTGCCGAGAATCAGTCCAGCCTGCGTCGCCATCATGCTGAGCGTGGGCGAGTTCGCGGCGGTGCCCGATGTCGCCTCGCTCTCCATCACCTTCGCCAGACCGAAGTCGAGCACCTTCACCTGGCCATCCGGCGTAATCTTCACGTTGGCCGGCTTCAGGTCCCGGTGCACGACCCCCTTTTCGTGCGCCGCCTCGAGCGCCTCGGAGATCTGGACAGCGATCGGCATCGCCTCCTCCACCTGCATCGGTCCGCGGCGCAGCCGGTCGGCGAGCGTTTTCCCTTCGATCAGCTCCATCACGAGGAAGTGCTGACCGCCGGCGTGCTCCATGCCGAAGAGCGACGCGATCCGCGGGTGGTTGAGCGCCGCGAGCATCTTGGCCTCGCGCTCGAAGCGGCTGACCCGTTCTTCGTCGGACGCAAACTCGTCCAGGATCACCTTGATCGCCACGGCGCGCCCGAGTTTCGTATCCCGCGCGTGATACACCGCGCCCATGCCCCCCGCGCCGAGCGGCGCGAGGATTTCGTACGGACCAAGGCGGGTACCGGCAGTGAGAGGCATTGGCGTGGGTGGATTATACGCGCCGGCCATTGGCCGCGCGGAGGCAGGTGATCACTTCCTTCAGAACGCGCACGCCGTTAGTCGGTCACGTGTTGCGGTCCTCTGGGCCCTTCGGAACAAGTGGGCTGAAACGTAGGAAATTCGAGCCCGCTCGCCGCGAGCCGCAGGCGAGTGGCGGCGTGCCTGAATCGACGGCCCTGCCACGAAGGAGGCCGAAGGCCGGGCCGCCATGAGCCGCTAACGTCGCACCATTTCAAAGCCGTGCGTATCGATACATCGAGAGCCGAACGGTCCAAACGGCGGTGTCTGGCGGCTCGCGATCAGAATCGCTCCTGGCAACGTCCCTGAAATAGCCGTGGCTGTGCCTCTGGCGGACGCGATTCCACTCACCACTAGTGCGCCGGCATCGAAACGTTCGACGATGTGGTCGCCGTCGAAATGGTAATAGTAGTAGGAGTCCCGGCTGAGGAAGAATTTGATCATGTCGGTTGGGTCGAGGAAACCGACAAAACTGTTTCCACGGCCCTTCGTGACGATAAAGTCGGCGTCGCTCAGCGTCACCGTCAATCGCGCGCCTTCTTGCGTCACGTTCGCCGTATACACGCGGCGCCGGGCCGCGTCGGGGAAGGTGCTTTGCCCGGGACCGCACGAAGAGGCGGCAATCGTGAGCGTGTAGATCCCTCGGTAGTCATTTCTCGCCCGGTCGGGCGCCAAGTCGAAATCGTAGGTGCGGTGCGCCGTCACGTCCAACCGCTGCGTGCCGGTGAGATACCCGTCCTTCTTCGCCTGGATCTGCACGGGGCCGCTGACCCCGTAGAAGGCGTAGGAGCCGTCCGAGCGAGACACGGTTGTGAGCCCTTCCCCGATTCCAGAGATCACGGTCAGCGTCGCGTTGGCGATTTCAAAGCCGCTCTCCCTGACAGTGCCGGTGACCCGGAACGTGCCCCTGGGCAGCACAAGTATCCGCGCGATTGCCGAAAGTCCGAAGAATCGAGCCGATACAAACTGCTCCCCGCGGGTTTTTCCTGTGGCGAGGCCCGTGGAGCTGACCTGCACGATCTCGGACGTCGTGGGCGTCCATTGCGCCTGGCTGCTCACGTTCTCGACTGAGCCGTCGGATTTGATCGCATTCGCCGTCAACTGCACGGATTCGCCTGGTGCGATCTCCGCCGGCGCGATGAGCGCGAGTCGGACGGGTGTCACGATCAGGGGGCCAGTCGGTGAGGGACGACTCTTGTCGCAGGACGCGAACAGGAGTCCGAGTCCCAGGACTGCAGCGACGGCAAAGTGACGAAATCGGTTCGGCAATGACATCTCCCTGATAGTCAAAACGCCGGTGCGCGACGATCCGGACAAATTCACCTGGAATCCCGAAGACGCGACTGGCCGCGCGGCGAGCGGCGCGCGTTCGTGAAGTAGGATGACTCGCTTGAGATGACGATTCCCGCCGCGGCGGCGAGGACATCGTCGCCGAAGACGGTCGGGCGGGAGTGCGCTGACGGGGTATCATCCCCTCCTCCATGTCTCTGACCCCCGGCGCCCGTCTCGGTCCCTACGAAATTATCGAGCCCATCGGCGCCGGCGGTATGGGCGAGGTCTATCGTGCGCGTGACGCGAAGCTGAATCGCGACGTGGCGCTCAAGATCCTCCCCGCCGCGTTCGCCAGCGACCCCGACCGCCTGGCGCGCTTCCGGCGCGAGGCGCAGGTGCTGGCGGCGCTCAACCATCCGCACATCGGCCACATCTACGGATTCGAGGACTCGGGCACGACGCACGCGCTCGTGCTCGAGCTGATCGAAGGACCGACGCTCGCCGATCGCATCGCGCAAGGCCCGATGCCGCTCGCCGACGCGCTCCCGATTGCCCGGCAGATCGCCGACGCGCTCGAAGCCGCACACGAGCAGGGCATCATCCATCGCGACCTGAAGCCGGCCAACGTCAAAGTTCGGGACGACGGCACGGTGAAGGTGCTC
>DATLXP010000276.1:0-24376 GCA_035575695.1 Vicinamibacterales bacterium
GTGCGCCCAGTGCCGCCAGGGAAGCGGGGGCCGGATAATCACGCCAGTCCGGCGGCAGGTCCGCGAGATCGATCGCTTTGATGACGACGCCTGACGGGACGTCGATGGACAGGGCCACGAGCGACGGCGGCTGCAGATCAGGATCCGCGTGGACGAGACACTCGAGCGCGGCGAGCGACAGCGTGGCCGACGCATACACCACCGCGTACCCGCGCGGGGTCCATCGGCTGCCATACCGTCGCGTCCCTTCCCCGTCCAGGGCGGCGTGGGACGCGGCGGCAAGCCGCCAGAGCCGCATGACAGTCAGGAGATGCTGCCGTGCTCGAGCCGTCCGAGCACGTCTTCGACCTGCCGGGTGCCGATATCAGTGTCGAGAATCTGCAGCGGTGACTCCCCGCCCAGTGCACGGTTCGACCGTCGGAGCCACACCGCTACCTTCTCGTCGGTGCCGAGAACGTCGACGGCATGGGCCGCGACTCTCGCCAGGC
Source organism: Vicinamibacterales bacterium (assembly GCA_035575695.1). Taxonomy (GTDB): domain Bacteria; phylum Acidobacteriota; class Vicinamibacteria; order Vicinamibacterales; family 2-12-FULL-66-21; genus JACDCA01. The sequence goes on from DATLXP010000276.1 coordinate 489, forward strand.
GATAGAGCCGGTCGGATTCATCGGCGGCCAGTTTCTTCTCGATGCGCCGGCGCGCCAGCGTCCGGAGCGGCACGTTGAGGACGGCTGCCGCCTCAGGCAGGGACAACTGCAGACGCTCCCGCACCCTGTCGAACGAGCGATACGGCAAGCCCCCCCGGATACGCGCCCGAAGCTGTCCGGCGACAACACGAACCTCTCCTCCCGGGCCGCTTCCCGCGGCTGCCCAGCGGCCCGCTGTCGGGCGTGTCTCGCCGAGAATGTCCACAATATATTCCTCTCGACGTTCGGACATAAGGCAGTATAGCACAGGCCACATGGCATGACACGCCCGGCGCGTGCGCGGGAGTGTATTTCTGAACGTGCCCGTGGTGCGAAGTCGAGCCGTTCCGACGCACCGCCTGTGACCTCCGACCGTCTGTGTCGGAGTGGGCCGTCTGTCAAGACGGCGGGGCTTTGTTACAATCTTCCTGTTTCATGACTTCTCGCCTGCGCCGCGCACTCTCTTCCTCGGTCGGTACCAAGCTGCTCATGGGGCTCACGGGCCTGGCCCTCGTCGTCTACATGCTCCTGCATCTGGTGGGCAACGCGCTCATCTTCGGCGGCGCCGATTTCTTCAACGACTACTCGCACACGCTGGTCTCGAACCCGCTGATCCTCCCCATCGAGCTCGGTCTGCTCGCGATCTTCCTCCTCCACGTGTACAAGGCGATCACGATGTGGATGGCCAACAAGGCGGCGCGGCCCGTCGGGTATGCGAAGAAGGAGCCGGCTCGACACACGAGCCGGAAGAGCCTCGCGTCGTCGACGATGATCGCGTCGGGACTCTTCCTGTTGATCTTCGTCCCCATCCACGTGAAGCAGTTCAAGTTCGGCACGTGGTATCAGACCGCCGGCGATGCGGCGATCAGAGATCTGCACCGGACCGAGATGGAAGTGTTCCAGAACCCGCTCTGGGTCGCCGTCTACGTGATCGCGACGCTGCTGGTCGGACTGCATCTGCGGCACGGGATCGCGAGCGGCGTCCAGTCGCTCGGCCTGGATCATCCTGTCTACACGAAGCGCCTGACGGCCATCGGCGTCTTTCTCGCAGTCCTGATCGGCGGGGGGCTCGCGCTCATCCCGATCTGGGTGTATTTCACCTACTGATTGATATGCTGCTCGATCCAAAGATCCCCGGCGGTCCGCTCTCCGAGAAGTGGGACCGCCACAAGTTCGAATCGAAACTGGTCAACCCGGCCAACCGGCGCAAGTACACCGTCATCATCGTCGGCACCGGCCTGGCCGGCGCGTCGGCCGCCGCCTCACTCGGGGAGCTCGGCTACAACGTCCTCACCTTCTGTATTCAGGACAGCCCCCGGCGTGCGCACAGCATCGCCGCCCAGGGGGGGATCAACGCTGCCAAGAACTACCAGAACGACGGCGACAGCATCCAGCGTCTGTTCTACGACACGGTCAAGGGGGGGGACTACCGGTCGCGCGAGGGGAACGTCTACCGCCTCGCCCAACTCAGCGTCAACATCATCGACCAGTGCGTGGCGCAGGGGGTGCCCTTCGCGCGTGAGTACGGCGGGCTGCTCGACAACCGCTCGTTTGGCGGAGCGCAGGTGTCGCGGACGTTCTACGCACGCGGACAGACGGGCCAGCAGCTGCTGATCGGCGCCTACCAGTCGATGATGCGCCAGGTCGAGAAAGGGACGGTGACGTCGTTCGCCAACCGCGAAATGCTCGACGTCGTCCTCGTCGACGGCAAGGCCCGCGGCGTCGTGGTGCGCAACCTGAATACGGGAGTGATCGAGCGGTACGCCGGGGATACCGTGCTGCTCTGCACGGGAGGCTACGGCACCGCCTACTACCTGTCGACCAACGCGGTGAACTCCAACGTGACGGCTGCGTGGCGCGCGCACAAGCGCGGGGCGCTCATGGCCAATCCCTGCTACACGCAGATTCACCCGACCTGTATCCCCGTCTCGGGCACCCACCAGTCGAAGCTGACGCTGATGAGCGAAAGCCTGCGCAACGACGGGCGGGTGTGGGTCCCGAAACAGCAGGGAGACGCGCGGACGCCCGAGCAGATTCCCGAGGCCGAGCGGGATTACTACCTGGAGCGACGGTATCCGAGCTTCGGCAACCTCGTGCCGCGGGATGTCGCGTCGCGCAACGCCAAGGCCGTGTGCGACGAGGGACGTGGCGTCGGCGAGAGCGGTCTCGCCGTCTACCTGGACTTCCAGGACGCGATCACGCGCCTGGGTGAAGAGGTCGTGCGCGCGCGTTACGCGAACCTGTTCGATATGTACGCGAAGATCACCGACGAGAATCCCTACAAGGTGCCGATGCGCATCTACCCGGCGATCCACTACACGATGGGCGGGTTGTGGGTGGACTACAACCTGATGAGCACGATCCCCGGACTGCATGTGCTCGGTGAAGCGAACTTCTCCGACCATGGCGCAAATCGACTGGGCGCGAGCGCCCTCATGCAGGGCCTCGCAGACGGATATTTCGTCATCCCCTACACCCTCGCGCACTACCTGGGTAGCGCCGTTCTCCCTAAGGTCAGCGTCGACCACGATGCGTTCAACGAGGCGGCGAATGCCGTGCAGCAGCGCATCGACGCCTTGCTGACTGTGAAGGGAACGAAGACCCCGCGTCAGCTTCACCGTGAACTCGGCGGACTCCTGTGGGACGAGGTGGGCATGGCGCGCAACGACGCAGGGCTCAGGAACGCCCTGCAACGGATTCCCCAGTTGCGCGAGGAATTCTGGGCGAACGTGTCAGTCCCGGGTCCGGCAGACAACCTGAACAAGAACCTCGAATACGCCGGACGCGTGGCCGATTACCTCGAGTTCGCCGAGGTCCTCGCGCTCGACGCGTTGCACCGTACCGAGTCGTGCGGCGGACATTTCCGCGAAGAGAGTCAGACACCCGACGGCGAGGCGCTGCGCGACGACGAGCATTTCTCATACGTAGCGGCGTGGGAGTTTCAGGGAGCGGGCAAGACGCCGACCCTCCACAAGGAACCGCTCACCTTCGAGTACGTCAAGCCTTCACAGCGGAGTTACAAGTAGGCCCGACCTATGCGCATTCTTCTGACCGTGTGGCGTCAGCCCGGCCCAAGGGCTCGCGGAGAGTTCAAGGATTACGTCGCGGATCCCGTGTCGCCGGACATGTCGTTTCTCGAAATGCTCGATGTCGTCAACGAGGGTTTGATCGCGAAGGGGGACGATCCGATCGCCTTTGACTCAGACTGCCGCGAAGGCATCTGCGGCACCTGCGGATTCCTCGTCAGCGGCATCCCGCACGGCCCCGATCGCGGGACCACCGTGTGTCAGCTGCACATGCGCCGCTTCAAGGATGGGGACCGTGTCACGCTCGAACCATGGCGCGCCAAGGCTTTCCCCGTCATCAAGGACCTCGTCGTCGACCGCAGCGCCTTTGACCGGATCATCCAGGCCGGGGGCTACACGTCGGTCAATGTCGGAGGCGCGCGGGACGGCAACGCGATCCTGGTGTCGAAAACGGTTGCGGATGATGCGATGGACGCGGCCGCCTGCATCGGGTGCGGCGCGTGCGTGGCCGCATGCAAGAACGCCTCAGCGGCCCTTTTTACCGCGGCCAAGGTGAGCCACCTGGCCCTCCTGCCGCAGGGTCAGGTCGAGCGAACCACCCGCGTAGTCGCGATGGTGGACCGGCACGACTCCGAGGGCTTTGGCAGTTGTTCGAACGAAGGGGAATGCGAAGCGGTCTGCCCCAAGGAGATCCCGATCACCAACATCGCACGCATGAACCGCGAGTACTTCAAGGCGATGCTGCTCAGCAGGAGTTAGGCGTCCCCTCGCTTCTGTCTCCTTCGAGCGTCAGACCCCGATGACGTCGGTCAGTTCCTTGACCGCCGCCGCTGACTTCTTGAGCGCCGCATCTTCTTCAGCGGTGAGCGTGATCTGAATGATCTGCTCCACTCCGCGCGCGCCGAGCTTCACGGGGACGCCGACAAACAGGTCATTCACGCCGTATTCGCCCTGGAGGAAGACCGAGCACGGCACGATCTTCTTCTTGTCCTTCAGAATGATCTCGACCATCTCCGCGGCTGCGGAACCGGGGGCGTACCACGCGCTCGTGCCCACCATCTTCGTGATCTCCGCACCGCCGTTGGCCGTCCGCGCGCAGATGGCCGCGATCTTCTCCGCCGTCAACCCAGGATAGTCCGGGAGCGGGATCCCCGCGATGGTCGAGTACCGCGGCAGCGGCACCATGGTGTCGCCGTGGCCGCCGAGAACGAAGGCGTGGATGCTGTCAACCGAGACGCCCGTTTCCATCGCGATGAACGCGCGCATGCGCGCTGAGTCGAGGATCCCCGCCATGCCGATCACGCGCTCACGCGGAAACTTGCTCAACCGGTACACCGCCTGGCACATGGCGTCGAGCGGATTGGCCACAGGCACGATGATGGTGTTCGGCGAATGCTTGACGACCTGCTCGGTCACCGACTGCATGATCTTGTAGTTGACGTTCAGCAGGTCGTCCCGGCTCATGCCCGGCTTGCGCGGGACGCCGGAGGTGATGACGACGACGTCCGAATTCGCCGTCTGCGCCCAGCCCTCGTCATTGGCGCCATATCCGACAACGCGCGAATCGGACCCCTCGATGGGGCACGCCTCGAGCATGTCGAGCGCCACCCCTCCCGCCTTCTGGTCCGCGATGTCGATGATGACGACGTCGGCGAGTTCCTTGTCGGCGATCGCGCGCGCAACCGTCGCCCCGACGTTGCCCGCCCCACCTACTACCGTAACCTTACGATTCATGAATGCCTCTGCGGTTGATCAACCCGATTACATGTTTGCAATGATGCGGTCGGCGAACTCGGACGTCTTTACCTCGGTCGCCCCGTCCATCTGCCGGGCGAAGTCGTAGGTCACCTGCTTGCCGGAAATGGCCCCGTCCATCCCCTTCACGACGAGGTCCGCGGCTTCGACCCACCCGAGATGACGCAGCATCATCTCACCAGACAGAATGACGGATCCGGGATTGACCTTGTCCTGGTCGGCGTACTTCGGCGCCGTGCCATGGGTCGCTTCGAAGATCGCATGCCCGGTGAGATAGTTGATGTTTCCGCCGGGCGCGATCCCGATGCCCCCGACCTGCGCCGCGAGAGCGTCGGACAGGTAGTCGCCGTTGAGATTCGGCGTCGCGATGACGTCGAACTCGTCGGGCCGCGTCAACACCTGCTGGAGCGTGATGTCGGCAATCGCGTCCTTGATGACGATGCCCGCACCGGGCCTACCCTCCGGGATCCGGCACCATGGGCCGCCGTCGATCTCGACCGCACCGTAGAATTCCTTCGCGACCTGGTAGCCCCAGTCGCGGAACGCCCCCTCGGTGAACTTCATGATGTTCCCCTTGTGCACAAGGGTCACACTCTTTCGCTTGCTGGCAATGGCATAGCCGATCGCGCTGTGCACCAGGCGCTCGGAGCCGAGATAGCTGATGGGCTTCAGCCCGACGCCGACCTGCACGCCGACCTCGCGCGCCGGCGCGCCGATGCCTTCGAGCGCCGACTGCCAGGCTCGCGACGCCTCCTCACTCCCGAACCTGATCTTCTTGAACTCCGCGGGAAATTCCCGCTCGAAGAAATCAAGGACCTTCTTCGCTTCCGGGGTTCCAGCGGCATATTCGATGCCGGCGTAGATGTCTTCCGTATTCTCACGGAAGATCACCATGTCGACTTTTTCGGGATGCTTGACCGGCGATGGCACGCCGACGTACCAGCGAACCGGACGCAGGCAGACATACAGGTCCAGCAACTGGCGCAACGCGACGTTCAGCGATCGGATCCCGCCGCCGACGGGTGTCGTCAACGGCCCCTTGATCCCGACGAAGTACTCGCGAAATGCCGTGATCGTGTCGTCTGGCAGCCAGCTGTCGAACAGCTTCACGCTTTTTTCACCCGCATAGACTTCCATCCAGGCGAGTTCGCGTTTCCCCGCATACGCTTTCGTCACGGCCGCATCGAAGACGCGAACACTGGCACGCCAGATGTCCGGTCCGGTGCCGTCACCTTCGATGAACGGGATGATCGGATCGTCTGGAACGACAAGTTGCCCGTTCTTGCGAGTGATCGCGGTGCCTCGCGTCGGTGGTTTCAAATCTGTAAATTTAGCCATAAGGAAATTAGGTCACCTCACCACGTCGTCGTCGCGCGATGTTCACAGAAGTTGTGGAAAAGCATGTGGAAAACGACGGCTGAATCCACACATTCCCGCATCAATCCGCGCGTTTAAGCTCTTTGCACCACCTTGGTGCGCAACGTGTGTGAGACGAACGCAGCATTATACTGAGTTGCAGATGAATATCGTCGTTGCCGATCAGCTCCCCGCCTCCGCCATCGAACTTCTCCGAAGCGTGACCGGATGGACCGTCGATGCACGTCCGCAGCGCAAGGCGGACCAGCTCGCCCTCGACCTCGCGGAGGCGGACGCGATCATCGTCCGCAGCGCCACGACCGTCGATCGCGCCCTCATCGCGGCAGCCCCGCGGCTTCGGGTCATTGCCCGTGCGGGCACGGGCGTCGACAACGTCGATGTCGAAGCGGCAACCGAACGCGGCATCCTCGTGATGAACGCGCCGGGCGCCAACAGTGTCAGCGTCGCGGAGCTGGCCATGGCGCTGATGCTCACGCTGTCGCGTGGCATCTCCGCCGCGGATGCCGCGATGAAGAAGGGGGTCTGGGACAAGAAACGGCTCGTCGGAGCGGAACTGCGCGGCAAGACGCTCGGCATCGTCGGCCTGGGCCGCATCGGCCAGGAAGTCGCCACCAGGGCCCGCGGATTCGGCATGACGATCGTGGCGCACGATCCGTTCATTTCTGAGCAGGTCGCCGCAGGCATGCACATCGCGCTCCTGACAGTGGACGAGCTTTGCGCCCAGTCGGACTACATCACCCTGCATGTGCCAGTCACGCCCGAGACGCGTCACCTGATCAACAAGGAGCGTCTGGCACAGTGCAAGCCCGGTGTCCGGATTGTGAACACCGCACGCGGAGAGCTGATCGATGAAGAGGCGCTCGCCGACGCGATCGAAGCCGGCGCAGTCGCCGGCGCCGGGCTCGATGTGTTCCAGAATGAACCTCCCGGAGCAACCCGCCTGATTGGCCTGCGTCAGGTCGTGGCCACTCCGCATATCGCGGCCTCGACCGTCGAGGCGCAGGAGCTCGTCGGCATCGAGACCGCCGCGGCCGTGCGTGATTACCTCCAGAGCGGGACGATCGCCAACGCCGTCAACTTCCCGTCGGTGCGCGGAGACGATGCGGCGAGCCTGCGGCCCTTCATGACGCTGGCGGACCGGATGGGAGAACTGGTCTCCCAGCTCGTGAGCGGCCGGACGCACGGGCTCGGGATTCGCTACTACGGCACGCTGCTCGCCGCACACGGGCCTCTCGTGACGAGCGCGGCCGTCGCCGGTACGCTGCGCCCGATCCTCTCCGAATCGGTGACCGTGGTGAACGCCAGGGCCGTCGCGGCGCAGCGCGGGATCGAAATCGTCGAATCGAGCAGTTCGCGGCCCCGAGACTTCACGAACCTGCTGTCGCTCAAACTGCAGACCACCGACGGCGAGCGCTGGGTCGAAGGGACCGTCTTCGAGCCGGGGAGTCCGCGGCTCACGCTCGTCGATGGAGTCGAGGTCGAGGCGCCGCTGGAGGGTACGCTGCTGGTGATCCACAACGAAGACCTGCCGGGAGTGATCGGCGAGGTCGGCACCATACTCGGCCGCCACTCGATCAACATCGCAGGTTTCTCGCTCGGACGCGGGCGGGGCGGGGCCGTCGGCGTCGTGAACCTCGATCTCGGACAGAGTGAGGGGTCGATCGAGTCAGCTGTCAAGGAATTGCGCGGGGTGCCAGCGATCCGGCAGGTGTGCGTCGTCCGACTAACGTAGCGCGAGCCGCCGGATCACGCCGGTCGATACCTGCTTCAGTTCCACCGCGTCGGCGCCAATCGCGACGACGTCGTAGGTCCCGAGAATGCGCTGCCCGGCGGTGACCATCAGCAGGTCACCCTGCGGGCTGGAAATCATGGCCGTCCTCACCATGCCCTTCGGCGCCTGGTTCTCCGCGATACCGATCAGCTCGAGAGCGGGCTCGGGTGCCGCCATGAAGGCGGGCAGCTCGATGGCGATCGGCGTTGATACGCGTGAGGGACTGCGGCGGACGATCGGCGCGGGCGCAGGGGCGGAGAAATCAAAGGGATTGCGGATGGCGGCCTGCGGTGTCGGTGCGCTGGCCAGCCGGGTTCTGAGCCGTCCGGCCTGCGCCTGCACGTCGGCAGCGAGCCTGTCGAGTTCGGCGGCTTCCGCAGGGCGCTGCGGAGCGCGGTACGCGCCAGCGGTACGAGGCACACCTGCGGCGGAGGCAAACCATGCCCCCAGGAGCCCTACCCCTGCGATCCACGCGACCAGGCGCGAGGCGTTCATCCTCTTCATCCTACTCCTCTATACGCCCCCCGTCACCTCTTGGATGTCCACAGGTTGTGGTAAGATTCGCCGTGCCCCTCGTTCCTCCCTCCGGGCCAGCGGTTCATTCCGGTTCCCTCTCAGTCGTCGCCATCATTCCAGCGCGGTACCAGTCGACCCGGTTGCCGGGCAAGGCCCTCGCCGACATCGGCGGGCGCACGATGATCGAGCACGTGTATCGGCGCGCGAGCGCCGCCCGCTCGGTCGGCGTCGTGATCGTCGCCACCGACGACACCCGGATCTGCGATGCGGTGGAAGCCTTCGGCGGACGCGCGCAGATGACATCCCCCTCGCACCGGAGCGGCACAGACCGTCTGGCCGAAGTCGCCTCCGGTCTGACGGCCGACCTCGTCGTGAACGTGCAGGGAGACGAGCCGCTCATCGAGCCGTCGATGATCGACGCCGCCATCGCGGCGTTCCGCACCGATCCGTTCCTCGAAATGAGCACGTTGAGACGGCGCATCGATGATCCGGCGGACCTGCACGATCCCAACGTGACGAAAGTGGTCGTGGACAGCAGCGGCTACGCGATGTATTTTTCGCGCGCACCCATTCCGTTCACGCGCGCGGGCTGCCCGCCGGCGCCGGCGTGGAGGCATATCGGTTTATACGTATACCGGCGCGAGTGCCTGTTGCGCCTCACGTCCCTGGCGCCCACGGCCATGGAGGAGGGGGAAGCACTCGAGCAGCTTCGCGCGCTCGAGCACGGCATTCGTATCAAGGCGATCGAGACGGCGCACGACTGCGTCGGCGTCGACACGCCTGAAGATCTCGAGCGAGTCAGACGGCTGGCGCCCGCCGCCGCGCGGGCGTAACAGGGAGACGAGATGCAGCAGTCGGATTCCAGAGCAGAAGAGAGCCAGCGCGCCCGTCCGGTCAAATACATTCTTGTGACCGGGGGCGTCGTGTCGTCCCTCGGCAAGGGGCTCGCCGCCGCGTCGATCGGCGCCCTTCTCGAAGGCCATGGGTACAAGGTCGCGCTGCAGAAGTTCGATCCCTACATCAACGTCGACCCGGGCACGATGAGCCCGTACCAGCACGGCGAGGTATACGTCACCGATGACGGGGCCGAGACGGACCTCGACCTCGGTCATTACGAGCGCTTCACCAACCAGGTGACGACGCGGCGGAGCAACTGGACGACCGGAAAGATCTACCTCTCGGTCATCCAGAAAGAGCGGCGTGGCGATTACCTCGGGCGCACGGTCCAGGTGATCCCGCACATCACCAACGCGATCAAGGACAACATCCGCGCGGGCGCCACGGATGTCGACATCGTCCTTGTCGAGATCGGCGGCACGGTCGGGGACATCGAGAGCCTGCCATTTCTGGAGGCCATCCGGCAGCTACGCCAGGACGTCGGACGCGAGAACACGCTCTACATCCACCTGACGCTCGTGCCGTTCATCGGTGCGGCCGGCGAGTTGAAGACCAAGCCGACGCAGCACAGCGTGCGCGACCTGCGGGCCATCGGCATCCAGCCCGACATCCTCCTCTGCCGGACGGACCGGTTTCTCGACCAGGACATCAAGCAGAAGATCGCGCTCTTCTGCGACGTCGACGAGGAAGCGGTCATCACGGCCAAGGACGTCTCGAGCATCTACGAGGTGCCGCTCGTGCTCGCGGCCGAGGGGCTCGACCGCATCGTGCTGGACCGTCTGCACCTGCCCCGGACGGAAGCCCGCATGGACGCCTGGGTCGATCTCGTCGATCGCATCAGAAATCCCAGCGACGACATCACCATCCACGTCGTCGGCAAGTACGTGGGCTATGAAGACTCCTACAAGAGCCTGAACGAAGCGCTGTACCACGGCGGGTTCAAGCATCGGCTGCGCGTGAACATCCGGTGGGTCGAGGCCGAAGCCCTCGAGCAACCGGGCGGAGAGCAACTGCTCGACGGCGCCGACGGGATCCTGGTGCCGGGCGGCTTCGGCGACCGTGGGACCCGGGGCATGATGCGCGCCGCCGAAATCGCGCGCGAGCGCGAGATTCCGTATTTCGGGATCTGCTACGGGTTCCAGTGGGCGGCGGTCGAGTACGCGCGCCACGTCTGCGGCCTGACCGAGGCGGATTCCACCGAGTGCTCGCCCGATACACCGCAGAACCTCATCTACAAGCTGCGTGACCTGCTCGGCGTCGACGACCTCGGCGGCACCATGCGGCTGGGCACGTACGAGTGCGCCCTCAAGCCCGGTTCACGCTCGCATCAGCTGTACGGTAACGAGACGATCCAGGAGCGGCACCGCCATCGCTACGAGTTCAATTGCCTCTATGAAAGCGCGCTGACCGACAAAGGTCTCGAGATCGTCGGGCGCTCGAAGGATGGCAAGTTCGTGGAGATCATCGAGCTGCCGAACCATCCCTGGTACGTGGCCGTGCAGTTCCACCCCGAGTTCAAGTCGAAGCCTCTCAAGGCGCATCCGCTCTTTGCGGGTTTCGTGAAGGCGAGCCATCAGCACAAGCTCGCGACCGGACGGCGGGCCGCGGCCTCCGTCGCTCAATGACGCCCGCGCCTCCGGTTCGGTTCGCCGGCCTGACGGTCGGCGACAATGCCCCGCTCCTGCTGATCGCCGGCCCGTGCATTATCGAGAGTGAAGCCCACGCCATCGAAACCGCCATCCAGGTTCGCGATATCGCCGCGCGTGCCGGGGTCCAGTTCGTGTTCAAGGTGTCGTACGACAAAGCCAACCGGACCTCCTCCCGTTCGTTCCGGGGTCCCGGCCTGGCCGAGGGCATTCGTGTGCTGGCCAACGTGCGCGAGGCGGCCGGGGTGCCGATCCTGACCGACATCCACGAGCCATCGCACGCGGCGCCGGTGGCCGAAGTGGCCGACATCCTCCAGATCCCCGCGTTTCTCTGCCGGCAGACCGACCTGCTCGTCGCCGCGGCGACCACCGGGCGGGTGGTGAACATCAAGAAGGGGCAGTTCCTGTCGCCGGCCGACATGCGGCATCCAATCGAGAAGGTGACAGGGGCCGGCAATACGCGCGTCATCGTGACCGAGCGAGGCTTCAGCTTCGGCTACAACAACCTCGTCGTCGACATGCGCGCGTTTCCGATCATGCGCACTCTGGGCTTTCCTGTCGTCTACGACGTAACCCATAGCCTGCAGTTGCCGGGTGGCGGGGATGGCGTGACGTCGGGGCAGGCCCAGTTCATCGAGCCGATGGCATCGGCAGGCGTCGCCGCGGGGGTGGACGGCGTCTTCATCGAAGTGCACCAGGACCCGCCTGCTGCCAGAAGCGACGCGCAGAATGCGTTGCGGCTCGACCTGCTCGAACCGCTCCTGCTCCGTCTTGCCAGGATCCACGACATCGCGCGGGGCGGCACCGCATGACCGAGCGTTCGACGATGATCGCCCTGGCGCGCAAGGTGCTCGAGACGGAGGCGGCCGCGATCCTCGGGCTCGTCGAACGCCTCGACGGCGGGTTCGAACGCGCCGTCCAGCTGCTCTTCGAATGCCGTGGGCGGGTCATCGTCACCGGCATGGGGAAGTCCGGCATCATCTGCCGCAAGATTGCCGCGACCCTCTCAAGCACGGGCACATCGGCCTGGTTCCTTCACCCGGCGGAGGCGATTCACGGAGACCTCGGCGCCATCCGTGAAGATGATGTCGTGCTCGCGCTGTCTCACAGCGGCGAGACCGAAGAACTGATCCGGCTGCTGGAATCGATCCGTCGCATTGGCGCGAAATTGATCGCGCTCACCGGCGATTCCACCTCGACGCTGGCGAGGGCGGCCGACGTCACGCTCGACTGCGGCATCGCCGAGGAGGCATGCCCGATAAACCTGGCGCCGACGGCCAGCACGACCGCCTCGTTGGCCATGGGGGACGCGCTGGCGATGACGCTCCTGGTGCAGAAAGGCTTCCGCGTCGAAGACTTCGCGTCGCTGCACCCGGGGGGGAAGCTCGGGCGCCGGCTGATGCGCGTCGAGCAGGTCATGCACGCTGGGCCCGCCGCCCCGATCGTGCCCGCCACGGCCCCCATGCCGGACGTGTTTCACGAAATGTCCAACAAGCGGCTCGGCATGACCTGTGTGACCGACGGCAGCGGACGTCTCGCCGGGATCTTCACCGATGGGGACCTCCGCCGCCTCATGGCCGGCTCGTCGGATGTGCTCGCGCTCACTGCGGGGGACGTCATGAAGACCCACCCCATCACGGTCCGTCGAGACCTTCTCGCCGTCGAAGCGCTGAAGGTCATGGAAACCCACAAGATCACCTCGATCGTGGTCGCCGACGACGACGGCGCGATCGAGGGCGTGGTGCACCTCCACGATCTGTGGCGAACGCAGATGTTCTAGATCCAGCCACATTGCAGACACACGAAGCGCCTCCGCTCACGGTCGACTCACGGGCCCGACGCATACGGCTGGTCCTGCTGGACGTCGACGGCGTCCTCAGCGACGGTACGGTGATCCTGGATGCGTCGGGCGCCGAATCCAAAGGCTTCAATATCAAGGATGGCGCCGCGATCGTCTGGGCGCTCGGTGCCGGGCTCACGGTTGGACTGCTGTCATCCCGACAATCAGGCGCCACGGCCCAGCGCGCTGCGCAGCTCGGCATCCCCATCCTCGCGCAGGGCATTCGCGGCAAGAGGGCGGAATACGAGCGCATCCGGGCGGAGCTCGGGTTGGCCGCCGCGGAGGTCGCCTACATGGGCGACGACCTGGTTGACCTCCCCGTCATGCAGTGCGTCGGCCTGTCGGGAGCTCCTTCCGACGCGGCACCGGAAATTCTGGACGTCGCTCACTGGGTGAGCGTACGCGAAGGAGGTCGAGGGGCGGTGCGGGAGTTTCTGGAAGTCATCCTGAAGTCCCAGGGACTCTGGAGTGGCGTGATCCAGGAGTTTTCCGCCTGATGGGGTCCTACGTAATACTCGCCGCCCTCGTGGCGCTGCTGGTGGGCCTGGCTGCCGGCAAGGCCTGGGAGCGCTACAAGCTGCGGGACGGTCAGTGGATCGACCGGCGGCGCGCGCGCGAATCTCCGCATTACATGCTCGGCCTGAATTTTCTGGTGGCCGATCAGGTGGATCACGCGATCGAGGAACTGACGCGCGCCGCGCAGATGTCCGGAGAGGGCCTGGAGATCCACCTGATCCTGGGCAATCTGTACCGGGAGAAGGGACAGGTCGGCCGCGCGATCCAGGAGCACCAGGCGCTCCTTCAGCGACCGAATCTCCGAAAGCTCGAACACGCCAACGTCCTGTTGTGCCTCGGCCTCGACTACAAGGCGGGCGGCTTCGTCGATCGCGCACTCGAGGCGTTCACCGAGGTCCTGCGTATGGATCCTGAGAACGAATACGCCCTGTTGAACCTCGAGAAGCTGTACGAGGAACAACACCAGTGGGGGGAGGCATACGCGGCGCGGACGCGGCTCGCCGCGGGTGCCGCTGAGGACAAACAGCCGCGTCACCAGGAAGTGCTCGCCTTCCTCGAGGATGCGCTCGGGCGTGATGCCCTCAAGCGCCTCGACTATCCGGAAGCGGCCCGGCACTTTTCCGCCGCCATAGACCTCGACGCGAAGAACACTCCGGCGTATCTCAACCTCGGAGATGTGCAATTCGAGCAGGGCAAGGCCGCCGCCGCGGTCGCCACGTGGGAACGCCTTGTGGCTACGACCCCCGAACGGGCCTACCTCGCGTTCTCACGACTCGAATCCGCCTACCCGAAGGCCGGCCGCGACACCAGCTTCCCTGCCCTGTGCCGAACGCTCATCGCGGACACTCCCCAGGACTGGCGGGCTCGGCTCGCCCTTGCGCGTCACCTGTCATCGCGCGGGACGCCACTCGACGCGCTCGCGCTGCTCTTCGAAGCGCTCGTGATCAATCCGCATGCCCTGGCCGTTCACCAGGCGATCTGGCAGACGCTCTCAAGCCTGGACCTCCCCCGCCCGCTCGTCGATCGCTACGTCGAGCTGACGCGCAGCTCCATCTTCTACCTCGATCCCCACATTTGCGTCCGCTGCCGATACCGCAGCACGGAGTTGATCTGGCAGTGCCCGCACTGCCACGAATGGAACACGTTTGTCGAGGAACGCATCGCTCCGAAAGACATCGAAGTGGTGCCGGACATGCCGACCATCGACGAGGGGGACGTGCGGCCCTAGCGGTGCTCGGCCAGCCCGCGGTGCACCGCGTCGACCTGCAGCCTGGTGTCGGCGAGCGTCCCGTCCGTCCTGATGACGTAGTGCCCGCGCGCGACCTTTTCAGCGATCGGCCACTGGGCGGCCAGGCGTTGGCGGGCCGTCTCCTCACTCAAGCCATCTCTCACCACCACCCGGCGCAGCTGTTCCGCGGGATCACAGGCACACACCACAATCCGATCGAAGTCATGGGCCTGCCCTGTCTCGAAGAGCAACGGGATGTCCGCGACGGCAACGCCTGTGGCTGGCGGCAGGTTCGCGAACCATTCGCCGATCCGGCGCCGCACCTCCGGATGGATGATGGCTTCGAGGGCTGTTCTGGCTCCGCGGTCGGCGAAGACGATGGCGCCGAGCGCCTGCCGGTCGAGTGCGCCGTCGCCTCTGAGGATCCCTGGCCCGAATCGTTCCAGGACCGCAGCGAGTCCGGCCGACGCGGGACCAACGGCCTGGCGCGCCAGGGCGTCTGCGTCGATCGTCGGAACGCCCAGTTCCGCGAACCGTGCGAGACAGAAGCTTTTTCCCGTCGCGATGCCGCCGGTCAGCGCAACCCGGAGCATCGCTACGTCCGCGTGCGCTCCTGCGCGGCGCGCAGCGTGTTCTTCAACAGCATCGCGATCGTCAGCGGCCCGACGCCTCCTGGCACCGGCGTGTACGCACCGGCGACGCCGGCGACGGCAGGGTGCACGTCGCCGACGACGAGCGAGCCGCGCCGGTCAAAGTCGGCGAGTCGCTGTGCGTCCGTGGAAAACAGCGTCCGCGCCAGGGCCGGATCGGTGACGCGGTTGATGCCGACGTCGATGACGGTGGCGCCGGGCTTCACGAAATCTGTCGTGACGAAGCCCGGGCGCCCGAGCGCCGCGACGAGGATGTCGGCCTCCCGGGCCACCGCGGCCAGGTCGGGCGTCTTCGAATGACAGACGGTCACGGTCGCGTCGCGCTGCAGCAACAGCATCGCCATAGGCTTTCCCACGATCTCGCTGCGCCCGATGATGACGGCCCGCGTGCCGGCGATCGCGATCCCGCAGCGGTCGAGCATTTCGATGACCCCGGACGGAGTGCATGGCATCAGGTGCGCACGCCCCTGGACGAGCCGTCCCACGTTCACGGGATGGAACCCGTCCACGTCCTTGGCCGGATCGATCGCGTCGAAGACGCGCTGCGAGGCTCCCCTCCCCATGGACGCCGGGAGCGGCGCCTGGACGAGAATGCCGTCATGGACCTCGCTGGCGTTCAGCATCGACACCGCCGCGAGCAGGTCTTCGAGCGTCGCGGAGGCGTCGAGTCTCTCGAGATCGACACGCAGCCCGGACTCCGTGCCTGCGCGGACCTTGTTCCGGACGTAGATCTCCGACGCGGGATCGTCCCCGACGAGAATGATGCCGAGCGCGGGTGGGCGACCGGTGCGCGCGGCAAACGCCGCCACATCGGGTGCGACCGATGCCCTGATCTCCGCCGCGATCGCGTTGCCGTCGAGCCGTCGTCCCGCCATGGTCACTTTCCGCTATTCGACAGTCTGCGCCGTGATCCTGGCGCGATCCCGCGCCCGGGCGTCGAGGGGCATTATCGGACCACGGGCGACGTGTCGCCCGCCGCCGTCGCGAGCTCCCGGAGACTGTCGGTGCGCCCGAGGACCACCAGGTGGTCCCCGGGCTGCATCGACGCCTCGGGCTCCGGATTGAATTCCATGTGTCCATCGGCGCGCTGAATCGCCACGACGACGACACCGAAGCGCTGCCGCAGTCCGCACTCGACCAGCGAGCGGCCGGCGAGCTCCGCGCCTTCGGCGATGCGCACCTGCTCCATGTTCAGGTCGAGGTTCTCGGAGGTGGTGGCGAGTTGGACGAAATCCACGACGGCCGGCCGCAGCGCTGTCTGCGCGAGCTGCAGGCCACCGATGTGGTACGGCGAAATCACGCGGTCGGCGCCCGCCCTCAGGAGCTTGGACTTCGCGTCGGCGGTTTCGGCGCGGCCGATGATGAACAGGTTCGGACCGAGAAGGCGTGCCGTCAGGACGGCATACACGTTTTCGGCGTCGGTGCTGACCGCCGCGATCAGGCCCCGCGCCTCGGCGATCCGCACGCGGCCGAGCACCTGTTCGCTCGACGCATCGGCCTCGACCGCCAGGTATCCGGCTGCGAGCGCCTCAGCCACGCGCGCCTCATCCTTCTCGATGATGACGAACGGCACGCTCTGTCGGGCGAACTCGTCCGCGATGATGCGACCCATCCGGCCGAACCCGCAGATGATGAAGTGATCCTGTAACTGGTCGAGCATGCGTGACCGGCGACGTCTGATCCAGCGGCTCTGAAGGTCCCCTTCCACGAGCCGCGCCATGAATGTCGAAAACGTGTAGAGAACGGTGGCGACGCCGAACGTCAGGACCAGCATCGTGAACAGCTGGCCCCCGCGCGACAGCGGATGCACCTCGCGATACCCGGCCGTCGTGATCGAGATCATCGTCATGTACAGCGCGTCCCAGGCGCTCCATCCCTCGATCAGGACGTAGCCCGTCGTGCCCCCCGTAATGACGAAGGCCAGCATGACGAGCGACAATCGCCAGCCGGCCCACCAGGGTGAATGGACCGGCGAACCGGCCGAGCCCTTCACCTGGCTACCCACGCTCAGCGCTCAGCGGCGCTGCCGCAGGCTGTCTGCCGATCAGGAGGCGTACGATCATGGTCTCAGGCTGGTCCTACGCTGCAACGGGCCAGCCGGCGATCGGACAATCGCCGCTGGCCCGCGCACACCATTCGGACGGCCGGCGCTAGTTCGTCGTTGCAAGCCGGCTGTGCTGCCGGCCGTAGCTGAAGTAGAACACCACACCGAGGGCCAGCCACGCGAGCAGCCGCAGCCAGTTGGTCCAGCCAAGGCCGTAGATCATCGCGCCGCAAACCACGATCCCCGCAATCGCGACGAACGGCAGCAGCGGGACGGTGAATCCGCGGTCCAGGTCAGGGCGGCGATGCCGCATGATCCACACGCCGGCGCACACCAGCATGAAGGCAAACAACGTTCCGATGCTGGTCATTTCGCCGACGATATCTCCTGGCACGAAGGCCGCGAACATCGCCGTGAACACGAAGAAGAACCAGTTGGATTTGTACGGTGTGCGGTGCTTCGGGTGCAGGTCGGAGAAGAGCTTGGGCACCAGCCCGTCCTTGCTCATGGAGTAAAACACGCGCGACTGGCCCAGGAGCATGACGAGGATGACCGATGAAAAGCCCGCGAGGATCGCCACAGTGACGGCGCGGGACAACCACTCATATCCCGGCATGTACTTCGAGATCGCAAATGCGACCGATGCTTCACGTCCAGAGGACCTGAAGTCCTCGACGGTGGCCACGCCGCTCAGGACGTAGGAGAAGAGCACGTAGAGCACCGTGCAGACGACCAGCGATCCGAGGATCCCGATGGGCATGTCGCGCTTGGGGTTCTTGGCTTCCTGCGCAGCGGTCGAAACGGCGTCGAACCCGATGAAGGCGAAGAAGACGACGCCCGCGGCGCCGAGGATCCCCATGATCCCGCCGTAGGCGTGGGACACGCCTGACGGGGTGACATAGGTAGTGGCCGCCGGGATCATCGGCGTGTGGTTCGCCGGGTTGATGAAGCCCCAGCCGATCGCGATGACCATCAACACGATGGCGACCTTGACGATGACGATGAGGCCATTGATGAATGCGGATTCCCGCGTGCCCCGGACCAGCAAAGCCGAGAGCAGCCCCAGGATCACGACGGCCGGAAGGTTCATGATGCCGGTCTCGCCGGTGGCGGCGGCCGTTTCGAATGGTGAATGCGTCCATTGGTACGGTATTGGGATACCGACCCACTCGAGCACCCGGTTGAAATATTCCGTCCAGGCGATCGCGACCGTCGCGGCACCCACCGCGTACTCCAACACGAGGTCCCAGCCGATGATCCAGGCGACAAACTCGCCCATCGTCGCGTAGGAATAGGTGTATGCGCTGCCAGCGACGGGGATCATCGAGGCGAACTCTGCGTAGCAGAGGCCCGCAAAGGCACACCCCACGCCGGCGACGATGAACGCGAGCGTGACCGACGGGCCCGCCCGATCGGCAATGGCCGCCGCGGTTCGAACGAACAGGCCCGCACCGATGATGGCCCCGATGCCGAGTGCTACCAGCGACCACACGCCGAGCGTGCGTTTGAGCGTTCCTTCGCCGGTCGCCCGCGACTCGGCAAGAAGAGAGTCGATGGTCTTCGTTCTAAACAATGAACTTGCCACGCAGTGTCCTCGCTGTTCTAGTGATGGCCAGTGGTTGAGACCGAGGGATTATATGCACACGGACGATGAGCCGCCAAGTTGCGATACCGCAGATGGGCTCCGTTCGGCCGGCAGTTAGCCAAGCGCACGGAGGTAGGCCCCCAGTCGGGCGGCGACCTGGCCCCCCTCGAGCAGATCCGAAATGATCGCCACCGCCGAGGCGCCCGCGTCGGTCACCTGCCTGGCGTTGTCGAGCGATATCCCTCCGATCGCCACCACCGGCTTCCCCCGCCCCGCCGCGTATCGAACCAGTTCGAGCCCCCGCGGCTCATAGCCGGTGTCCTTGGTCGCCGTGCGAAAGACGGGGCCGACAGCGACGTAGTCGGCCGGCCCGGCGATCGCCTCGTCGACCTGCGAGGTCGTGTGAGTGGAGACGCCGACCACGCATTGCAAGCCGGTGATCGACTTCACGTCGGCGACGGACAGATCGCTCTGGCCCACGTGCACACCCCGCGCACCCGACATGAGGGCTATATCCGGACGATCGTTCACGATCACGGACGCGCCCCGCACGGCTCCGTCCGCCACGACGCTCCGCACCAGCGCCAGGAACATCCCCGTGCCCGCTGTTTTCTGGCGGACCTGCAGGAGACGGACGCCGGCGGCGAGACAGGCCGCGGCGACCGCGCGCGGCTCGAGGCCCCGCATCCGGCACAGATCCAGGTCGATGATGGGATACAGCGAAGGGAGCGTCACGGGCGCTGAGCCTTGTGACAGGTCAGACGGCTTCCGCGAGCCCGGCGGCGGGCTTTTTCGAGTCCGGCATGTATCGCTCCATGAACGATGTGCTCAGTCGTCCGGCGATGAAATCCGGATCGCTCAGGATCGCGAGGTGGAGCGGGATGCTGGTCTTGATGCCTTCGATGACGGTCATCTCGAGCGTTCTCCGCATGCGCGCGATCGCTTCCGGGCGGTCGCGCCCGTGCACGATGATCTTGGCGATCATGGAGTCGTAGTACGGGGAGATCGTGCACTCAGAGTGGGCGAACGTATCGACCCTGACGCCAGGCCCGCCCGGGACGCTGAAGGCATGGATGACGCCCGGGGAGGGCGCAAACGTCACCGGGTCCTCGGCATTCACGCGGCATTCGATCGCGTGTCCCGTGAACGTCACGTCCCCCTGTTTGAAGGACAGGCGCTCCCCGGCCGCGATCCGGATCTGCTCCTTGACGATATCCACGCCCGTGATCCACTCGGTCACGGGGTGCTCCACCTGCACGCGCGTGTTCACCTCGAGGAAGAAGAAGTTCCCCTTGTCGTCGAGCAGGAACTCGAACGTGCCGGCGTTCGTATACTGCACGGCCCGCGCGGCGTCGACGACAGTCGCCCCGAGCTTTCGGCGCATCTTCTCCGTGACCGCCACTGACGGCCCCTCCTCGAGGAGCTTCTGGTGCCGCCGCTGGATGGAGCATTCGCGCTCCCCGAGATGGACGACCGCGCCGTGGTGGTCGCCGATGATCTGGAACTCGATGTGCCGGGGGCTCTCGACGTACTTTTCGATGTACACATCGCCGACGCCGAAGGCCGCCTCCGCCTCACGCTGAGCGGTCTTGAGCGCCGTGCCGATCTCCGCGAAGTCGCGGATGACACGCATGCCGCGCCCTCCGCCCCCGGCGATCGCCTTGATGATCACGGGCAGGCCGAGTTCGCGCGCGATCTTCTGGGCTTTCTCCTCGCTGTCGACCGGCCCGTCGCTGCCGGGGAGGATGGGGACGCCCGCC
Source organism: Vicinamibacterales bacterium (assembly GCA_035575695.1). GTDB lineage: Bacteria > Acidobacteriota > Vicinamibacteria > Vicinamibacterales > 2-12-FULL-66-21 > JACDCA01. The sequence goes on from DATLXP010000276.1 coordinate 21,139, forward strand.
TTCTTCATCGCGCGCCGCGCCCGGGCCTTGTCCCCGAGCAGACGGATGACGTTCGGCGCCGGCCCGATGAACTTGATGTGACAGGCCTCGCAGACCTCCGCGAGGTAGGCGCTCTCCGACAGGAATCCGTATCCCGGATGGATCGCGTCGGCGCCCGTGATCTCGGCGGCGCTGAGGATCGCCGGCACACTGAGGTAGCTCTCGGCGCTGCGCGCGGGACCGATGCAGACATCTTCATCGGCGAACCGCACGTGCAGCGAGTGTTCGTCGGCTTCGGAATACACCGCGACCGTCTTGATGCCGAGCTCGCGACAGGCGTAGATCACCCGCAGCGCGATCTCCCCACGGTTCGCGATCAGGATTTTCTTGAACATCTCACGCCGTCTTGATGGCGAACAACCGCTCGCCGTATTGCACCGGCTTGCCGTTCTCGACGTAGACGCTGACGATCTCCCCTTCGTACTCGGATGTGATCTCGTTCATCAGCTTCATCGCTTCGATGATGCACAGGACCTGGTCCTTCTTCACGCGCTGACCGACGTCCACGAATGACGGCGCGCCAGGCTCCGGCGTCCGGTAAAACGTCCCGACGATCGGCGACTTCACGACGGCGAGCTCGAGTTCCTCGTCGGTCGGCATCGCCGCCGACGGCGCCGCCGCGGGCCCCGGCAGGGACGCCGACGGCGCGGGAGAGGTGGCGGCGTGGGATGCCGGCGCGGGCATCATCATCTGCACCGGCAACGGCGCATGAGCCTTCTTCACGCGGAGCTTGAGGCCGTCCCGCTCCAACTCGAATTCGGTCAGCTCGTGCTCGCGGACGAGCGCCAGAATTTTTTCGATGTCGTCGAATTCCATGAGGTCAGAGGTCTATTGGCACGTTCGTTAGCAACTCGCAGCCGCCGTCAACGACAAGCACGTCGTCTTCGATCCGCACGCCGCCGATCCCCGGGACATACGCACCCGGCTCGATCGTGAATACCATTCCGGCGGTCACCCGCTCGTCTGCCGGCGCCAGCGGCGAGATGCGCGGATCTTCATGCACCTCGAGGCCAAGGCCATGACCGGTGCCATGACCGAACGCCTCGAGCAAGCCGTGACGCTCGAGTACACGGCGGGCGGCACCGTCGATGTCGGTGGCCAGCGCCCCTGGCTGCACCGCTGCGATGGCCGCCGAGTGCGCTTCCCTTACCGCATCGAACACACGGCGAAACTCTGCACTTGGCACGCCCATGTGCAACGTCCGCGTAAGATCGACGCAGTATCCGTCGTAGACGCCCCCGAAGTCCAGCACGACCCCCTCGCCGTCCCCAAGGACCCTGGAGGTCGGCCGTGCATGGGGTCGCGCGCTGTTGGGCCCTGAGGCCACGATGGTGTCGAAGGCCGGGCGCTCGAAGCCGCCCTCACGAAGCGCGGCGTCCACCATCGCGGCAGCGGCCTGCTCGGTCCGGCCGGGCTGCAGGAACTGCCGCGCTCGCCGCGCGACGTCCGACAGGCGCCGTCCGGCTTCGCGAATTGTCAGCAACTCTTCAGCATCCTTCACCGCGCGCCGCCGCTCCACCAGGCGCTCGGTCGGGGCGAGCGCGCCGGCGACCGTCCCCCGCGCGCCCGCGGCGATCGCTGCCGACAGGCGGTTGTACCGGGCGACGGGCAAATGCGCGCCTTCGACACCCACGCGCGTCGCCCCGGATGCCAGCACGTCCTCCGCAACCGTCGCATCGATGCCCCTGGACGCGAGCCGCACCGACACGTCCGGTCGTCCTCGCGTCACAGACCGGGCAGCGTCGAGGTAACGGGAGTCCACGATCAGCGTGCACCCGCCAAGGGACACGACGGCGGCACCGGCACTCGCACTCAGTCCGGTGAGATACCGGATGTTCGGTGGATGCGTGACCACCAGGGTGTCCAGATCGAGGGACTGAAGGTCGGCGCGGAGACGCGCGATGCGGTCGACAGTCACTCAGCGAACGGAACTCGCCGCGGGAGGGTCGCGGTGATCGGCCCGGTGGGACGCGACGGCCGCGAGGAGCGCCTCGAGCGCAGCAAGAGCGGGGTCTGGAGAGGCGGATAACGTCGCCGGGGTCGGCAGCGTGTCCTCACTCGCGTCGTCTTCCGGATAGGAGACGTCCCCCTGCCGATGGTGGATCTCGGCCAGACCCCGGATGGCGGCAAGATTTTCCGGGGCCGCACGCAGGACAAACTCGAGCTCATCCCTCGCATCGTCGAAGCGGTCCACTTCGATGAGCGCGCGGCCCAGGGTGACATGTGCCGAGAGGTACGAGGGATGGCGCTTGAGGCCCGTGAGGCACGTGCTGATCGCCTCGTCGAAGCGCCCGGCCCTCCGGTACTCTTCCGCGAGGGCGGCAAACGCAATCGACGCCGGGTCCGCCTGGACCCGGCGTCGCAATTCTTCAATCCTGGGCTCGTCCGTCACGGCCTGGGTTAGCCTGGGGCCTTGACCTGCAGGGTTTGCGATGTCGTATTCATCCGGCCGATGTCGTCAGTCACGGTGAGAGTGACCGTGTATGTCCGAGGGAAGGTGTACCGCTGTGTCACCTGCAGACCGGTCGCGCTGTTGCCGTTGCCGAAGTCCCACACATAGCTCACGATGCGACGTCCCGATGCGGCCGTCGAGGCCTGGGCGTTGAAGTTCACGAGGTCATTCGTGGTCGGATCCGTGGGTGAGGTCGTGAACGACGCCGTCGGCACGGCCCCCGCCCCCACGGTGATGGACTTCGTCGTGAAGGCGGCTCGGCCGAGCGCGTCCGTAATCGTGAGTCGCACGAAATAAGTGCCGGGAGCCGTGTACGTATGCGTGATGGTGCGTCCGGTTCCCGTGCCCCCGTCGCCAAAGTCCCATCGGAACGACGCAATCGGGTTCAGATTCGCTGACGTGCTCGTGCTCTCGAAGAAGACACTCTGCGACTCGCTCGGGTTTGTCGGCGTGAAGGTAAAGTTCGGGCTGAGACCGTCGGGGGGTACCACGACCCCCGTCGGCACGAGTCGGATCGTCGCAGTCCTCGGGACCGCGTTCGCAAAGTCGCTTCCGATCGGCATTGCCGCGATCTGGACGAGCAGCCCCGTGTCGACACCGCCGGAAATAGCGGGCGCCGTGTAGACAACCGTGGCGCGCCCGGCCGCGTCGGTGACGACGTTGCGGGCCGAGAGGGTCCCGAAATCCGTCGGAGTCCCGTTCACGATGATCTCCGTCCGCAGCGACAGGTTCCTGAGCGGCTGCCCG
>DATLXP010000277.1:0-9709 GCA_035575695.1 Vicinamibacterales bacterium
CTGGCCGACGGCATCTACGACCTGCTTGGCAAGCCCGGTGTGCCGGCGATGTTCGCCTCGCACACGCTCGCCAGCGTCGTCGCGATCTCGATCCTCACCTACTTCCACATCGTCGTCGGCGAGATGGTGCCCAAGTCGCTCGCGTTGCAGCGCGCCGAGACCATGGCCCTGTGGATCACGCCGCCGATGCTCTGGACGAAGAACCTGCTGTTCCCGTTCGTCGTCGGACTGAATGAGATCGGGAACTTCCTCCTGCGACGGGTGGGCGTCCACCGCCAGGTCCAGCATGCCGAGCAGTACTACACGCCCGAGGAACTGCAGATGGTGGTTCAGGAGAGCGAGGAGCTCGGCGCCCTCCGTGCAGAGTCAGGGCAAATGCTGCAGGAACTGTTCGAGTTCGGCGATCTCACGGCGGACCAGGTCATGGTCCCGCGCGTCAGGATTTCAGGCATCGAGATCGGCGCAACGCCGTCGGAGATCCGCGCACTGCTCTCATCGTCTGCTCACACCAGGTACCCCATCTACGAGAAGGACCTCGATCACATCGTCGGCATGATCCACATCAAGGACATCCTCCGGCTGCTGCTGAACGACGAGACGATGGGCCCCGGGCATGCGCGTCCTCTTCCGCTCATGCCCGAGACGGCGGAACTGGACGATGTGCTGGATACCATGCGCCGCGAGCGCACGCAGATGGTGATCGTGCTCGACGAGCATGGTGGCACCGCAGGCATCGTCACGCTCGAAGACATGTTCGAGGAGGTGGTGGGGGAGATCGCCGAGGGCCCCGGCGGCAGGCCGGCGACCTATCGCGACACGGAGGGCAGGCTGCGTGTGCGTGGAACGCTGCGCATCGATGAAGCCGGGCAGGAGTTCGACATCGAGCTGGAGCACGAGGAGGTCGACAGTGTCAGCGGGCTCGTGCTCATGCTGCTCGGGCGGACGCCTGCCGTTGGAGACGCGGTTCGCTTCGACCGGCTGCTCTTTGAAGTCACCGCGGTGAAAGGCCTCGGGGTCGAGGAATGCGCAGTATCGCTGCTGCCCGATCGCCCGAAGTCTAACGCCTGACGCTAGCCTACGTGGATGCGCGGGCGCTTCAGGGGGTCCTTTTCCGCCTGTCGGAGCACTTCACGGGTGACCGGTGCCGTGTCCCCTTCCCCGAACGCCAGGAACTTCAACAGGTACGTGATCGGGTTGCCTTCCGTCCACCCGAAATAGGCATGGGGGATTTTGCCCGTCTCGTCGCGGCAGTACAGCAGCAGTGCCGCGATGGCGTTCGGGATTGCGGGGCTCACGCACCGCAGCACGTGATGGCCCGCGACATTCACCCCCTGGACGACCAGCGTGTCGGAGAATTCAGACACGTCCCCCGGCCGGACCTCGAGAAACAAGACGCGCTCGTCCTGCGGCAGATGATGCGTGTCGCTCGCTTCGCGGAACTTGTGCTCGTATTCCGCCGCGTCGCCCAGGTCCGGGCGGTTCGCGATGATGCGAACTGGCGCGCCGGCTGCTTCGAGGATGAAGCCCTTCGCCATGTCGTCGGCCAGCACCCCGTGCACGCGAAGCTCGGTTGAACGGAGCACTCGCGAGATCAGCGACGTCGCGACGATCGCAAAAATGAAGACGGAGGCGATCTTCAAGCCTTCCGGACGCTCGATGATGTTGACGACCGTCGTATAGCCGAAGATCAACGTGAGCAGCATGTACCCGACCCACGAGCGCTTGGCCTTTCTGACGGCAAGCGTGACGGCCAGCGCGGCAGAACCCATCAACACGAGCACGCCCGTCGCATACGCGCCCCCCTGCGCGTTGACGTCCGCCTTGAAGAGGATCGTGACGAGGAACGTGATCCCCATGAAAATGAGGACGAGCGGCCGATTGGTCTTCGCCCACTCCGGCGCCATCCCGTACCGCGGCAGATATCGCGGAACCAGGTTCAGCAGCCCGACCATCGCCGATGCCCCGGCGAACCAGAGGATCGCCACCGTGCTGATGTCGTAGATCGTGCCGAACACATTCCCGAGATGTTCGTGCGCGAGATACGCAAGCGCGCGGCCGTAGGCTTCCCCCCCTTCCTTGAACTGCTCCGCCGGGACCAGCATCGTCGTCATGATGCTGCTGCAGACCAGGAGGACGCTCATGATGAGCGCGGCCGCCGTGAGCAGCTTTCGGGTGTTGCGAATGCGCCCGAGGGGAGCGTCTGCCGTGTCGGTGGCATCCCCGCGAACGAGCGGCATGACCGCGACGCCTGTTTCGAACCCCGACAGGCCGAGCGCGAGCTTCGGAAACAGGAACATGGCAATGAGGATCATGTGGGGCCACGATCCGTGCTGCGTCGTCAGCGCGGCGCGCCAGTTCCAGAACGCGTCGGGGTGGCGCAACAGGTACTGCATGCCCCAGGCGACCAGCACGACGTTGAGCGCGAGATAGACGAGGACGATCGGCACGGCAAGGCCGACCGCTTCACGGAATCCCTTCAGGAAGACCGCACCGAGGGCGGCGAGCAGCACCAGCGTCATGGCGATCGGATGATGCAGCACGCCCGGGACCCAGGGATTCTCGATGACATGCGCGGTCGCGTCCGCAGCCGACAACGTAATGGTGATGATGAAGCCGGTGGCCGCGAATCCAAGCAGACAGAGCACGAGCGCCTTTCCGCGCCAGCGCGGGAGGAGCTCCTCGAGTACCTGAATGCTGCCCTGTCCGTTGGGGCTGAGCGCCGCGATCCGGTGATACATCGGCAGCGCGCCGAAGACCGTCAACAGCACCAGGACGAGCGTCGCCAGAGGTGACAGCGCGCCCGCCGCCAGGAAGGCGATGCCGGGCTGGTAGCCGAGGGTCGAAAAATAGTCGACGCCCGTGAGGCACATGACTTTCCACCACGCCGACTGGTGGACGTTCGCAGTTTTCGAATGGGGACCTTCGGGCTCCTGCAGCCCCTCGAACAGCCACAGTTTCAGCCGCTGACCGAGTGGCACGATCGTGTCGGTTGCCATCAGTTCCTAGATCTCACCGCGTGACGCCGCCAGGGCCAGGTCCGCATCGGACGCTTCGACAAACTCCCCCTCCCATTTCGCGATGACGACGGTTGCAAGGCAGTTGCCGATGACGTTGGTCATCGTGCGCGCCATGTCCATGAGCTCGTCGACGCCGAGAATGAGCGTGACCCCTTCGAGGGGAAGGCCGTAGGAGGCCAGCGTCGCGGCGAGAATCACGAGCGACGCGCGCGGCACGCCGGCGACCCCCTTGCTCGTCAGCATCAGGGTCAGCAGCATCGTGATCTGCTGGCCGATGGTGAGCTCGACACCTGCCGCCTGCGCGACGAAGACCGCCGCCAGCGACAGATACAGCGTCGTCCCGTCGAGATTGAAGCTGTAACCGAGCGGGAGCACGAACGACACCACGCGGCGCGGCACCCCGAGACGCTCGAGCACTTCCATCGCGCGCGGCAGCGCCGCCTCGCTGGAGGTCGTTGAGAACGCGATGATGGCGGGTTCCTTCACCGCCCTGATGAACTTGCGGATCGGTACCTTGAAGATCAGCGCGATCGGCAGGAGCACCGCGAGGATGAAGAAGGCGAGGGCCATGTACAGCGTGGCGACCAGCCACGCGAGGTTGTACAGGACGCCGAGACCCCCGTGGCCGACCGTGTAGGCGATGGCGGCGCCGACGCCGATCGGCGCGTAGTGCATCACGATGTTCGTGAACTTGAACATCGTCTCCGCCACCCCTTCGCACCAGGTGATGATGGGGCGTCCCTTTTCGCCAATCATGCCGAGCGCAATGCCGAAGAAGATGCTGAAGACGACGATCTGCAGCACGTCCCCTCGGGCCATGGCGTCGAAGACCGATTCGGGGACGACGTGGAGCAGGATCTGGTCCCACGTCTGCGCTTTGGCCGTGATCTCTGACCCCTGGCCCATCGGCAGGTTGACGCCGTCGCCGGGCCTGGTGATGTTCACCGCCACCAGTCCGATGACCAGCGCGATCGTGGTGACGATCTCGAAGTAGATGATCGCACGCAGGCCCATGCGGCCGACGACCTTGAAATGCCCCGCGCCGGCGATGCCCGCGACCAGGGTCGCGAAGATCAGCGGGGCGATGATCATCTTGATCAGCCGCAGGAACAACTGGCTGAACGGGCGGAAGTAGATCGCCCAGGCCGGGTTGTAGTAGTCGACGAAGGCCCCGACCGCGATCCCGATCGCGAGGCCGACAAAGATCTGCTGCGTCAGTGAGAGACCGCGCTTGCGAGGCGGCGGAACGGTGGCTGTCTGGTCCATGCTGGTGGATGTCCTCGCTCCGGAGGCAGCCCGGAGGTCCGGCGATTCTATCTGAAACCCCGCCCGCTGTACCCCACCGTAGCGCAGCCCTTTAGGGCTGCCCGCGTAGTGCAGCCCCTCAGTAGCGCAGCCCTTCAGGGCTGCAGGTAGAGACTCCGCGCCGTCAGCTCCTGCGGATCCAGCCCTGCGGCTTTCGCGAGCGCGCGCTGCCTGGAAGGGAGCACGACGCGAACGCGCCATTCGTTCTCGCGTCCGCCGGCGGCGGCGAAGGCGTCCTTCCAGCCGTCCCACCATCGGTTGAATCTGCGCGCAATCGGTTCGATGATCAGGATGCGCGAGCCCCTGCCGTGTGCGTCGAGCAGCCGCGGCAGGAGGGCGTCGCGATCCGGGTCCGGAAGCTCGTTGACGGCGTAGGCGGCGAGCACGGCGCTTCCCGCGCCGGCGCGAAGCGGAGTCTTCTGAATCGTGCCGGTCGCCGCGCGGCCCTGCACGCCGAGCGTGCGATACGTCCAGTTCGCCTCGGCGACCGCCCAGGCGTTCCGGTCCACGCCTTCGACGCGCGCCCCGCCCTCGTGGGCCCTTGCCCCACCCTCGTAGGCCCGACCTTCAGGTCGGGCGGCGCCGATCGCAAACGCCGCCCCCGCACTGCCCGTTCCGCAACCGAGATCGCTCACGCGTTCGACCCCTGCCGACGCGTCAAGCTCCTGCGTGATGTGCTGCGTGATCAGGAAATGGACGGGGGCATAGAAGAGGGCAAACGCGGCGCGTTTGCCGGCGCTGTCCAGCGGACCACCGCTCGCAAGCTTCTCGCGGCGCTCGACGTAGCAGGACGACAGGGCACGCAACGCGCGCGTGACTTCGGATGGAGTAAGGCTGACGAGATGCCGCTCATCCAGCGCGGCAAGCCAGGTCTCGAAGGAGTTTTCGGCGTTCAGCTGTCAGCTCCCAGCGTGGCGGAGAGGAAGGGATTCGAACCCCTGGAAGCCTTTCGACTTCAACGGTTTTCAAGACCGCCGCCTTAAACCACTCGGCCACCTCTCCCATTCAATGTATCGCCGGGGGCCCGGCGGCAGGTTGGGCAAGCCATCTTACGACAGACACGCCTGGCCGTGCCGGTTCTTGATAAACCCAACGTTCGGTTCAAAGATTGTGGCGTGACGTGGGCTGAGCTGATCAGACTGCTGAAACAACAGGGCTTTGAGGAGCTGCGCTCCGGTAAAGGCAGTCACCGCCAACTCTGGAATCCAACCTCCGGACGCATCGTCACGATCGCCGTCCATACAAAGAAGGATGGCCGAAGATGACCAGTTACTACCCCATCGTGCTGGAACACGAACCGAACGGCACCGTCAGTGCCTACGTGATCGGACTGCCGGGTGTATTTGCGGCCGGGGATTCCGAGCGGGCGGCCGCGACCGCCATCCGATCGGCTTTGAAGGCCCACCTCACCACACTCGAACGGGTTCGGCCAAAGGCGCCCGCCACGAAGACCAGCCTGCGGGTCGCCAAGATCACATACGCCAAGGGCCGATCGGAGCCCGAGGTCGGACTCGTCGGCCTTGGAGCGTTGCTCGGTCGACGGCGGAGCCCCGCCAAGGCGAAAGCTGCTCGCGCAAACGGCCGCAAGGGCGGAAGGCCTCGAAAGGTCGCATGACCCGCACCCGTTGGATGGTGGGCCTTTCGCTGGTACTCGCGCTCGCGAGTCAACTGCCGGGCCTCTCCCAAACCCGCCCCACGCTTAACGAGGCGTTCCTCGACGGGTTCACGTGGCGCAACCTGGGCCCCTTCAGGACCGGCGCGTGGATCTCCGACATCGCAGTACCTGAATCCCCGGGACGATCGCACCTCTACACGTTCTACGTCGCGATGCGGTACGGCGGCGTCTGGAAGACGACGAATAACGGCACGACGTTCACGTCCATCTTCGACGGCCAGGCGACGCACTCCATCGGGGCGATCGCCGTCGCCCCCTCCGACGAGCGGATCGTATGGGTCGGAGGCGGCGATGCCTCAAACGTCCGCCTCTCGATGCCCGGCGACGGGGTGTACAAATCCGCGGACGCGGGCGCCACCTGGCAGCACGTCGGCCTGCCCGATTCACACCACATCGCCAGGATCGTCATTCATCCGACCAACCCCGAGATCGTCTACGTCGCGGCGATGGGGCACCTGTGGTCCGACAACGAAGAACGCGGCGTGTTCAGGACGACCGACGGCGGGAAGACATGGAAGAAGGTCCTCTACCTGGACGCGCGCACGGGCGTCATTGACCTCGTGCTCAATCGACGCCAGCCCGACACGCTGTTTGCGACAACCTACGACATGCGGCGGTACCCATGGCGGCTTGTCGAAGGAGGCCCCGGCACCGGCATCTTCAAGACAACCGATGGCGGTGGAAAGTGGACGCGCCTGACCAACGGGTTGCCTCGAACGCCGATGGGACGCATCGGCCTCGACATCTACCAGAAGAACCCGAACGTGCTGTACGCGATCCTCGAGAACTTCGGTAAACGACCGCCGACCGACGCAGAGGCGCGCCAGGACCGCGAGCGCAAGCGGGAGCCCGCCGAACGCAACATCGGCGGGGAGATCTATCGCAGCGACGATGGCGGCGCGTCGTGGACAAAGATGAACCGCGCGACCGACGACGTGAGCTCGAAGGCGGGATATTCGTTCAACCAGGTCCGTATCGATCCGAATGACGATCGGCGCGTCTTTATTACAAGCGACGCACTCATGGGCTCGGAAGACAGCGGACGCACGTGGTCGGGCCTCACGTACGACTCGCGGCAACTGGTACGCAACGCGTTCGGCGACTTCCGGTCGATGTGGATCGATCCTCGGGATTCACACCGCATGCTTCTCGGCAGTGACGGCGGGTTGCATATTTCCTACGACGGTGGGAAGACCGCCGACCACTACACGAACCTGCCTGGCGGCGAGTTCTACGACATCGACGTGGACCTGGAGATCCCGTACAACATCTACGGCGGCATGCAGGACCACGACTCCTGGAAGGGGCCGAGCAACGGTTTTTCGGGCCGTATCGGTCTCGAGGACTGGGTCACGGTCGGCGACAACGACGGCATGTACAACGTCGTCGATCGCACCGACAGCCGGTGGATCTACAACTCGATCCAGTGGGGCGGCCATCATCGCGCCGATACGCGCACGCACACGCGGACGCGCATCGAGCCCACGCGTCCGAAGGACCTGCCACATCTCCGGTGGAACTGGAGCCCGCCGCTGCTCCTGTCTCCGCACAACAGCCAGGTCATCTACACAGGCGCGCAGGTCCTGTTCCGCTCGTTCGATCGCGGCGATCACTGGGAAGAGATCAGCCCCGACCTGACCACCAACACCGCGGCGAAGATTTCTCCGCCGGGGATGACCATCCAGTTCTGCACGATGACGACCATCGCGGAGTCGCCGCTGAAGCCGGGTGTGCTGTGGGTGGGCACAGACGATGGCCGCGTGCAGGTGACAAGGACGCATGGAGCGTCGTGGTCCGATGTGACGCCTGCGATCGCGGCGGCAGGCGGTCCGGCGGACCTCTGGGTGACCCGCGTCATCGCATCCGCGCACGCCCCCGGGACCGCGTATGTCACCAAGTCAGGGCACCGCTACGACCGTCCCGACCCACTGGTGTTCAAGACGACCGACTATGGCGCGACCTGGACCGCCATCCACGCCAACCTCCCGCGAAAACCGGTGAACGTCATCGCGGAAGATCCGTCGGATCCCGACATTCTCTTCGCCGGCACCCACCATGGCGTCTTCGTGTCGATCGACGGCGGAGGCCGATGGACGCGGATGAAGGGGAACATGCCGACGGTCCCGGTCACCGACCTGGTCATTCATCCGCGCGAAGCGGACCTCGTCGTGGCGACGTTCGGCCGCGGCCTGTTCCTCACGCACATCGGTCCACTGCGCGAGATCGATGACAAGACGCTCGGCAAGCCCCTGCATTTCTTCGCCGTCCGGTCACGGGCGCTGAGGCAGGACCAGGCCTGGGGCAACTACGAGTTGTCCGGCGACCGGTATACCTACACCGAGAACGAACCGGATGGTCTGGTCTTCGAGTACCGCCTCGCGCGGAAGACGGACCGTCCGGCGAGGATCACGATCGCAGACGCCGCAGGCGCGACCCTGCGCGTCCTCGAGGGGCCGGCGGCAAGCGGCCTCAATCGCGCGGCGTGGAACGGGAACGGCTCGAAGCAGCAGCCTGTTCCGCCTGGCGATTACACGGTCACGATCGATGCAGCGGGTGAAACGGCGACAAGAAAAGCGCGCCTGCTTACAGCGGCCAGATATCCCCCACCATGAACCCCTCGGGGAACGGGTCGTCGGGCGCGAGCACGTACTGCGCGAATCCGGTAATCCACGCACGGCCCCGGATCGAGGGGACGATCGCGGCGTGGGGGCCCACGCGCGTGGCCTGGAGGGCGCGCGCGACAAACACCGTATCCAGAATCCCTTCCTGACGAAAGTCGGTCTCGAGCGGGACGCGTCCGCGCGCGTGCAGCGTGGCCAGCTGCGCCGAGGTTCCTGTGCCGCACGGCGAACGATCGAGCATCCCCTGCGTACGCGATCCTCGTCCTGATGGCGATGGCACGACGACGGCGCTGCGGCCTGAGTTGTCAGGGCTGTGCGGCGGCGCGAAGAGGAGCGTGCCTTCGATCAGGTTGATGGCGGGGTTCTCCGGATGCGCTACGGGAATCTGCTCGCGAGCGGCGGCGCGGATGCGTTCGCCGGCGGCGACAATGTCGGCCCCTTCCTCCGGCGTCAGCCTGAAGCCAAGGGCCGCACCATCCGCAATCACGTAGAACATGCCGCCCCAGCTGACGTCCACTGCCATGGTCCCGAACCCGGTGACCTCGATCGACGCGTCGAGCCGCACGGCAAACGCCGGAACGTTCGTGATCGTCACGCTCATCACGCGGCCGCCGTCACATTCCGCCAGCACCGACACCAGCCCCGCCGGCGTCTCGAGCGTCAGGCGCGTACTCGGCTCCTCCATCCGGACGATCCCGCACTCGAGCAGGACCGTGACGACGCACATCACGTTGCTGCCTGACATGGACGGGTAGTACTCGGACTGCTCCATGATGATGACGCCGGCATCAGCCGACGCGTCGGTTGGCGGGAGCACCAGATTCACCATCGCGGCGGGGTTGCCGCGCGGCTCGCGCAGCATCAGACGGCGGAACCAGTCCTGGTGCTGCTCCATGTGCCGCTTCTTCTCGAACATCGTCCTGCCGGGCACGTGCAGCGCACCGACACCGCCGATGACGACGCGGCCGAACATGCCGGCTGCGTGCGCATCGACGGCGGTGATCATCTGAGAGAAACGCATGTATCCCTCCCGTCCTTCATCAGCGGGGGGTGATCACCTCGAGGCCACCCATATGGCCACGCAGCGCCTC
>DATLXP010000278.1:0-3516 GCA_035575695.1 Vicinamibacterales bacterium
GTATTTCAACCCGCAGACGGGGTCGTTCGGGCATCCCCAGGGGGAGACGCCGCATTGGCTCGTGCTGCCAGACTCGCCCGTGCCGGCCTACACGCAGGTGCTGCCCGACGTGCGGACGCTCGCGGCGCGGGATTACGTGCTTGTGAAGGAGGTCCGCGGAGCAAAGGCCCGTCCGCGATCTGCGATGTACGACCAGCAGGACGCGTTCTTCATGCCCGTCTCCGGCTTTTCGACCCTCGAGCGCCCCGGACCCACGATCCGCATCTACCTTCGCCGCGATCTTCGGTAGCGTGGATTCGGCAGCCCCGGCGACCCCCCGGCTCAGCTTGGGGCCGATGCTACACTGCGCATTGCATGATTCCCGACGACACGCGGCCGAATCCAGAGCGCGACCAGACCGACGAGAGCCTGCGCGCCGAGCGGGAGAAGGCTGACAGTGGGCTCGATGACCAGACAGCCATCGATGTGACGGCCGATGAAGTCATCGGCCGCGCTCGGCTGCGTGCCGACGAGGTGCTTGCTGCGGCCCGGGCGAAGACGGACCGGCGGTCGGCGAAAGCGCCGGCGCGCGCGCATCCCCAGGAATCCGTCACGAAAGAGAGAGTCCGCGAAGACGAGCTCATCGAGCAGGAGCGGGCCAACGCAGACGAGACGCTCCGTGAGGAGCGTGCGGAGCATGTCGCCCTGCTCGCTCGAGAACGAGACAAAACCGACGAACATCTGTCCGGCGAGCGCGAGCGGTCCGACGACGAACTCGAGGCGAGAGACGAGTTCCTGAGCATCGTGAGCCACGACCTGCGAAACATGCTGAACGCGGTCGTCGGCTTTGCCTCGCTGATCGTGAAAGAAGTGGAAGGGGAGCACCGCGCCGACCACGTGCTCACCTACGCCCGGCGCATTCACCGGTCGGGTGGCCGGATGGACCGCCTGATCGGCGATCTGGTTGACGTCGCCAGCATCGAGTCCGGCACGCTGGCGGTGACACGCGAGGTGGGGGATCCTGCTCCTGTTGTCGTGGAGATCGTGGACACCTTTCAGGCTCAGGCCTCTGCCGGGGGTGTGTCACTCGTCTCGGAGATCGTGGAGCCGTTGCCGCTCGTCGCGTTCGATCAAGCGCGCATTCCGCAGGTCCTCACCAACCTTCTGAGTAACGCGATCAAGTTCACCGCTTCACCGGGGAGCGTCGTACTCCGGGCCGAACGCATCGGCGACGACGTGCAGTTCTCGGTCAAGGACACGGGCGTCGGCATTCCGGCGGACCAGCTCGAGGCCATCTTCGTGCGGTTCAAGCAGGTGCTCAATAACGACCGGCGAGGCGTGGGCCTGGGCCTCTACATCTCCAGGAGCATCGTCCTGGGGCATGGCGGGCGGATCTGGGCGGAGAGCAATGCTGGAGAGGGAAGCCTCGTTTCTTTCACGCTTCCGGTGCACGTCTAATAGCCGCCCCGCTCCTGGACCGTCGGCGTGCGTCCGGCAGCCACGGTTGCGCACCCTTTCCCACGGAAACGGCGGAATCTCTCTCACGAGCGTCAACACCGGTTGACGTTCTGCATCACTCGGCGCGCGTCCCTGTTTTACCCGTGCGTCCTGCCGCGACCTGAACTCCCGTCCTTTCAGCGACATCCGAAGACGAGGCACTTTGGCACTCCGCAGGCAGCCTGCTTGCGATGGGTGGCCGCGGCTGCCGTAACCCGGCCTCAGTAACGCGGCTTGACCCCCTGCGTGAAGATCGCCGGCGGCAGCCACCCATTCACACCAACTGGAGGACCGTATGAATCGTCTGAGCATCGCTCTCGCAACGTTCGTGATCCTGGCATCGATGGCGGCACCCTGCATCGCGCAGGAGAAGCCGGCCAAAGCGGCCGCGGCCGTCGCAACCGTGAACCTCAACACCGCCAATTCCACGCAGCTTGCCACGTTGCCCGGCATCGGCCCCAAGGCCGCGCAGCGCATCGTCGAGTACCGGCAGAAGAACGGCGGCTTCAAGAAGATCGAGGAGCTAATGAACGTGAAGGGCATCGGTGAGAAGAGCTTCCTGAAGCTGAAGCCCTACCTCACGGTAGGCAGCGCCGCGGCGTCGGCGGGAGGGCGCTGAGGGAAAGAGCCCGGGCGCTGCGACGTGCCCGGGCTCATCAACTCACGACCGGTTTCAACCAGGCTTGAACAGTGATGACCGCCACCCGCGTCAGGATCTCCGGTTTCACGCTCATCGAGGTGCTGTTCACGCTGGCCGTGGCAGGTACCCTGGCGGCGATCGCGGTCCCTCTGGCGGGTAGCACCGTGGAGGAGATTCGCACGGCCGCTGCGGCGCGCCACGTGGCATCACGTGTGGCGGCAGCGCGAATCGACGCCGTCCGACGAGCCGCCACGGTGGCGCTCAAGTTCGAGGAGGACGGCGCCGACTACCGCTTCACCTCGCACCTCGACTTGAACGGCAACGGCGTGAGGACAGCCGAGATCCGCCGAGGAGTCGATGCCACGCTCACGGCTGCCGAGCGGCTGCGAGACAACTATCCAGGCGCGGTGTTCGGGTTGTTGGCAGGGATCCCTGACCTGGACGGCGGCCAGGGTAACGCCGACGGGGTGCGCGTGGGGTCTTCCAACATTCTTAGCCTGTCGCCGAACGGCAGCGCGACGTCGGGCACGCTGTATGTGCATGGCAGGCGAAGTCAGTACGCCGTCCGGGTGTTCGGTGCGACGGGACGCACTCGGGTATTTCATTACGACACGGGAGCCAACCGGTGGACCAGCAGGTGATCGACCGTCGGATGGAGACGCGATTCCCGCTGCCGTCCCAGACGGTCGCGCGGGTGACGCTTCGACCCGGCTGCTCTGTAGACCTTGTAGACATGAGCGCCGGCGGCGTGCTCGTGGAAGCGCAGCGGCCACTGCGACCGGGCGCGCGCGTCCACCTGCAGGTCGCCACCCCCGATCGAACGTTCTCGATTGCCGCACACGTGACGCGCTGCGTGGTGTGGTCGCTCGACCCTCTCGATGGTGTCCGGTACCGTGGCGCGCTGCGGTTCGAGCATCGGATCGAGTGGAACTGGCAGGAGCCGGCTCGCCTTGGGTCAGCACTGCCCGAGTCCGCAGGACCCACCGAACGTTCCATTGGGCATCTGTTACCCGCCGGATCGATGAGACCCGGCGGGCTGAGGCGGAGACGAGTGTAATGACGAAGGATTCGACACCTCGGCCCATGGCATCGCCTTTGGTTACGTGCTGCCGTCACCTCGGAACTGGAGGAGCCATGCCTGGTATTTTAGAAGCGCGACCCTATCCTGACTGGCCGGCAGTCACGCTGCTCGCCTCGATCACGAGCGGATTCTCGGTGGCGCGCGAGCCGCGCCTTGTGCGCCAGCGGTTCGAGGAAGAACTGCGCGCGCTGGTCAATGCGCGTTCCGTAGCAGTCCGTGAGTACGCTCACGATCCGGTTGTGCATCCAGGCGTCGTGTCGTTCGAGGTCCCGGCAGCGCCTTGGAGCGCGCCCACCAGACTCGAGGCGGTGTTCGAGTT
>DATLXP010000279.1:0-18334 GCA_035575695.1 Vicinamibacterales bacterium
CGCCAGCATCACGTCGGCGACACAGCTCAAGGTGGAGCTGCTCGACACCTTCAAGAACAAGCCGCCGTCGGCCGCCGTGAAGAAGAACGACGTGGCGGTGCTGGTCTCGTTCGTTTACAAGATCGACTAGCGCCCCCGGGACCGGAACGAAGTTCCGCTCCACAGGAGAATGTGCAAACCGCCGCGGATCGGCTCATCATCCCGCCATGCGGGACATTTCCGTCAAATTCACCGGGCTGAACTTCACCAACCCCTTCCTGCTGTCGTCGGCGCCGCCGACCGAGTCTGACAGCAACATCATGCGGGCGTTCGACGCCGGCTGGGGCGGGGTCGTGACCAAGACCATCGGGCTGCACCCGGTGACCAACGTCCCGGGCCCCAAGACTAAGTTCCTGCGCTCCACGCTCGACGGCTACCAGCTGGTGGGGGCGCGGGCGCTACGATCTCGAAGCGGAAGTCGGCTTCCGGCCTGCTCCACGGCTCCGGCTACGCCGCCTGCTACGGCGCCACGCGACGCGCGCCCTGTGTCGGCGGCATCATGGCCGCGACCACGCTGGTCACGGCGGCGGCCGTCATCTACGCGGTGAACGCCGGCGCGACCGCGGCGCTCGCGGTGCTGACCGCGCTGGTCGTGCTGCTCCCGGCGACCGACCTGGTCATCGTCTGGATCCAGCGTCTCGTCGCCGCTTTTCACGCCGGCATCCTGTCTCTGATACCCCTTCCCTCGGGTCGGCACCAGGACGGGGACCACAGGCTTGTCCCAGCATTCACGCCGGGCGCGTTTCAGTCGTCGAGCAGCATTACGAGGTGACGGAGGTTGCGCCCCAGGGTAAGCGCGCGGCCCGAGCCCGCTGTGATGATGCTCGTGGTTACGTGCTGACGCGCGTCGGCCGTGTGCCGGCGGCCGGGGAGCGCTTCGAGCTCGATGGCATGATGGTCGAAGTGCTGGAAGCGGAGCGGCGGCGCATTCAACGGGTCCGGTTCCGCCGACTCCCTCGCGCTGAGCCGCGCGACGAGACCGCCTCGCGCTAGCGCCCAACGCGCGGCTGGCGCTGCGATCGACATGTGATCCGCGATCGTCTGTTCTACGACGACCGCCTCTCTCACTCGTCCCGCCTTGCTCAGCATCTGCGCGAGCTTGGCTCGGGCTCCAAGTACGAAGAATCCGGGGTTGTTCCGCGGATGGCCGTGGCGAAGGACCGGCGGGTCGGTTTCGGGTGCCCGCCGAGGGTGGCCGCGTGGCCCCGCGCCGGGTTCGCTTCGCGCATCGGTAGCACGTCAATGGCCTGCCCGCGAACGGGCCTGCTCGAAGGCGGCGAGCAGGTCGGCTCTGCCCCAGTGCATCCTCGAGCATCGCCAGTAGGGCGCTCACACGGCGCGTGTCGATCGCCTCACCGTGGATGCGTAACAGCATCACGACGTCTTCGAAATCCTTGGGACGCCCGGCGAGAACTTTCAGGACCACGAGGTCGGCGATCTCGACGACGGGAACCGGCACGCTGTCGATCGATTGGATCACGGCGCGCCGCAGAAAGTCCTCTTCGAGGCCCGGCCCCGCCAGGACGATGTCTACCGGTAGGCCCGTAACGATGTGCATGACCGGAATCACCCGGGTCTGTTCAATGAAGGCGGCGTCTGCGAACCGTCGCGCGAAGCCGTGCTGCTCGAGAGTGATCAGCCATTCGTCGGTGGGGATGTCCGGCGGCTGAACCGTGACGTCGACATCGGCCGTGAGGCGGGCCACGCCGTACACGATTGCGGCCTGTGCGCCGAACAGGTACCAAGCCATGCCGAGCGCGTCGAACGCGCGCCCGAGGTCGGCGAGGAGGTCAGCGAGTGCCGAGCGCACGGCCGGCGCGATCCAGGCGGTCGCGGAGTGCAATGTGGTGAGCGAGGTCCACCGAGCGCTCTGCGTCGCCCAGAATCGCCGAACCCAGACGGCGCGCATGCTCCAGCAGCAATGTGGAGGCGTGTCGTGCGGGGCCGGAGCCGCCCCGTCGGTAGCGGTCTGCCCAGTATTGCTGCTTGCCGCGCTCGGCCGCGACCCAGTCCCGATAGGCGAAGGCCCGCAGATCGTCCCGCTCCATGGATAGATGCTACTTCAGGTGTGGCATTACGCAGCCTCATCCCGACCCGAGGCATATCCGCTCCTCGACGAGCGAAGCGAGCAGGGTCACCCCGAGCACATCCGCACACCGCACGTAGGCACATCAGCGCGCGGCACGTAGGCACATCCGCACGTAAGCACATCCGCACCCCGCACGTAAGCACATCGCACGTCGCACCTCGCACGTGGCAAGATGTCCCCATGCCTCGCGCCGGATTCGCCTCCCTCGTCGGCCGCCCCAATGCGGGCAAGTCCACGCTCCTCAACCGCATGGTCGGCCAGAAGGTCGCCATCGTCTCCGACAAGCCACAGACGACGAGAAACCGCATCGTCGCGGTGAAGCACATGCCGGAGGGGCAGATCGTGTTCGTCGACACGCCCGGCATCCACCGCCCCCTGCACCGACTGAACGTGCGCATGGTGGACGCGGCTGTCGACACGCTCCGCGAAGTCGATGTCGTCGCCCTGATTTTCGATGCGTCGACGCGACCGGGCAAAGGGGACGAATACGTCTCGACGCTGTTCAGGCACGTCAAGATTCCGGTGGTGCTCGTGCTGAACAAGATCGATCTTGTCTCGAAGTCCGCGCTGCTGCCGCTGATGGAGCAGGCCCAGCGCTGGCACGCCTTCGTCGCGATCGTGCCGGTCTCGGCCGAAACCGGAGACAACGTCGAGCGCCTCGAGCAGGTGCTGCTCGAGCACCTGCCGGAATCGGATCCCATCTATCCGGAAGACTTCCTCACCGATCAGGCGGAGCGAACCCTCGTCACGGAGATCGTCCGCGAGAAACTCCTGCACCACACCCGCAACGAGCTGCCATTCACGACCGCAGTGATCATCGACCAGTTCGACGAGAGCGAGCGCGAGAGAATCCTGCGCCTGTACTGCACGATCTACGTGGAGACAGAGTCGCAGAAACCGATCATCATCGGGCGCGCGGGATCGATGATCAAGCAGATCGGGACCGAGGCGCGCCAGGAGCTCGAAGCCTTCTTCGATACGAAGGTCTACCTGGACCTTCGCGTGAAGGTGGATCCCGACTGGCGCAACAACGATCGCACTCTCGATGACCTCGGCGTTCCGAAGTCAGGTCGTAAGCCCCGGAAACGGTAATTGATCACGCGCTTCGCTCCCGCGCCTACGGGGCACCTCCACATCGGCCACGTCGTCAACGCGCTGTACGTCTGGAACACCGCGCAGGCGCATCAGGGACGAGTCCTGCTGCGCATCGAGGATCACGACCGGCAGCGGTCGCGCCCCGAATACGAAACCTCGATCCTCGAGGATGTGGCCTGGCTCGGATTCACCGCCGCTGCGCCCGCGGTCAGGCAGAGCCAGCGCGGCGCGATCTACGACACCGCCCTGCAGCGTTTGCGTGACGAGGGGCTGGTCTACGCCTGTGAATGCTCACGCCGCGAGATCGCCGAGGCCGGCGTGGCCGGCGTGGCCGGGGAGGACCTCCGGTATCCAGGCACATGCGCGACGAAAGATCTGCCTGACGCTCCCGGCCGCGCGCTCCGAGTGAAGCTCGCGCCGTCGGAAGAACGATTCGACGACATGCTCCAGGGCCCCCAGGTCCAGCATCCGCACGAGCAATGCGGTGATCTGCTCCTTCGTGATCGTCTCGGCTGCTGGAGCTACCAGTTTGCCGTCACGGTCGACGACATGGATCAAGCGATCACGCACGTGGTCCGGGGGATGGACCTGCTGGCCTCCACGGGGCGCCAGATTCAACTCGCGCGCCTGCTCGGGCGCGATACGCCGTCGCGCTTCCTGCACCATCCGCTCATCATGAAGGCGCCAGGACAGAAGGTGAGCAAATCCGACGGCGCCACCGGTATCCGGGCACTTCGCGCCATGGGCATGACGCCCTCCGACGTTCTGGACCTCGCACGTGCTAAATTAAGCAGTTCGCAATGAGCGAAACCCCCTATGGCACAGCGCAAGCTGGACGTCGTCCTCGATTCGGTGAAGCGCCTGCTGCGGATGGGCGCCACGTCGAACCTGGTGAACCTGCTTCAGAAGCAGCACCCGGCCGACCTGGCGCAGCTGTTTTCCGAACTCCCCGATAAAGATCGTCACGCCGCCTTCTCCATCCTCGCCGAGCGCAACAGCAAGCTGGCGATGGAAGCGCTCTCCGAACTGGGCCCCGAGGCTGGCGCCATCCTGCTCGCCGATCGGTCCGCCGAAGAGATCGTTCGCCTGACGCAGGAGCTGCCGTCAGATGACGCGGCCGCCATCATCGACTACCTGCCGGACGATTTGTCCTCAGCGGTTCTCGAGTTGATCCAGAAACGGCCAGCCGGCGGCGATGTCGGCGATCTGCTCGAGTACCCCGAGCAGACGGCCGGCCGCATCATGAATCCGAAAGTGTTCGCACTGTCGGAAGACATGACCGCCGGCGAAGCGATCACGGCCCTCCAGAATTCACGCGACGTCGAGGTGGTGTTCTACCTCTACGTCATCGACGCGCGGCGTCACCTCGTCGGTGTCGTCTCGTTGCGCCGGCTGCTGCTCGTGGGGCCCCCGACCCCGCTCAAGCGGATCATGACGACGGACCTGATCAGCGTCCGCTTCGATACCGACCAGGAAGAAGTCGCCCGGCAGGTCGCCTCCTACAACCTCCTCGCCATCCCCGTCGTCGACGATGAGAACAAGCTCGCCGGGGTCATCACGGTGGATGACGTCATCGACGTCATCAAGGATGAAGCCACCGAGGACGTCTACCGTCTGGCAGGCGTCAGCGGCGACGACCGCGTGTTTTCGAAAGCGTCGGAGTCGCTGCGGAAGCGCCTGCCGTGGCTGCAGGTCAATCTCGTCACCGCGTTCATCGCGGCGTCGGTCGTCGGGCTCTTCGAAGGCACGATCGCGCAGTGGGCGACGCTCGCGGTGTTCATGCCGGTTGTGGCAGGCATGGGGGGGAACGCCGCCATGCAGACGTTGACGGTCATTGTTCGAAGCATCGCGCTCGGCGAGCTGACCTTCGGCAATGCGCGCAAGGCCCTGTTGAAGGAAGCGACCGTCGGGATCGCCAACGGTGTGGCCTGTGGCGTGGTGGCAGGTCTCGTGGTCTGGGTCTGGAAGGGAAGTCCCGGTCTCGGGGCTGTCATCGGCGCCGCGATGATCATCAATATGTTCGTCGCCGCAACCGCCGGCACGTTGATCCCGCTGGGGCTTCGGGCGTTGAAAGTCGATCCGGCCCTGGCGTCGTCAGTCTTCATCACGACGTTGACGGACGTGTTCGGGTTCCTGTCGTTTCTGGGCCTGGCGACGCTGCTCCTCAGGTACGTGCCCGCGGCTGGATAGAATAGGGAGTGCCCGTTTACACGTCCGAAGCGCTGATTCTTCGGACCTACAAACTCGGCGAGGCTGATCGCATCGTCGTGTTCCTGACGCGGGACCGTGGAAAGAAGCGTGGCGTGGCGAAAGGCGCCCGGCGCGCCCGGTCGCGCTACAGCGGGGCGCTCGAGCCGATGACGCGGGCGGGCGTCGCCTACTACGAGCGTGAGCTCCGGGACCTGGTGCGCATCAATTACGTCGAGCCGGTGATGTCGCCGCTCTCGGCGATCGGGTCGCTCGGCGCGTCGGCCGCCGCGTTCGGCCACGTGGGGTATTTCGCGGAGTTGATCGACGAGTGGGCCCCTGAGGCGCACGCTGACGAGAGGCTGTATCGGCTCGGATCGGCGATGGTGGATGCGCTGGCGGCAGGCGCGCCCATCGACCGGCTGGCGCGATACTTCGAGTACTGGTTGTTGCGCCTGCAGGGTGTGTATCCCGCGTTCGGTGCGTGTCCCGCGTGCGGTCACGCGATGGACGCGGCGGTGATGCCCCCCCGCGAAGACATGTATGTGTGCCGCCGGTGCGCGCCGTCAGGCAGCGGCACGCATCTCGGAGCCGAGGCGTTGCAGTTCCTGAGGGCGTCGGGTCGAACGGCGCCCGAGAAGGTGGATGCGTTGCGACTCGATGAACGTGCATCACGCGAGCTCGAGACGGCGCACCGGCGCCTGCTGACGACGCATCTGGACAAGGAATTGAAGTCGGTCCGCGTGCTTCGGGAAATGGGAAAATAGCGTCCAGCTTTACGAATGGTTACTCTGCAACAACTGATCTTCAAGCTCCAGGAGTTCTGGGCCTCGCACGGCTGCCTGCTTCAGCAGCCGCTCGACATCGAAATGGGCGCCGGCACGATGCATCCCGAGACGTTCCTGCGCGTGCTCGGGCCTGATCATTGGAATGTCGCGTACGTGCAGCCGTCGCGCCGCCCGGCCGATGGTCGCTTCGGCGAGAATCCGAACCGGCTGTTCAAGCATCACCAGTTCCAGGTGATCCTCAAACCGGCGCCAGACGAGGTGCAGCAGCTGTATCTCCGAAGTCTCGAGGCGTGCGGTATCAACTTGCGCGCGCACGACGTGCGGTTCGAGGAAGACAACTGGGAGTCCCCAACGCTCGGAGCCTGGGGCATCGGCTGGCAGGTCCTGTTTGATGGGCAGGAGATCACTCAGTTCACCTACTTCCAGCAGGCCGGGGGTGTGGACCTCTCCCCGATCCCGGTGGAGCTGACCTATGGCCTCGAGCGCTTCGCGATGGCGCTCCAGGACGTCGACGATGTGTTCGATCTCGAGTGGTCGCCCGGCGTGAAGTATCGCGACGTGCGGCACCGGGATGAAGTGGAACAGTCGAAGTACGCGTTCGGCCAGGTGGACATGCCGACGGCCGAGTTACACGCGATCCACCGGAACCTCTTCGACCAGTACTACGGGCTGTCGCAGACGCTGCTGCGCAGCAATCTGGCCTTGCCGGCGCTCGATTATTGTCTCAAGTGCTCGCACATGTTCAACCTGCTCGACGCGAGCGGCGGGATCGGCGTCACCGAGCGGACCGCCTACATCCTGCGGGTGAGGCAGATGGCCGTGGCGATTGCGAAGCGATGGGCGGGACTGGATGACTTCGAGGCGGCGTCCGCGCCGACAGCACCATCCAATGGATAGAGAACTTCTTATAGAGATCGGCGTCGAAGAGCTGCCCGCGTCGTGGCTCCCGAATCTGACCCGCCAGATGGCGGAGACGCTCGAGGCGCGCCTGCGGGACTTGCGCATCGCGCCGGCTGCCCCGGTGGAAAGCTTCAGCACGCCCCGCCGCCTGACCGTGCGCGTGGCGAAGATCGCCGAGCGGCAGGAGGACCTGGAAGAAACGATCACGGGTCCCCCCGTGTCGGCTGCGATCAAGGACGGCCACCCGACGCCCGCCGCCCTCGGATTTGCCAAGAAGCAAGGGGTCGCGTTCGACCAGATCACCCGCCTGCAGACTCCCAAGGGGGAATACCTGGCGTTCCACAAGAAGCAACGCGGCAAGAGCGCGGTGGATGCATTGCCAGAGCTGATGACGGGCCTCCTGCGCGACATCGCGTTTCCGAAGCAGATGCACTGGGACGCGCGGCTCGAGGACGGCAAGGGGAATGTTGTGTTCGGCCGGCCGATACGCTGGCTGCTGTTTCTCTATGGCGGACGGGTGGTGCCCTACACGATCACGCGCGCCGCCAACGCGGCGTCCCCGAACGTGCTGGATGTGCAGTCGGGCGCGCTGACCTACGGTCACCGATTTCTCGCCACGAGCGGGCGCGCCGGACATTCGCTCAAGGTCCGGAGCTTCGACGAGTACCGGGCCAGGCTCGCCGAGAACTTCGTGGTGCTCGAGCATGCCGAGCGCCGGGACCGGATCGGGCGCGAGCTCGAGAAGCATGCGCGCCGCCTCGGCGCGCGGGTGCACCAGAAGGAGCACGCGGCGCTGATCGATGAAGTGGCCGATCTGGTCGAGTACCCCGGCGTGATCGCCGGCTTCTTCGATCCGTCTTTTCTCGAGCTTCCGCACGAAGTGCTGACGACGACGCTCGTCCATCATCAGCACTGGTTTCCGGTCGTGACCGAGGAGGGGGCGCTGAAGGAGGCGTTTCTCGCGGTCGTGAACACGCAGCCCCAGGACGAACGCGTCATCGCGAAGAACGCGGAGCGGGTCGTGACGGCGCGGCTCCGTGACGCGAAGTTCTTCTGGGAGGCCGACCGGAAGATCCCGCTGGAGTCGCGCCTGGACCGGCTGCATACCCTGCAGTTTCACAAGAAGCTGGGGAGCTATCGCGACAAGGCCGAGCGCATCGAGGCACTCGCGCGCTGGATTGCGGCCGACGCGCTGGGGCAGCCCGACGCGGCCGATGACGCCGCGAAGGCGGCGCGCGTGTCCAAGGCGGATCTCACGAGCGACATGGTCTTCGAGTTCCCGGAGCTGCAGGGGATCATGGGCGGGGTGTACGCGAAGGCTGAAGGCGCGCCTGAACGGGTGTGGAAGGCGATCTACTTCCAGTATCTTCCGGTCGGCGTCGAGGCCGATGCTCCCCCGACACGCGCCCAGCTCGGTGACGCGGCGGTGACCTGGGCGGCGGTGTCGCTGGCCGACAAGCTCGACACCTTCGTTGGCCTCTCGAGCGCCGGAGAAAAGGCCACGGGGTCGCGGGATCCCTTCGCCCTGCGCCGGCAGGTGCAGGGCGCCGTGCGCGTCTTGATGGACCTGCCGGATCTCGTAGGCATCGACCGGGAGATCTCCTTGCCGGAACTCTTGCGCCACGCCGCCCTGGGCGTACCGGCGTTCGCGTGGCAGGGGGACGTCGCGCAGGCGGCCGAGGCCTTCGCGAGGGACCGCGTGCGGTACGCGCTCGAGCAGCGCGGGATCCCCGTCGAGGTCGTTCGGGCAGCGACCGCGGCCGTCGATATTCGTCCGCTACGCGCGCGGCGCATGGCCGATGCATTACAGGCGATGCGCAGCTCCGAAGACTTCCTCGCACTGGCGGTGCTGTTCAAACGCGTGAAGAACATCGCACAGTCGACACGCTCGGGGCAGGCGAACGACGTGAACCACAACGGGGCGCTCGATCGCGAGGCGCTCACCGAGCCGGCCGAGCGCGCCCTCGTGGCGCAACTCGACGCCAGGCGCCCGGTGGTCGAGGCGGCCGCCGCGGCCGCCGACTATCGCAAGGCATTCACCGAGATCGCCGGCCTGCGCGCCGCCGTGGATCGTTTCTTCACGGAAGTCTTCGTCATGGCTGAGGACCCCCGCCTGCGCACGGCGAGGCTCCAGCTGATGGCGGACCTTCGCGACCTCATTCTTCAGTTCGCAGACATCTCAGAAATCGTTTCCAAAACGGAGTAGCTACTCGACATGGCAAAGAAGAAGACGACGAAGTACGTGTATTTCTTCGGCAACGGCAAAGCCGACGGCGACCGATCGATGAAGGACCTTCTCGGCGGCAAAGGCTCGGGCCTTGCCGAGATGAGCGCCGCCGGCCTGCCGGTGCCGCCCGGATTCACGATCTCCACCGAAGCCTGCACGCTCTACTACCAGGAAAAGCGCAAGGTGCCAACGAACGTGGACGCCGAGATGGTCAACAACCTGCGCAAGCTCGAGAAGGCCGCCGGGGCCCAGCTCGGGGACGTGAAGAATCCGTTACTCGTCTCTGTGCGCTCCGGGGCCAAGTTCTCGATGCCCGGCATGATGGACACGATCCTCAACCTGGGCATGAACGATCAGACGGTCGAGGGGATCAAGGCGCGCACCGGCAACGGCCGTTTCGCGTGGGACAGCTATCGCCGTTTCATCCAGATGTTCGGCAGTGTCGTGCTCGAGATTCCGAAAGACGCCTTCGAACATACGCTCGACGCCGTGAAGAAGGAGAACCGCGCGAAGGTCGACACCGACCTCACCGAGGCCAACCTGGTCGAGGTCGTCAAGCGCTACAAGAAGGTCGTTCGCGACATGGGCGGCAAGGACTTCCCGCAGGATCCCCTCACGCAGTTGCGCGGCGCGAGGGACGCCGTGTTCCGCTCGTGGAACAACGCCCGCGCGATCGAATACCGCCGCATCTACGACATCCCCGATGCGATCGGTACCGCCGTCAACGTGCAGGCGATGGTCTTCGGCAACATGGGTGACCGGTCCGCAACAGGCGTCGGCTTCACCCGCAACCCGGCCACCGGGGCCAACGAGTTCTACGGTGAGTTCCTGGTCAACGCACAGGGCGAAGACGTCGTCTCGGGCGTGCGCACACCACAGCCGATCAGCGAACTGCAGGACGTGCTGCCGAAAGCCTACAAGGAGCTGCGCACGATCACGTCGCGCCTCGAGAAGCACTACAAGGACGTCCAGGACTTCGAGTTCACGATCCAGGACGACCGGCTCTACATGCTCCAGACGCGCAACGGCAAGCGCACCGGCTATGCGGCGGTCATGATCGCGACCGATCTTGTCGCCGAGAAGCTGATCACCCAGAAGGACGCTGTGCTGCAGGTGGATCCTGAATCCGTCTCGCAGCTCCTCGCCCCGGTGTTCGAGCCGAAAGCGTGGGCGGCGCTCTCAGTCACCACGAAGGGCCTCCCCGCATCGCCGGGTGCGGCATCCGGTCAGGCGGTCTTCACGGCAGACGATGCGGTGGAGTGGACGCGGCAGGGAAAGCGCGCGATCCTCGTCCGCAAGGAGACCGTGCCGGACGACATCCACGGCATGTTCGTCGCGCAGGGGATCCTTACGGCGACGGGCGGCATGACGTCACACGCCGCAGTCGTCGGACGCCAGATGGGCAAGCCGTCGATCGTGGGCGCCGGCGCCCTCGAGATCTCGGAGGCGTCAAAGACCTGCAAGGTCGGCGGCATCACGATCAAGGAGGGGGACTTCGTCTCGTTCGACGGCCTGACGGGCGAAGTGAAGGTCGGCCAGGTCCCGACGACGCCGAGCGAGATCCTGAAGGTCGTCGCCGGAGAGATGAAGCCGAAGGATTCGGACGTGTACCAGCGTTTCGAGAAGCTCCTGTCGTGGGCCGACAAGTATCGCCGCCTCGGCATCCGCGCGAACGCGGACCAGCCGGATCAGGCCGAAACCGCCTATGCCTTCGGCGCGCGGGGCATCGGTCTGTGCCGCACCGAGCACATGTTCTTCGGCGAAGGGCGGATCCCGATCGTGCAGCGCATGATCCTGGCGGACAACGAGACGGATCGCCGCGCGGCGCTGGCGGAGCTGCTGCCGCTCCAGCGCAACGATTTTTACGGCGTGTTCAAGGCGATGCACGGCGAACCGGTGACGATTCGGACTATCGATCCGCCGCTGCATGAATTCCTGCCGAAGCGCGAGGACCTGATGGTCGCGATCGCGCGGATGGAAGAGCGCGGCAAGAAGGGCAAGGCGCTCGACGAGAAGCACGCGCTCCTGCGGCGTGTCGAGCAGCTCCACGAATTCAACCCGATGCTCGGCCACCGGGGTGTGCGGCTCGGCATCACCTATCCCGAGATCACCGAGATGCAGACCCGGGCGATCATTGAGGCCGCCTGCCAGCTCGCGAAGGAGGGCACCAGGTGCGTGCCGGAGATCATGATCCCGCTCGTGGGACACGTGAAGGAGTTGCGCGACCAGAAGGCGATCGTGGACCGCGTGGCCGCGGACGTCATGAAGGAGAAGGGAGTCAAGATCAAGTATCTCGTCGGCACCATGATCGAGATCCCCCGCGGCGCCGTCACGGCGGATGAGATCGCGAAGGAAGCGCAGTTCTTCTCCTTCGGCACGAACGACCTTACGCAGCTGACCTTCGGCTTCTCGCGCGACGACATCGGGAAGTTCCTCGGGGCCTACCAGGACAAGAAGATCCTCGACAAGGACCCCTTCGCGACGATCGACACCGTCGGGGTCGGGCAGCTCGTGGAGATGGGGGTGACGAAGGGACGCAGTGCGAGGCCCGACCTCAAGGTCGGGATCTGCGGCGAGCACGGTGGCGATCCGTCGTCCATTCACTTCTTCGAGAGCGTCGGCCTCGACTACGTGAGTTGTTCTCCGTACCGCGTGCCGGTCGCGCGCCTCGCCGCCGCGCAGGCCGCGCTGCAGGTGAAGGTCGGCGATTGATCACCATCTCGCTCAACCAGGGAGGGTCCACCAGGTGCGCAGACACGGTCGACCCCGCCTGGCTGAAACCCGGCAGCGGCGTCTGGGTGTGGGTGGATCTGGTCACCCCCACGCTGGAGGAAGCACGAGTCCTGACGGACGTCTTCCATTTTCACGACCTGGCGATCGAGGACGCCCTGGCCGAGATCCACCAGCCGAAGATCGAGTCCTACGGCGACTACCTCTATGTGATTCTTCACGGCATCGACTTTCGCGAGCACGAGCACTGTTTTCGGACGCAGGATGTCGATTTCTTCCTGGGCGAGCAGTTTCTCGTGACCGTGCATCCCGGGAGCTCACGCACACTCGAGGAGATGCGCGACGTCTGCATGCGCAACGATCGGGCGCTCGGCGAAGGGCCCGCGGCCCTCCTGCACCGGATCATCGACGCGATGGTCGATCACTATCGGCCCGAGGTGGAGAAGATGAACGAGCGGCTGGACGCGCTCGAAGAAGAGGTGTTCGAGCGGCCGCATCCAGAGCTCGCCAAGCGCATCCTGGACTTCAAGGCCGACGTCTCGTCGTTGCGCCGGGTCGTGCTGCCGCAGCGGGACGCCGTCGCGCGTCTGTCGAGGCGTGAGTTTCCGATGATCTCCGAGCAGCTGTCGTATCGGTTTCGCGACGTGCACGACCACATCATCCGCCTCGTCGACGAAGCGATGTATTTTCAGGACCGCGTGAGCAGCCTCCTGGATGCGCACCTGTCGCTGATGTCGAACCAGTTGAACGGCGTGATGAAAGTGCTCACCATCATCGCGACCATCTTCATGCCGCTGACCGTGCTGACCGGCATGTGGGGCATGAACGTGCCGCTGCCGCACCTGCCCGGCGGCGAGCCCGCGCAGTTCTGGTGGGTCTTTGCCATCATGACGATCCTCATCGGTTTGATGCTGGGATATTTCCGCAAGCAAAAGTGGATCTGAGGGTCAGGGTTCAGATTTCAGGGTTCAAGGTTCACGGTTCAAGGTTTGGAAAGTGGGGTAGATCGTGCTCGTGACCCGTCGGTCGTTCATGAAGGCAGCCGCGGCGGTACCGTTCCTGCTGCCTCGACAGCCCACCGGGCGCAGGATCAGCCCGGTCGGCCTGCAGCTCTACACCGTCCGGTCGGAGATGCAGAAGGACTTCGAGGGGACCCTCGCCAGGGTCGCCGCCATCGGGTACAGGGAAGTCGAGTTTGCCGGCTACTTCGGCCGATCGCCGCTGGAGGTCAGGACGATCCTCAAGAGGCATGGCCTCGACGGCGTCTCTGCACACGTCGGCTTCGGCACACTCGGCGATCAGTGGCCCGCCATCGTCGAGGCTGCCCGCAGCATCGGACACCGGTACCTGGTCGTGCCATCGATCGATGCGGCGACACGGGCCGAGCCCGACAGCTGGCCGCGCATTGCCGAGCGGTTCAATCGTGCAGGGGCAGCGTGCAAGGCGGCGGGGATCCAGTTCGCGTACCACAACCACCAGTTCGAGTTCGACCGCGCAGGGACAGCCAAACGGCCCTACGACATCCTCCTGGAATCAACGGATCCATCGCTCGTGAGCATGCAGATGGACCTCGGCTGGATCACGGCGGCAGGGCAGGATCCTGCGGCCTACTTCCGCCTGTATCCCGGGCGCTTTTCCTCCGTGCACGTCAAGGACTTGAAAACGCTGCCGCCCGAACGTCCTGTGCTGACCGACGTGGGCCAAGGCGTCATCGACTGGAAGCGTCTGCTCGGACAGAGCTGGGCGGCAGGCATTCGACACTACTTCGTCGAGCACGACTCCCCGGCGTCTCCCTTCGAGAGCATCGAGACGAGTTTTCGATACGTCGACGCCCTGCGCGTGAACGTCGCCGCGGCGCGCTGACGGACCAGGCGCATACCCTTGCTGACTGCCGAAGGAGACATTATGCGGTTTCGACGACTGGCCGTACTGCTGCTTGTGACTGGCGCGACGGGCGCGTGGCTTGCCGCGTCCCAGGCGGACCGCTGGTGGTCGCACGTGACGTTCCTGGCCGACGATCGGCTCCAGGGGCGCGATACGGGGAGCAAGGGGCACCGGGAAGCCGCACAGTACGTCGCCGCCGCCTTCAAGCGCGCGGGCCTCAAGCCGGGCGGGGTGAAGGGGTTCGTTCAGCCGGTGGCCTTCCGTTCGCGCCGGATCGTCGAAGAGTCGTCCAGCCTGGCCCTGGTCCGTGACGGACAGGCAGAGGCCGTGGTGCTCGGCGACGAGGCGACCTTCAACATGCGGATCGACCAGAGCGGCACGGTCGAGGCGCCGATCGTGTTCGTGGGGTACGGTCTCGCCGTCCCGGAGGTCGGGCACGACGACTTCTCCGGGCTCGACCTTCGCGGCAAGGTGGCGCTCTTCCTGACGGGGGGGCCGTCGACAATCCCAGGGCCCCTGCTGGCCCACTACCAATCGGTCCGGTGGAGCGTCCTGAAACAGACCGGCGCGATCGGCGCGCTGTCGATCACGAACCCCAGGGGGATGGACACGCCGTGGGAACGCTCGATGATGTCGCGTTTCCTGCCGTCCCTGACGCTGGCCGACGCCGCGCTCGACGAGACGGCCGGCCAGCAACTGGCGGTGACGATCAACCCCGCGCGAGCGGAGAAGTTCTTTGCCGGATCGGGCCACACCTTCAAGGAGATCCTTGATGTCGCCGCCCAAGGGAAGCCCCTGCCGCGCTTTCCGATCCCCGCGTCCCTGCGCGCGACGGTCACGGTCGCGACCGAGCGTATCGAGTCGCAGAACGTTGCCGGCATCCTGCCTGGCACCGATCCACGGCTGAAGCACGAATACGTGGTCGTCACGGCGCATCTCGATCATGTAGGCGTCGGCCGCCCCATCAACGGCGACAGCATCTTCAACGGCGCCATGGACAACGCATCGGGCATCGCCACGCTGCTCGAAACCGCGACCGTGATCCGTGAGACGAAGCGCACCTTCAGGCGATCGCTCGTCTTCGTCGCCGTCACGGCAGAGGAGAAGGGGCTGCTCGGCTCCCGTTACTACGCATCGCACCCGCTGCTGGGTGGCGGAACACTGGTCGCCAACCTGAATACGGACATGTTCCTGCCCCTGTACCCGATGCGCAGCGTCATCGCCCAGGGCGTGGAGGAGTCCGACCTCGCCGCTGACCTCCGCAAGGTTGGCGAGGCGCTCGGCCTGCAGGTGCTCTCGGATCCCGAGCCCGAACGCAACGCCTTCACCAGGAGCGACCAGTACAGCTTCATCAAGCGCGGCATACCGGCGCTCTCGCTGAAGGTCGGCTTCGAGAAGGGGTCGCCCGAGCACGCGATCGTCAAGAAGTGGCGGACCGAACGCTACCATGCACCGTCGGACGATCTGCATCAGCCCGTCGACCGGCAGGCGGCCGCCGATTTCAATCGCATGTACCTGCGCCTGATCGAGGCGGTTGCGAACCGGCCGACGCGGCCCGCATGGAACGCCGACAGTTTTTTCCGGCGATTTGCGCGGTAGACGGACGCCGGATTCTGAACATTCGGACATCGTCGTGCAGCCCTTCAGGTGCTGCCCGCCAAACGAGGCGACATGCAGGAGATCATTGGCGATCTGATTCGCGGCGTCGGGTACCTCTCCCTGAAACTGGTCACGATCGGACGATACCGGGGGGCGATGACGAACGTCTGTTCCAGGGAGTGGTAGGGTTTGCTGTCCTGGCGCTGGTGGCGTATGTGAGCTATTCGCTTGGGACCCGGTAGTCGAGCGGGCCGACGACACGGGCTCGGAAACGCAAAGGACTAAACGAATGACGAAGAAATACGCCGTGCTCTTGATGCTGGCCCTGTGGCCGCTGGCGCTGTTCGCTGATCCCGGCGGCCGTTCGCAGGTCGCGCCGCAGCCACAAACGGCCGCAGCACCGAAGCCCTTCGCGGTGGAGTATTACTACAAGGTGAAGTGGGGCCACTTCGAGGAGTTCCTCGATCTCTACAAAAAGAACCACTATCCCATCCTCCAGCGTTACCAGAAGCTGGGTCGCATTCAGAGCATGTCGGCCGCCTACCCGATCAACCACGCAGGCGAAGCCACCCGGTGGGACTTCCGTTTCACCATCGTCTGGAAGGACGCCGCGACCGCGCATGAGGAGTTCGACGAGTCTTCCATCGTCAAGGAGCTCTACCCCGATCAGGGGACGTTCAAGAAGGAAGAGCAGCGCCGCTTCGAACTGCTCGTAGAGCACATGGACGTCCCGGTCGCGCTGGACGACTTGAAGACCTGGCGATGACGCGCTGGCGTCATTGCTGCGGGATGCGTTTCTGCTCACGCAGCAGGAACTTCTGCCAGGCGTCGCGGTCGCTCGACACCTGCAGTGGCGTGAGGGCCAGCAGGCCGGTCGCCCCGATCGATTTCTCCAGGTAGCGCAGTTCCGCCAGGCCGTCGATCAGGGCATCGTCGAGCGGCACGTCGAGGCCGGCCTCGCGCGCCATCAGCATGCCCTTCGCGCGGATGCCCAGCTCCAGCTCGAGGCGCATCAGGCAGAACATGTCGCCGACGACAGGGCCGGGGAAGCGGGACCGCAGCTCGTGCAGGTACGCGCCGAGCCGCGTCTGGCCGAAATCATCCGACAGCACCAGCCGCAGCAGCTCGACATCCAGGTCGAGACCGGCGCTCATCCAGTCGCGCGTCGCATGCTCGCTCCGCGCGAAGGTCAGGAGCACGAGCGGCGGCAGCGCGGCGAGCAGCAGCAGCGTCGCGATGACCGGCGGCAGCACGAACTGGTTGTAGACGGCGTGGATGGCGATGGCCGCCACCGTGCCCGGCACGAACACCGACAGCCCGGGCTGCGGACGGGTGCTGGCGAGCGACTGCGCCGCGAGGGCGGCGATGGCCGTCGTGGCGCCGTGCAGGATCGCGGCGCCGAACCCTCGGACCAGCCACAGCGCCACGCTGCCTGTGTGCACCGCGTTGAGATAGTACGCGTTCTCCACGACCGCGAACCCGGTGCCCACGGCGAACCCCAGAATCGCGGCATCGACCGGGAACCCTACCCGCTTGCGACGGACCGCGTAGACTACGAAGACCAGCT
Source organism: Vicinamibacterales bacterium (assembly GCA_035575695.1). Classification (GTDB taxonomy): domain Bacteria; phylum Acidobacteriota; class Vicinamibacteria; order Vicinamibacterales; family 2-12-FULL-66-21; genus JACDCA01. Next base: position 17,106 of record DATLXP010000279.1, read on the forward strand.
TGAGCAGTTCCTCGATGACGGGCGCGATGCCGCGCGTCAGCACCGCGAGTGACACGCCGGCCCTGTCGAGCAACTGGCCGTGGATGAAGAGCGCGGCGAGCGCCGCGCAGGCGCCCGCAGCCAGCGCCTGCACCACGAAGCGGATCGGCACCAGCTTGAAGCTGTCCATCATGACGAGCAGCGCCAGCAGGCACAGGACCGGGGCCAGCGCGGCCGGGATACTCAGCATGCCCGCGGGGACCTAGCGGAGCACTTTGAAGGACACCATGAGCTCCCGCCGCGGGCCGGACCCATCCTCGAAGGCCACCGCCGCACCGAACGACAGCATCATGTCGAGAGCCGACAGCGTGGTGAGCTGGAAATCGATCTGTGCGCCCACATTGGTCGCGGTCCGGCGGAAGGCGTCGTTGTCGAGGTTGGTCGCAAGCGCGCCAGCGAAGACCGCCGGGCGCATCCAGGTGGCATAAAAGCCGGGAGATCCCAGCCGCCTGAAACGCACGGGGGGCAGACTCCACTCGAGCGTCGACTTGACGAAATTGCGGCCGCCGATCTCGTTCAGGTCAGCGCCCGGGAAGGCGTAGTACGCCCGGTACCGCTTTTCGTCGCCGCGGTCCACGTAGTTGTTGCCAAAGCCCCCGAAGAAGAAGTTCGCGAACGCATCGTCGCGCGAACCAGGTGAGAACCCTGCCGCGCTGCGGAGCCAGATGGAGGCATGGTCGAGCGGCAGCTGCGCGCCAATGTCGAACGTGCCGTGCGCGCGCCCGAACCACCGGTCGGCCACGCGATTCCCGTCCACCGTCGCGGACCATGTCCGTCCCTTCTCGTCGTCCACGCGCCCGAGCGACGAGCGGACGTTTCTGCCTTTGAGCGTCGCATCGAAGGCGAAGAGCCTGTCGATGTCGACCGCGACGTTCTGATACTGCGGGAGACGGTCGAGGTTCCCGGCGAACATGGCATCGGTGTCCAGCTCGATCCGTCGCGGCTCGTCGTAGAGCAGCGTGCGGTGGTAACCCACGCCGACCGTATAGCCCTTGCGGCCCGTCTTCGTCGGGCCGAACAGATCGTAGAAGTTCGCGTCGTTATAGGTCGCGCGCGCGCGCCAGTCGAAGCGCTGGTAGTCGGCGCGCAGGTGCAGGCGCTCGTTCGACGTCAGTGAGCCCGTGGGGCTGTAGGAGGCCGTGAGATTGAGCTTGTTCAGCTGCAGCGGGTCGGAGAAGTTCGCGCGCACG
>DATLXP010000280.1:0-4040 GCA_035575695.1 Vicinamibacterales bacterium
ACACGTTCGAGGCCGTCGCGCGTGCATGGCTCGACCAGCAGCGGCCCCGGTTCGCGCCGCAGACGATCAAAAAAACAACCTGGCTCCTGGAGGCGTTTCTGTTCCCGGCGCTCGGGGCGCAGCCGATCGCCGCGATCGAGGGGCCCGCGCTACTGGCGGCGCTCCAGCGGATCGAAGCCGGGCAGCGCCATGAGACCGCGCATCGAGCCTTACAGCTCGCCGGCCAGATCTTCCGCTACGCGATCGCCACCGGCACCGCGAGCCGCAATCCCGGGGCGGACCTCCGCGGCGCGCTGGCGCCGATCGTCGTCGCCAATCACGCGGCCATCACGGACCCGGCGGGCATCGGCGCCCTGCTCCGCGCGATCGACGGCTTCCAGGGATCGTTTCCTGTTGGCCAGGCGCTTAAGCTGGCGCCGCATGTCTTCGTGCGGCCCGGGGAGCTCCGGCAGGCGGAGTGGACCGAGATGGACCTCGACGCGGCGGTCTGGCGCCTCCCGGCCGCCCGCATGAAAACGCGCGTGCCGCATATCGTGCCCCTGTCGTCGCAAGCCTCGGCGATTCTGCGAGCGTTGCATCCCTTGACCGGCTGCGGGCGCTACGTGTTTCCGTCCATTCGTTCTGACAAGCGGCCAATGAGCGACAACACGCTGAACGCGGCGCTGCGTCGTCTGGGCTACAGCCACACAGAAATGACGGCGCATGGATTTCGCGCGATGGCCTCGACGCGGTTGAATGAGCTGGGCTGGCGGCCGGACCTGATTGAAAAGCAATTAGCTCACGTGGAATCCGGCGTGCGCGCTGTCTACCACCGCGCGGAATACCTCGAGGACCGGCGCCAGATGATGCAGACGTGGAGCGATCATCTCGATACGCTCCGGGCTGCGGTTCCTCGGGCGCTTTCGGCATGACCCGCGAGGCCTTCTGCGCTCGCGCGCCAGGTCGCCGCGCTCACGGCTCGGATGGACGCGCTTGTGGCCCAGCGGTCGCCAGGGCCGCGGGATCGTTACGACACGGCCCTGGTGCACGTGCTCGCGCATGTATCGATGGGACTGCCGTTCACGGTGGCCGCGATGTGGCGACGGCGGGCGGTCGATCAGGCGCTCGCCTCCGCGCTCCTCGACTGCGATGTCGTCAGCACGAGGCAGGCCGGTAAGCTCCTGAAGCGGATCACCGGGCACGCCGTGGATGGTGTGTGCGTTCGGCGGATCGGCACAACCCGCGAAGGCGCGGTCTGGCACGTGTCGCAAGAGTGAATACCCGCACTCTCGCGCGGGTGACCATGAGCTATGGAATACACCACCGACGCCTTCGATAAAATGACCGCCGACTACGCGCGCATGAATGAGGCGAGCGCCTTCGTGGTCGCACGTCTCGCGCGTGAAGCCCTCGGCTCCTCCGCAGGGGAACCCGACATACTCGCCGCGTTCCTTTCACAGCGCAAATCTATTAGTCGCTCACTGCATGCGCTCGCGACGAAAGCCGCGGTCGCACCGCTCGATACGGCGTCCGGGCTGGCACCAGCAACACCCTCCGAGCGAGCGTTCCTCGGCCAAGTGCAGCGCGTCTCGCCCCTGGGCCAGATCGGCGGCGTTCGTGTGGACGGGAACGTCGTGGCCACCATGCAGATTACGAACCCGACGACGTCCTGGGTCGGGGAGGCGGTGCACAAACCGCTCACGTCGATGACCTTCACGGCGTCGTCCCTCCGTTCGCTGAAGCTGATCGCCCAAATTATCGCGTCGCAGGAGCTGGCGGATTTGTCCGTGCCGGATGCGCTCGCCGTGATTCAACGCAGCCTCGTCTCGGCGACGGCCGCCGCGGAAGCGACGGCGCTTCTCGATCCCGCGAGCACCGCGATTGCGGGCGTGCGACCGGCGAGTGTGACATCTGGACTCACGCCGATCACGCCTAGCGGTGACTTTCAGAACCAGGTCGGCCAAGTGCTCGGAGCGTTGAGCGGCGGCGACCCCTCTCGTCCGGTGCTGGTCGTCAGCTTCGGGACGGCGCTCCGCATGATGACGTTCCTGCCCAACCTTCGCGAGGCTGGCGTCCGCGTCGTCGTTACGTCGGCGGCCGGCAACCGGATCATCGGTATCGACGCGGACGGGCTCCTCGTGGTTGAGGGCGGCGTCGATATTCGCAGGGGAACGCCGGACGTCATCATGGACACCACGCCTGCGGGGGTCGCGCAGACGGCTGGAGCCGCGCCCGTCCCCACTTCGCTGTGGCAGCACGATCTCGTCGCGCTGAAGGTCGAGCGATGGATCAATTGGACTGCCCGTCCTGGCGCGGTCGCCTATTTGACGCTCGCGTAAATGGCTACTCGAAACATCTCACCATCGGACGTACCCGCCGATCTCGATCCGATCGCAGCGCTCCACGACGCGATAATCCAGGCGTCAGAGGAAAACTGGCAATGGAACGACGTGCCAGAGGCCGAACGGGCGCGTCTGCGTCCCGGCGTGGCGACGATCGCGGAAGAGGCGACGTCCCGACTCCGTTCTGAGCACATAGCGCGCACGTCAGGGGGCAAGGCGTGAGCACGAAACAGGACGATCTCAACTTAGAGATGAAAGAGTTTCTGTCGAAGCACGGTAGTAAACCGGTTTCGTTCAAGGCGTTAGACACCGCGCTACAGGGAACCGTGGATGCGGTGCTAGACGGACTCAAAGACGCGTTCAAAAGCCACAAGGACGCAAGGCGCGCACTCGAGAAGCGCGTGGCGGAACTTGAAGCGAGGCCTTTGCCGACGTACCGAGGCGTGCACCAGGACGGCGCCAACTACACGGCGAACACGATGGTGACGCGGGGGGGATCGTTGTGGTTCGCGACTGAGGACACCACAAGTACGCCCGGCACGGATGGCTCGTGGCGCCTGATTGTGAAACGCGGCGCTGCATGACGCTCAACGACGGGCTCGCGAAGGTGGCCGCGCAACTCGACGCGGTGCTTGCACAGCGGTGGCATGATCTCGCGCTCGAGATGATTACCGCCGGGGCCAATCCGAACGACCGCGGCGACCTCGGCTCCGGCCCTCCCCCCGGTGGGCTACCCCCCGGCCTGGTCTGGCGTCGCCTCACGTTCGACGAGGTGCTACAGCGGCAAAAAGACCTCGATCTCGCGTGGCGTGCCGAGACGCTCGCGCGTGTGCGCGCCGAGTTGACCGACTGGCTGACGGAGGGCCCCCAGGCACGCATGGCGTAGTGACCCATGCGCCGCCCTTCGACAGCCGCGTCCCGCGAGGACTGGAAGGGCACAATGCTCTCTAGCGCATTGAGGTCTCGAACGTGAAGGCCGTCTTATCAGAATCAGAGCCGGTCGGCACTGCCAGTCCCAGATACATGACCACCTCACGCGGCGCGTTGATGGCCACGTCGGCGATCAGTTCTGTCGGTTCCCCCGTCACCACCTGCCCTTCCGCGAACAGCCTGAGTCTCAATGCAGAGGTCACGCGCACGTGAAGCGTCCCCCGTTGAGGAACGACCACGCGAATGAGACGGCAGGGTGCGCAGCGGTTGCTCCCCACGGTGTAGGAGAGGTCGGCCGGCGCCAACCTTGTCGGCGTGACCGTTTCCCCCGCGATCAGACGGATGACCCGCTGCATGCGCAGATCGACGAACGATTCTGTCGGCGCACTCACTCTCACTTCGATCGGCTCGTATCCGTCTTTCGCGACTTTGAAATATGGAAGGCGTGGCAGTTCCGCCAAAGAGAATAAGCCGCTTGAATTGGTTGTCGCGGAGCGGCCCGACAGAGTGTCGACGACGAGGGTGCTGGCCAGCGGGCCGGCACCTGGTTCACTGACTCGTCCCCTGATCGCGACAGTTCCCGGCGGCGTGGCCGTGACTGTCTTTCCGGTACCCAGATTCCCCACTCCATAAGGGGATTGAAAAAATAAAGTAAACGACACATCCGAGACGCCGAAACCCACGACCGTCAACAGGCCGCCAGGGTTGACGGTCACGACCGTCGCGTCGCCGGTTCGCCAGTTCCCGCCAGCCGTCACGTCCTTCGTCGTGTTGTCGCTGAAGCTCGCC
>DATLXP010000281.1:0-3901 GCA_035575695.1 Vicinamibacterales bacterium
CAGCGTGAATGCGGACACATGGATCGCCTGCTCGTCATGGATCAGCGCCGCACCCGCGACGTGCGGCGCGACGAGCCGGTGGTCCTCCCCAAGGCCCAGCGCCGGGGATACGTGCGGCACGAATGCGCGGACGGCGGCGAGGAATTGAAGGGCGGATTCGCGCGCGGCCGGGTCACGGTGGCAGCCCTGAAGGGCTGCGCTACGGGCGTCGCTCCCGCTGGCGACGAGCTCGCCGTCCCCATCGCGCCCGCCATGAATGTCGGACCTGCGGCTCGCGCCGTCCAGTGCATCAACCGCGGCACTGCGAACGAGCTTCGGCAGCAGCCGTCGCAACGTGACGGCCCGATCGAAGAGATCGAAGCCGGCCACCTGCCCGCTGATGAGAAACAGTGCGCCGCACTGCCGGTCCACAGGCCGCAGCGTCTCGACACAGCGCTCGGTAAAGTCCGCATGCCTGGAGAACATCTCCTCCATGGCCCCCGTGGGCGAGTCCGCGCCGAGGCGCGAGGACTTTTCCGAAATGTCGGCCCACACTTCCGCCTGGTTCGACATGCGGCCACGCTTCATCTGCATCGACCGGGACACCTGCGACATCCGCTTCGCGCGCCCGGCGGCATACTGCGTCCGCGGCGCGGAGGTGAACGCACGCGACCGCACACGCCACCGCCCCACCTCCACGCACGACACGGGGATGGTCAGCTCCGACTCTGCCGGCACGAGGATCGTGAGATTCACGACGCGGTTCTGCTTGGCGCCGAGCAGCTCCTCGCCATCGAGCATGAAGACCGGCTGGGGGCCCCTGTTGACGACGCGCAGCTCGGGCACGCGCCCCTCGGCCGAGACCTCGGTGATCTCGGTCCACTCGAGCGCCATGGCCTCATCGAGCGTGAGGTACCACGGCGCCTGGTCCACCGGCCCAGGGCCGACGAGCGGAAACATCGTGAGATTGTCGAAGCTGACAGGATGGCCGAGGGTCACCGACGACAGGGCACGCGCAATGGAAGTCTGCATGGATCCAGCATGGGAGCGAAGGGGGACAGGAGTGGTCCAACAACTGCGACGTGCTCTGCTTTCCCGCCTGCGAGGCGTGGCGGTATCGGCTGTCGATACCAAAGGACTACGTCACGGGCGAGAACATCCGCAGGTGATGTTTGACGAACTTGATGACGCCTCGAGCGAGCAGATACGGGGGAGCTGTTTCCGCGCCACCGGCTATACTCCGTCCCACCGTGTCACTTTCTCCCGGAGCCCGGCTCGGTCCGTACGAGATCGTCTCGCCGCTCGGGGCAGGCGGTATGGGCGAGGTCTTCCGTGCCCGCGACACGCGCCTTGGTCGCATTGTCGCTCTCAAGGTCCTGCCCGTGGGGTTGACCGCCGATGCGGGCCGTCTCGAGCGATTTACGTCTGAAGCGCGCGCGGCATCCGCGCTGAACCATCCCAACATCATCACTGTCTACGACGTCGCTCTGGAGGATTCACGCCCCTACATCGTCCTGGAGCTGGTGGAGGGGCAGACGCTCAGGGACGTGCTGACGGCCTCGCCTTTACCGCTGAAGAAAGTCCTCGCGCTCGCAGGGCAGATCGCTGACGGCCTCGCGAAGGCGCATGCCGCCGGCATTGTTCATCGAGACCTGAAGCCGGAAAACCTGATGGTGTCGAAGGATGGCTTCGTCAAGATCCTGGACTTCGGGCTCGCGAAGCTCGTCCTGCCTGACGTCGATTCCGCTGAGACCCGCGTCGCCGCCACACCCAACGAGACACAACCAGGGATGATTCTCGGGACAGTGGGATACATGTCACCCGAGCAGGCGACAGGCCGGCCGGTCGATTTCAGGGCGGACCATTTTTCGTTTGGCGCCGTTCTCTACGAGCTGCTCACCGGACGCCAGCCCTTCCATCGCGCGTCCGTTGTCGAGACCCAGGCGGCGATCGTAAGGGACGAGCCGCTCTCCATCGGGGAGCTCAGCCCGCAGGTCCCGGCGCCTTTGCGGTGGATCGTCGAGCGCTGCCTCGCAAAGGACCCGGAGGAGCGGTACGGCTCGACGCGGGACCTCGCCCGGGATCTGCAGACGCTACGTGCTCACGTGTCTGATTCCGGGACGGGCGCCGAGGTCGTGCGGGAAGAAGCCCCGGTCGCCCCTCGTGGCTTCGGGAGGCGGTTCTGGCTCGGCCTCGCGGGCGGATCCATTGTCGGAGCGGGCGTTGCGTTCACGTTTCTGCCGCAGGCGGTCACCGAAATCCCCGCTGTTCGATACCTCACATATTCCGGTCACGACTCTTCTCCAGCCGTGTCTGCCGACGGCCGGCTAATCGCCTTCAGCTCCGATCGGGACGGCCGGAGAAGAATCTGGCTCAAACAGGTCACCGGCGGAGCTGAGGCCGCGCTGACCAGCGGAGAGGATGACTACCCGCGTTTCTCTCCGGATGGATCGCAGCTGCTCTTCGTGCGCACCAGCGGGAACACCAAGGCGCTCTACCGCGTCCCGACGCTCGGCGGCGAGCCACGCAAGCTGCTCGACGATGCCGTGGATGCCGACTGGTCCCCCGACGGCCGGCAGCTCGCCTTTGTCCGCTGGCACGTGTCGAAAGATGTCGCGCGTTCGACCGTCTGGGTCATTCAGGCCGATGGAGGAGAGGCACGACAGATTGCGGAGGTCGACCAGTCGCAGCTCGTGCATCCGCGATGGTCTCCAGACGGACGAACGATCGCGGCTGTCACTCGCGTTCAGCAGGCGGGGCTGCCGCACCGCATTCTCCTCATCGATGCCGACGGCAGGAGCAGCCGCGTCCTCTCGCCCGTCTCCGGGATCGGTGGACCTTCGGCCATCGCGTGGTCTGGCGACGGGCGTGACATCGTATATCTGCAGGCTGCATCGGTGGGCGGCCACGCCACCGGCAGTGCGGCTCGCCTGATTCGTCAGAACGTCGAGACCAGCCGCGCGACGACGATGATGTGGAGCCCGAACAGCAGCCTGGTGTTCGACATCCTCGCACCTGGCCGCGCGGTCTTCGACGGGCGCTCTCCGCGAGAGAACCTGCAGGAGATCACGACAGGCAATGGAACCGTGGAACCGGCCGCCCGCTGGCTGACGCGCGGCAACAGCAGCGATCGTCAGCCCATCTATTCGCCTGACGGCGAGTGGGTCGTCTTCACCTCGAATCGCAGTGGCAACCTCGATTTGTGGTCGATCTCGACGAGGACAGGCACCGTGCGCCCCGTGACCGACGACGCTGCCGAGGATTGGGATCCCAGTTTTGCGATGGGCGGAAAAAAACTGTTGTGGAGCTCCAACCGGGCCGGGAACTTCGAGGTGTGGATGGCTGAACCGGACGGTAGTGGGGCGCGGCAGGTAAGTCACGACGGCATCGATGCGGAAAACCCCACCGGGACCCCCGACGGCAGCTGGATTCTGTACAACTCGGGCAATCCGGCGCACCCGGGGATCTGGAAGATGCGCGCTGATGGTTCGGCACCGACCCGGCTGGTGGCCGGCTCCACTCTCGTACCCGAGGTGTCACCCGACGGCACGTACGTGCTCTATCTCACCGCGTGGCGTACGCAGCGCCCGACGATCAGGGTGGCTGAGGTCTCCAGTGGCAAGCCGGTTGAGTTCACGATCGAGGTTGACACGACCAAGACGTTTCTCGATGTGGGTCGCGCTCGATGGATGCCCGACGGGCGTTCGATCGCGTTTCTCGGGGAAGACGAGCGGGGGCTCCTCGGTATCTTCGCTCAGGACTTCAGGCCCGGAGAGAATACAGCGCGTTCACGCCGGCCTGTCGGCGGGTTCAATGCGGACGCCGTGGCTGAATCCTTTGGCGTCGCGGGTGACGGCCGTCGCCTGACGATCGCCAGTTGGGAGCAGCTGTCGAGCATCATGTCGGCCGAAGGTCTGCCGGG
>DATLXP010000282.1:0-2912 GCA_035575695.1 Vicinamibacterales bacterium
TATCAGCCGGTGGGTGTCTTTTTTCCTCAGTGCGACGATCGGCGGGTATCTCATCAGCCCGCGCGACGCGCGTCGAGAAGGCGCCGGACGGTCAACAGGGCAGGCACGCCGCCGCGCATCATGTACGCAAGTGGGGTGGCGCCACCGAACAGCCGGTTGGTATTGGGCAGGTGAACCCACGTGTCGGCAAGTGCCTCTGAATGAAGGATGTTGAGCGCCTTGAAGATGCCGATGAGCAGCGACACGCGCGTCAGCCGGTCGATATCGAGCACGCGGTCCGGGTTCCGCTTGAGCTCGTAATAGGGTCCGTTGGTCATCCCGCCAAGGAGTGCGCGGGAGTCCTCATCACGAACCGTCCATCGCGCCATGATGGTGAAAAAGGCACCCAGCCCGGCTGCGCTCAGCCGTTCGCGTACAGCGCGATCCGTCAGATCGGCGGGGGCGGGAGTCAGCGTCCTGGACATCGGGTAGGTCGCAGTACTTCGGCTGATCACGATATACTCCTGATCAGGAGTATATTGACTCCAAGCGCGGTAGTCAAGCCCAACAACCGGAAGGCCGAGGTGGGTGCCTGTACCACGGGCATCAGTGCCCGGAGCGTTCCGTTGCCGCGTCGAGCACCCGCACGACGATCTGCTTGATGTCGGCGGCGGTCTGGGGATGCCTGAAGGTGGGGCGATCGAGCGGGACGGCAAAGGCGGTGAGCCGCCCCTTCAGCCGAGGAAACCGCTGCTCCATCCCCGCGACCCACGCCGCCTTTTCCCCGTCGTTCGCCCAGCTGCGGCGGCTGTACACCACGAAGCGGGTTCGCGGATTGCCGAGTGCGATGTAGCCGAGCAGGGTCTCCAGCTTGTCGGCAGCCCAGGGATAGAGCTGGGCCTGATACTTCTGATTGAGCGGAAGGTCATCGAGCAGAGTCGCGTCGTAGAAGCACGACCGATGCACGACGACGACATCGGGGTTCTGCCCGAGGATCTGATCCTCGCGGTGCCAGGTTGGGCCTGTGGTTTCTTTCAGCAGCACCACCGGCAGGTCTCGTAACTGGTCGGTCAGGTCGTCGGCGTTTGTCCCGCCGGCTTTCCGCGTCGCCTCGTCGTAGACCCGCATCGGATGCGTGGAGTCCATGAGAACGACCACCGGCGTCGCGTTGCGCGGCGACGGCGACGTGCGATTGAGGGCCAGCGGCACGCCGATAGCGAGCGCGGCCGCAGCCAGCACGGCCGCGCCGATCCACGTACGCCGGCTCGAGCCGTGGGCTGCGGGCGGCACCGCCATGGCGCCCGTTGGCGACCGTTCCTCCGCGATCCATTTCAACTCGCGAGACAGGTCCCGGCATGTCTGCCAGCGGTCGTCCGGGTCCTTCGCCACGGCCACCTGGATCGCGCGATCGAGGCGGAGAGGAACCGCGGCCGCGCCCGCAAGCGGGGGAGCCGGTCGATCGAGGATCGTCGCGATCAGGCTGGCGGTGTCCGCCGCATCGAACGGCCGCCTGCCGGCGAACATTTCGTACATCACGACGCCGAGCGAAAAGATGTCGCTCCGAACGTCGGCGCCGCGCCCCTTGAGCTGCTCGGGCGCCATGTAGTGCAGCGTGCCGAGAATGGTCCCGGCGCCCGTGACCGGGTTATGCTGCACGACCGTGGTCTCCCGCCCTGACGTCCCGACAGGGGCGGCCTTTGCGATTCCGAAGTCGAGCAGCTTCGCGCCCGTCTTCGTGAGCATGACGTTGCCCGGCTTCAGGTCACGGTGAATCACGTTGTGCGTGTGCGCGGTGTCGAGCGCATCACAGATCTCGATCGCCAGGGCAAGGGCCTGGCCGGCGTCGAGCGGTCCCCGGGCCAGCCGCTGGGCAAGCGTCTCCCCCTCGAGGTATGGCATGACGAGGTAGGCGGTCCCCTCGTGCGTGCCGACGTCGTACAACGGGCAGATGTGCGGGTGCTCGATGTGGGAGAGTGTCCGGGCCTCGCGTTCGAAGCGCTCCCGGAACGCGGGGTCCTGCGCGAGCGTGGAGGGCAACACTTTGATCGCGACGGTGCGGTCGAGCCGCGTGTCGCGCGCGCGATACACTTCGCCCATCCCGCCGGCGCCGATCGCCTGGAGAATTTCGTAAGGACCTAGCCGGGTCCCTGGCTCAATGGGCATGTGGAATGGGTGGCCGAATCATACGCTGACCTGTCAGCTGCTCACGCGTTCAATGAATGATCTCGTCTTCGAACTCCTGCACGTCGAGGTGGGGAATCTCCAGGCTCTTGAGCGCATTCAGCACGAGCTCGAGCGCGTGACCGCCCTCCTGTGGGTCTGTCGCGCGCAACTGCCTGCGGATCTGTCGCACCGCGCGCAGCACCTGGGCCCGATCGAACCGCTGCCCTTCGCAATGTTCGCAATAACTCATCGGGATCTCTCCACGCCTCTGCGTGATGTCATTTATTTCAGAGGCAGCGTGCGTGAATCGAGGCCACCGCGCGTGGAGCCGATCGACACGCGCGCCTCGCCGGTCCCCGACACCTGCCAGGTCACGCGCCGGGTCTCGCCTGGCTTGAGCCAGTCGATCTCGATGGCGGTCCGCTGCGCCGGCTGTTTCACGCCGGCCGCGGGCTGCACGAGTGCCTGTCGGGTCGAGAGCGTGATCGTCGCCGTGTCAGGACGCACCATTTTCACCCGCTTGGCCATCTCGAGCGCGGTCGGCATCTTTCCTTCGTTCGTGACGACGAGCTCCACATCGAACACGCCGGCCGTCGAGGACGGTGTCGACGTCGCCGACACGATCCGGACCTGTGGAAGCTGCTGCGCGAGGTACAGGTTGAACATCGCTTCGTTGCGCGCCCATGTCTCCAGCAGGTCTGGCGGTGGATTCTGGGCGTAGAACTTCGGATTGAATCCGCCGATCTCGACATCCCCGAGCGTGGGGTGCT
>DATLXP010000283.1:0-16150 GCA_035575695.1 Vicinamibacterales bacterium
GACCGTCTCCGTCGGTGTGGAGCCTCCCGGGAAGATCTTGTCGAGCGCCGCGTCCAGCGTCTCTTCCATGACGATGTTGTTCTGATACGCCACGATGACGCGTTTGAGCTCGGGGATCTGCCCGCCGGCCGCGCGCAGGTACAGCGGACGGATGTAGATGAGCGATTCCTCGATCGGAATGACCAGGAGCGTGCCCTGGATCACCTCGGATCCCTGCTGGTTCCAGAGCGTGATCTGGGGCGAGATCACCTGGTCCTGGTTGATGCGCGCCGCGACCTGTTTCGGTCCGAAGATGACGGTCTGCTTGGGGAACTGGAACACGGCGAGCTTCCCGTAGTGCTCGCCGTCGCTGCGCGCCACCATCCAGGCCGAGAGGTTGTCCTTCTGCCGTGGCGTGAACGGGAGCATCTGGATGTACTCGGCTTCCTGCTCGCCGGGCAGTTTCATGATCGTGTAGTACGGCTGCATCGGCGCCGCCTTGCCCTGGACCTCGAACGCCGGGATCTCCCACTGGTCCTCGCGGTTGTAGAACACCGCCGGGTTGACCATGTGGAACGTGGTGAACATCGCCGCCTGCATCGCAAAGATCTGATGGGGATAGCGCAGCCGCGTCCGCAGATCCTCCGCCATCGAGTCGAGCGGCTTCAGGAGCTGGGGGAAGATCTTGGCGACCGTCTTGGTGATCGGGTCCTCGGGATCCACCACATGGAACGTTGTCGTGCCGTTGTAGGCGTCGACCGTGACTTTTATGGCATTGCGGATGTAGTTCACGCCCCCCGTCGACGTGGAATACGGAAAGCGCGTCGACGTCGTGTAGATGTCCTGGATCCAGACCAGTTTTCCATCTGAAATCGCCAGGTAGGGGTCCGGGTCCAGTTTGAGGAAGGGGGCGATGCGTTTCACGCGCGCCGCAACGCGGCGGTGCAGCATGACGCGGCTCTCGGTGGTCAGGTTCGGCGAAAAGAACGTGTCGGTCGAGCGGAACCGGATCGCGAACATGAGCCTGCGGAACACGTTCGACAGCGGCACGCCGCCTTCTCCCGTGTAGACGGCGAACACATTGTCGTCCCCTCGCGGGTAGTCGAACTCCTCGGTCTTCGTCTTGACGAACACATGGTCGTTGGATAGCTCCCCGAAATAGATCGCCGGCTGCGTCACCTTGAGGTCGGCGGTGGACACAGGCGGAAGGTCACGGATGAACAGGACGGGCAGCCCTTCTTTCGTGACTTCGTTGACCGGCCCGAGCGCCAGGCCGTAGCCATGCGTGAACGTCAGGTGTTCGTTGATCCACGTGCGGCTCGGAAGGCTCTGGGAGTTCAGCTCGCGCGCCGACAGCATGATCTGCCGGTATTGCCCGTTGATCATGTACCGGTCGTTATCCACCGCGGCAAAGTCGTAGTACGTGCGGATCTCCTGGATCTGCCCGAAGGTATCGAGCAACGGACGGTCGTTCCAGAGCGGCACGTTCTCGATGGTCGTCGCGTTCCTCTCGAGGTCCGCACGCGTGAGGTGCGCCTCGCCAGACAGCGGCTTCTCCGCGACCGCGTCGAGACCGAACGCGGCACGCGTCGCCTGGATGTTGTGGATGATGAAAGGCGTCTCCTGGACCTGCTCGTTGGGCGCAACGACGAATCGCTGGATCACGGCCGCGTACGCGCTGCCGCCGATGGAGACGACGAAATAGAGGACGGCTGCCGCCGCAATCGGCCAGAGACGGCCATGCGTCATGGCCTGCCACACCGCGAGCAGCGCGCTGACCACCGAGGCCGCGACGAGTACCCAGAGCGCAGGTATGCGAGCGTAGACGTCGGTGTACGACGCGCCAGCGACGACGCCTGATGCCCTGGTCAGCAGCTGTGGGATCTGCAGCCATGCGCTGAACGCGAAGATCAGCAGCATCGCCGCGGCCAGGAGGCCGAGATGCCGCGTGGCGCGCCGCGATACATACACGCGTCCCGCCGGTTCGAGCCCGATCTCGCCCCCGAACAGATACGCGCCGAAGGCCACCGCCATCATCAGAAAGCACGTGAAATACAGCAGGCCCTGCACGAGCTCGAGAAAGGGCAGCGTGAACACGTAGAAGCCGATATCGCGCCCGAGGATCGGGTCGGCCTTGCCGAACGGCGTGCCGTTGAGGAAGTAGAGCCAGGTTTCCCAGTGGCCGCCGGCGTACAGACCAATGAAGATCCCCACGAGGGCGGTGGCCGCCAGCGCGAAGGGCCGGATGCTCGCCGGATCCATGGTGATCGTCTGAGGCCCCTGGGGCGTCGCGATCAGAAACGGCCTGGGACGAAGCGCCCGCATCGCGATGACGAGGTTCACGGCGAGGAGGGCGAACGCCAGGACCGACACGACGGCCGTGACGATGCCGTGCGCGGTCAGCGAACGCAGGTAGACCTGCTCGTAGCCGACCTCTTTGAACCACAGCCAGTCAGTGTAGAACTCGGCAAATGCCGGGACCGCGGTAGCGAGGAAGAACAGGGCCAGAAAGATCGGGATTTTACGGAGGGACATGTGGCGCCATCGTATACTTTCGCGATGAAATCAGCCATCCGATGGGCCTGCCTCCTGGTCCTGCTCGCCGCGACCGCACCCGGGACGGTCCAGCCGCGTCCGAGCGCCCAGCAGCGTCCCGAGGCGGACCTCTGCGCCGTCCCTCCAGGCTCGCAGCCGTTGCTCCCGGCCAGGATCCTCGAGGGTATGGGCACGTCGAACATGCCCGTCACGACGACGTCGAATGAGGCCCGGGCGTTCTTCAACCAGGGGATGTCGCAAGTGCACTCCTTCTGGTTCCTCGAGGCCGAGCGGTCGTTTCTTCAGGCGGCAGCGCTCGACCCGGGCATGGCGATGGCCTACTGGGGGATGTCGGTGGCGGCCGCCGGCGACTACCGCCCGGCGTTTCAACTGCTGAGGGATCCCTATGACGGAGGACGCACGGCGGCGCAGGCCTCCCCGTCACCCGAGGCGATCCAGCGCACGGCCAACGGCGCCGCGATCGATGCGCGTATCCGCGGGCGTGAGTCCATCGCCAGGGCGGTCGCGCTGCAGAGCGCCGTCTCTCCGCGCGAGCGCATGTACATCGACGCGGAAGCGGCGCGCCGCAACTCCGACACGACGACCGCCGACGCGGACCACATCGCGGCACTCCGCAAGCTCGTCGCGGCGTACCCCGACGACCTCGACGCGAAATCCATCCTCGGCCTCGCGCTCCTCGATGGATATGACGCCGTCACCAAGGCGCCACGCAGGCACACCACCGAGGGCACGACGCTGCTCCACGAGGTGATCGCGAAAGACGACAACCATTTCGGCGCGCATCATTACCTCGTGCACGGGTGGGAAGGCAGCACCACGCCGGAGCGGGCCTGGCCGTCGTGCAAACGCTATCCGCAGCTCGTGCCCAACATCCCCCACGCGCTGCACATGCCCGGGCACATCTACGCGCAGAGCGATCGCATCGACGACGCGATCGCGTCGTTTGCGGCCGCAGCGGAGAACGAGTTGAAATGGATGGAAGCGGACGTGCTCTATCCGAATGGCCACCACGGGCACAACCTGCACTTCCTCGTGCACTCGCTCAACCTGGACGGACGCTTCAAGGACTCCATGGACCGCGTCCGTCACATGATGTCGTTCAAGGAAACGCCGCGCGAGCGGAAGGGCATCGGCCAGCGCACCGCATACCGGCAGGGGTATTACAGCCTGGTCAAGACGCTGGTCCGGTTCGAGCGATGGGACCTCCTCCTCGATGCCTCCACCGTGCCGGTCTACGACAGGCCCGAGCAGCAGGCGTGGCGCACGTGGGGCGTCGGTCTCGCATATGCGTCACAGGGGAAACTCCACGAGGCCCGAACGGCGCTCGACCAGCTGAAGGCGCACGTGAAGGCGGCGACCGCGACGACACGCTCGCTCTCGATCGCGGAACTCGAGCTCGACGCGACGATCGCCGCGCGCAGCGGCGACCGGGCGCGCGGCTTCGAGCTGTTCCGCCAGGCCGCCGACCGGGAAGCCGGGTTGCTCTATACCGAGCCCCCCTCGTATCCTCGCCCGGTCCTCGAAGGCCTTGGCGCAACAGCCGCGGCGCTCGGCGAGTATGGGATCGCCGAAAAAGCCTATCGGGAGGCGCTCACGCGGGAACCAGGCAGCGGACGCGCCTACTTCGGTCTTGCGTCCGTCCTCCGGGCACAGAACCGGGCGGATGAGGCCACGCCGATCTACCAGACGGGCATCCGCGCGTGGGACAAGGGAGATCGGGACTTGCCGCAGTTGCGCCCTCTCGGCGCGATCGGCGCTTCACGCTGATCGGCGGGTCCCTCGATATTTCACCGCCGAGGGCGCGGAGCACGCAGAGCCAATTTTTTTCTGCGGCTACTTGCCGAGGTGCTGCTCCACCAGATCGCCCAATTGCCGTGGCGAAAAGTCTTTCCCTTCGACTGTTGCGGCAAGCCTTCCCTGCCGGTCGATGATCGCCGTCTGGAGTGTGTGGGTGATCATCCCTTCCTCCGGCCAGAATTCCACACCGAAGAGCGAGCACACCCGCTCGATGTCGCGCGCGCTCCCGGTGAGCAGGCGCCAGCCCGGCAGGTCCGCGCCATATCGCGCCCCATACGCTTTCAACGTCTCCGCCGTGTCGTACTTCGGGTCGAACGTGATGGTGAGAAGCGTCAGATCCCTCCCGACCCGGTCGCGGAACCGGTCGCGCAGTGCGCCGAGGTTCGTCATCACGCGGGGGCAGTAATCCGGCAGCGGGCAGCGCGTGTAAATGAAGCTGATCGCGACGACCTGCCCTTTCAGCGAGGCGAGCGACAGCGGTCTGCCGTCCTGGTCGGTGAGCGTGAAGTCGGGCACGGGCTGCCCGAGTGGAACGAGCGCCGGTGCCGCCGGACTCTGCAGCACCCCGGAGTCCATGGGCGCGGCCGACAGAATCCTGATCCGGTCGATCATCGAGCCGCCACGCCGCACGTTGAGCCTGAACTGGATGCGGTCGCCGGGTCTGACCGCTGTCAGCTCAGACGGTCGGGTCGCCGCAAAGGGCATCACCATCGCGTCCATGACGCCGGGAATGGCGTCATGGGAGACGGTCACGGTTCCGGTTGATGCGTCGATCTTGAGGACCAGGCCCGTTCCCTCGTGACGCTGGGCGCAGCCGGACCCGAGGAGCAGACACAGGGGAAGAAGACACCTCCTGAACACGCGTGCTCTGTGCCTCCGTGCCTGTGTGGCCAGTCGTGGGTTGCGCACTCTGGCCTTACTGTACGACCTGAACAACGGCGATCGCCGCGATCTCGTAGGAGCGCAACCGTGCGGCATGGTCATAGATCTGCGCGACAGCGATGATCTCGTCGGCGCCCGTGCGCGTGGCGAATGCGCGGATCTCCCGTTCCACTGTTGCGGGCCCGCCGATCGCGGAACACGACAGGATGTCGTGCAATTGCACGCGCTCGGGGACGCTCAGCTCGAGGTTCCGGTCTGGGGCGGGGAGAGGTCCGGTCTTTCCGCGACGCAGGTTGAGGAAACCTGCCTCGGTCGACGTCCACAGGTAGCGCGCCTCTTCGTCCGTGTCGGCAGCCACGACGTGCATCCCCAGCATGACGTACGGCTTCTCGAGCTGGCCCGACGGTTTGAACCGGTCGCGGTACATCTCGGTCGCCTGCATCAAGAGCGCGGGGGCGAAATGGGAGGCGAACGCGAACGGCAAGCCAAGCGCCGCCGCGACCTGTGCGCCGAACAGGCTCGACCCCAGCACATAGATCGGCACGTGGAGCCCGACGCCCGGCACCGCGCGTACGGCCTGCCCTTCGGCGGGTTGGAAATACGACATCAGTTCGAGGATGTCCTGCGGAAACTCGTCGGGATTGCTGGCGAGCGTACGGCGTAGCGCGCGCGCTGTCGGCTGGTCGGTGCCAGGCGCGCGGCCGACGCCGAGGTCGATCCGGCCCGGGAACAACGTCTCCAGCGTGCCGAACTGCTCGGCGACGACCAGCGGGGCGTGGTTCGGAAGCATGATACCGCCGGCGCCCACCCGAATCGGTCGCGGTGCCTGCCGCCACGTGCGCAACCACGATCGAGGTCGCCGCGCTGGCGATACCGGCCATGTTGTGGTGCTCGGCGAGCCAGTAGCGACGGTATCCCCAGCGCTCCGCGTGCCGGGCGAGGTCGAGGGAATTCCGGAGGGCGTCGGCGGCCGTGCGCCCTTCCCCGATCGGCGCCAGGTCGAGAATCGACAGCGGAATCATTACGTCAGGCGAGCAGACCGCCCATCACCTGCACGTCCGCACCTCCGCACGAGCACGTCCGCACGTGCACGTCCGCACGTCCGCCGGTAGAGCACATAGCACGTCGAACGCAGCACGTGCTCATCCCTCCCGATACACACTCATCCACAGGGGGAGCAGGTCGTTGAACGTCTGCTCCACCCACTGCACGAGCTCGGCCTGCTCACCGAGCACCTCCGCGTCGTCCGCACGTTCCGGTACCAGCGCGCGCCCGATGAAGACCCATCCCAGGTCCGGAGTGTTCTTCGCATTGACGAGCGATGCGATCGCGTCCTGTGGCATCAGGTCGAGGAGGGGCGGCTTGTCGCCGTACTGAATGAAGCCGCCATTCGCCGTCATCCAGTCCGTCAGGAGCGGCTTCCACTCCGTGGCCACCAGCTGCTGAAAGCGCTCGAAGTGCGCCATGGCGCGTTCCTGCCCGGCCTCCTTGTCGGGCCCGGTCTGCGAGAGGTTGAACCCGAGGCCCGCGCGCACGCTGTCTTTACCGAACTGCGGTGATGCGAAGAAGCCGAGACTGATCTGCGGTTCGGAGCGTCCGCCGTGGTTGAACGCGTAGAGGTGGCCGTCGCCCCCGGCGTAGAAGCTGTTGCGTCGGAACAACTTGCTGCCCGACTGCCCGGCGCGATTGCGCGCCTCGACGATCTTCGCCGCGAACGGACGATCGTTGAGCGCCATGAGCAGCGATTCGATCGCCGGTCCGAGCGACTCGAGCGCGGAGGCGGGCGCGAGCTGACCGAGTGCGGCAAACTGGGGCCGCCCGAACCCGGTACGCACGGCCGCCGAACCCTTCGAGGATTTTTTTGTCTTGCCGGCGCGCTTGCTGGTGCCGGCCGGTTCGTCGGCAGGCGAGCGGAGCACTTCTCGCCTGATGGATTCCTGCAGCAGACTGCGCGCGATCATGTTCTGCGGATTCAGCGTCAGCACTTTCTCGAGCGCGATGTTCGCGTCGTCGAGCAACCCCAGCTCGATGCAGCAGCGCGCCAGCCGTGTCCATCCTCCCTGGTTCTCAGGGGCAAGCGTGGTCAGTTCTTCGTTGGTTTGCTTCGCGTCGGTACCGAAATCTCCGCGCCTTGCAAAATCGATGGCTTTCTGTTCGAGGGATGCGATGTCCACAACGCATCATACCTGTAGGCGTATAATTTCAGACTGCCGTATGGTTTTGAAAGAACGCAGGATCGGCGACGTCACCGTGCTGGACCTCAAGGGACGGCTCGTCCTCGAGGAAGGCGATGCCGTTCTCCGCGCGCACGTGAACGAACTCGTTGAACAGGGACGCACGCAGATCGTCGTCAATCTTCGCGACGTCACGTATGTCGACAGTTGCGGCGTCGGTGTACTGATTGCCAAGTTCGTCAGTGTGCGCAAGAAGGGCGGCGATGTCCGACTCCTCAACCTGACGCCGCGCAGCCACCACCTCATGGAAATCAGCAAGCTCCTCAACGTCTTCGAGATCTTCGAATCGGAAACCGAGGCTGTTGGCAGCTTCAGCGGTCGCAGGCACGCGTGACGACCTCGGATGAGGCGGAGCGTCTCGAGGCACTCCGCCGGTACGACATTCTGGACACGGGCCCCGAGCTCGCCTTCGACGATCTGACGCTCCTCGCGTCGCACATCTGCGAAACGCCGATCGCCGCCATCACGCTGGTGGACGCCGACCGCCAGTGGTTCAAGTCGCGCATCGGGCTTCAGCTGGCGGAAACGCCCCGGGCGGTGTCGTTCTGCGCCCACGCCATCGAGCAACGCGGCATCTTCGTCGTCTCCGACGCCTCGACAGACGCGCGGCTGCGCGACAACCCGCACGTGACCGGAGACCCGCACATCCGCTTCTACGCCGGCGCGCCGCTCATCACGCCTGACGGGCACGCCCTCGGCACGCTGTGCGTCGTCGATCGTCGCGCGCGGACGCTGACCCCCGAACAGCTCGAATCGCTCGACGCGCTGCGCCGCCAGGTCGAAGCGCAGCTCGAGCTGCGCCGAACGCTGAAAGAGCTCAGGGCCGCCTACACGAGCGTCCAGAAATTGGCGGCGATGATCCCCTTCTGCTCGACCTGTCAGTTCACGATGACGATCCCCGCGGATCCGGCGGCGATCCCGAAAGTCACCGACGGCGTGACCCACGTGCTCACCGAAAAGGGCTGGTCCGAGCAGGACGTGATGGCCGTGGAGCTGGCCCTCCAGGAGGCGGTGGCGAACGCCATCCGTCATGGGTGCCGCGGTGACTCGACCAAGACGCTGGAGTGTTCCGTCACCTGTGACGAGTCAGGTGAAGTCGTGCTCACCGTCAGGGACCCGGGCCAGGGCTTCGATCCGGGGGCGGTGCCAGATCCCCTCGATCCCGACAACGTACTGAAGCCAAGTGGCCGGGGCATTTTTCTCATCAACGGCCTGATGGACGACGTGCAGTTTGCTGACGGGGGCCGCCAGGTGCGAATGAGAAAGAAAAAGGCCTAGAGCGCGGCACTTGCCGTGCATGAGCACGACCGGAGGTCCGCTTGGCAAAGAAAGCGTCCAGAAAACAGGCACCGAAGCGCGCGATCGGCAAGAAGACGACGCGACGACCGACAGCACCTCCTCCCACCAGAACAGCTCGCCTGAAAACGGCGGCTCGCGCGGCTGCCACCAGGGCCGAGCGGCAGAACCCCACACCGAAGTCGACATCGAAGCTCGCGGACGCGGCCGTCACGATCCGCGGCACGCTCGCAGGCGCGGTCGCGGTGGTGGCGGACAAACTGCCGTGGACCGGCTCGGACAAGCCGGACGCCATTGCGCTGCTCGAGAGCGATCATCGCCGCTTCGAGGACCTGTTGAAACGGGGCGAAGAGAGCACCGAGCGCGCGAAAAAGACGCGCCGGGAACTGCTCGACACTCTGACGCGTGAGTTGAACGCGCACGAGTTGATCGAAGAGAAAGTCCTGTACCCCACGTTGCAGAAGCACCCCCAGGCGAAGGACATCGTGCTCGAGGGCTATGAGGAACACCACGTCGCCGACATCATCGTGAAGGAGCTGCACGAAGTCGCGACCGACGACGCGCAGTGGGGCGCGAAGTTCAAGGTCCTGAAAGAGAACATCGAGCACCACATCAAGGAAGAGGAAGGGTCGATGTTCCGCACCGCCCGCGGGCTCCTGTCCCGGGAGGAACTGCACGAGATGGGCATGCGGATGCAGAAACTCAAGAGCTCCGCCCGTCGCAAGTAGACCTCGCTATAATCGCCTGCGTTGGCTGACTTTCATTACCGCCTCGAGGAAGAAATCGGCCGGGGCGGCATGGGCGTCGTCTACCGTGCCGTCGACACCCGGCTCGGGCGGGTGGTCGCCATCAAGAAGCTGCCGGCGGACGCGACGGCGGATCCCGAGCGCAACCGCCGGTTCGTGCAGGAAGCCCGATCAGCCTCTGCCCTCAACCATCCCCACATCGTTACTATTCATGGCATCGACGAGCATGACGGTGAGACCTTCATTGCCATGGAGTTTGTCGATGGCACTCCGCTCGACGGCCTGCTGAAGAACGCCCCGCTGCCGGTGGCCACAGCGCTGGAGTACGCGATCCAGATCGCCGGGGCGCTGGAGGCGGCGCACGCCGCCGGGCTCGTGCACCGCGACATCAAACCGGCCAACATCATGATCACGCGCGACGGGCGCGCGAAAGTGCTCGATTTCGGCCTTGCGAAGCTGATCGAGGCCTCACCGACCGACGCCACACGGACGGTGCACGGGACGCGGGCGGGCACGATCCTCGGCACCGCGGCGTACATGTCCCCTGAGCAGGCACAGGGGCAGCCGGTCGATGGGCGGTCGGACATCTTCTCGTTCGGCGCGGTCGTCTACGAGATGCTGGGCGGGCGCCGACCGTTCGCGGGCACGTCCGATATCGACGTCATCACCGCGATCCTCCGCGATCAGCCGCCGCGGCTGCGGACCATGCGCACGGAGATTCCCGCGCCTCTTGAAGCGATCGTCGATCGGTGTCTCGAGAAAGATCCTGCGGCCCGGTATCCGGACGCGGGCGCGGTCCACGGGGCGCTCTCCGCGGTTCGTGCGCCCGTCGGCCGGCCAGCCGACGCCGCGTGGCGCCGCCCTGGGGTGCTGGCCCCCGTGGCGCTGCTGCTCCTGGCCGTCGCGGCCTTCGGCGTGTGGCAGACGGTCGAGGCGCGCCGCGGGAAATGGGCGCGCGAAGTCGCTCTCCCGGAAATCGAGCGGTTGCAGATGGCGGAGAGATCGCTCGACGCGCTGCCGTTGATGGAACGCGCGAGGCGGTACGCCCCTGACGAGGTCGCGCGTGTGGTCCAGTCATGGACGCGCTTCAACCTCACGACCGAGCCGGCGGGCGCGCAGGTCGAGATCCAGAACTACCGCGACGTCGATGGCGGGTGGGTCGCGGCCGGGCCGTCGCCGGTGCGCGATTTTCTCATCCCGTTCGGGCACTACCGTGTCCGCCTGACGAAGGCGGGGTTCGTGCCGCTGGAACTGAGCAGCACCTCGTTCGGCGGGAGGGTCGTGAAACTGGCCCCGGAGTCGTCTTCCCCATCCGGGATGGTCGCCGTGCCCGGCGGCCGGTACTCCGTGGGGATCACGCGGGGCGTGCCGCTGCCGGACTTCTGGATCGATCAGCACGAGGTCACCAACGCGGCCTTCAAGGCATTTGTGGACGCGGGGGGCTATCGGGACCCGAAGTACTGGAAGGCGCCGTTCACCACCGGCAATGGCATGCTGACATTCGAGCAGGCGATGGGACGGCTGCGTGACGCGACCGGACGGCCGGGGCCAGCATTCTGGGAGCTCGGTAGCTTTCCGGACGGCCAGGCCGAGTATCCGGTGGGCGGGATCAGCTGGTACGAGGCGGCCGCGTATGCCGAGTTTGCCGGCAAGGCCTTGCCGACGATCTTTCACTGGTACGCGGCTGCGGGAGCCGACGACGTTTTCTCGGATGTACTTCTGTTGAGCAACTTCAGCGGCAAGGGGGTGGAGCGCGCAGGAGGGCGTCGCGGACTCGGTCCGTGGGGCACGTTCGACATGGGCGGCAACGTGAAGGAGTGGTGCTCGAACGTCACCGAGAGCGGGAGTGGAAGCCGCCGATATATCCTCGGCGGCGGGTGGAACGAGCCGAGCTACCGGTTCCGCGAGTCGGAGGCACGCGATCCGTGGGAACGTTCGCCCACCTTCGGCGTGAGGCTCGTGCAGAGCCAGGAAGAGTCGGCGCAGGCGACCGAACCGGTCGCGCAAGTGTACGGGGATCCCAGGACTCTCATCCCTGTGCCGGACCAGGAATTCGAGATCCTGAAGCGTTTCTATTCATACGACCGCGCCCCGCTCAATGCGCGCGTCGAGGCGGCAGACGACGGCTCGCCGCACTGGCGCAGGGAGACGGTCAGCTTCGACGCGGCCTATGGCGGAGAGCGCGTGCCCGCGTATCTGTTCCTCCCGAAGAACGCCAGGCCGCCCTATCAGACGGTCGTCCTGTTTCCCAACGCGTACGGCCGCGAGACGGCGTCGAGCGCGCATCTCGATTACGTGACGTTCGACTTCATCATCCGCAGCGGCCGCGCGCTGCTCTACCCGGTTTATAAAGAGACCTTCGAACGGGGCGGCGCGAAACCGGTGCCGTTCCCTAGCGGCGTGCGCGACATGAATGTCGCGTGGGCGAAGGATTTCTTCCGCGCGGTCGACTTTCTCGAAACGCGTCCGGATGTCGACAAGACAAAGCTGGCGTACTTCAGCCTCAGCATGGGCGCCTACTTCGGCCCGATTGCGATCTCACTCGAGCCTCGGATCAAGACCGCCGTGCTGGCTGCCGGGGGCCTGCGCTTCGGCTCCCCGCCCGAGATCACGCCGAGCAATTTCTCGCCCCGCGTGAAGATCCCGGTGCTGCTCATCTATGGCCGTGACGACTTCTCGACCCCGCCCGACAGCCAGCAGCGCTCCTTCGAGCTGCTCGGCACTCCGGCCGCGCAGAAGAAGCTCGTCCAGCTCGAAGGGGGGCACGTGCCGAACGACATGCGCGCGCTGTACCGCGAGACGCTCGACTGGTTCGACAAATACCTGGGCACGGTTCGGTGAAATGCTCAGACCGCCTGCGCGCTGACGCTCTGGTGCAGCGGCTGCAGGTTGATCATCGTCTCGTTGAGCCCCGCCTTCCACCCCTCTGCGCTCGACGGATCTCTCGGCCAGAAGGCCTGACGCAGCTGGAAGTGCGGGCTGACGGGGAACTCGCGCCGGTCGCCCGATGAGGTTGTGACGACCTGCCGGCCGCGCCCGCGATGATCGCGCGCCGTGTCGAGACAGTCGTACGCCTCGCGCAGCATGGCCTCCCACTCCGGCGCGCCCAGGGCGTGCAGCAACCGCGGCGAGCCGCCGATGAGTTTTTCCATGATGGGAGGATGCGCCTGCACCTGCCAGGCATCCCGGTGCCAGATCACTTCGACGCGGTGAGACTCCCTGACGTCTGCCCGCGTCTCGAGGAGCCGCGGCTGCGCGAGCTCGCGTTCGATGAACTTGGCGACCGGCCATCCGTCGTAAGCCATTCCCTCAAGGTTCACGCCCGCATAGGCCATCTGGCTGTGGTCGTCCCACTCGATCCAGGCGTTCCACTGCACGCCGGCTGTCCCGTCGCAGATCCCTTCCACCTGCAGGCTCGCGCTGCCAAAGCAGTTCCTGTCTGCGGCGATCGTGCGCGTGAGCGAGGAAAAGGCTTCAACCAGGAGAGGGATCACGGCTTCACCGGAAACCCTCGCTTCTCGAGCAACGCTCTCACGTCAGGGTTCCGCCCCCTGAAGCGCCTGTACGCATCGGCGCGATCGATCGTGTTGCCGTCCGCGAGGATATGGCGCCGGAGTCGGTCGGCGACGCTCTTGTCCCAGGCGCCGCCCTTCTCGGCAAAGGCCTGCCACGTGTCCGCCGCCATCACATCGGACCAGAGGTAGCTGTAATACCCGGCCGAATACGAGTCGCTCGAGAAGAGATGGAGGAACTGCGGCAGCCGGTGACGCAACGCGATCTCCTTCGGCATGCCGAGGCGCTGCAGCACCGTGCGCTCGAACGCCGACGCGTCGACATCCTTCGGTGCGGGGTTCATGTGCAGGTCCATGTCCACGATCGCGGCGGCGAGATATTCGACGGTCTCGTACCCCTGGTTGAACTTCTCTGACCGCCGGACCTTGTCCACCAGCGACTGGGGCATCGCCTCACCAGTCTGGTAGTGCTTCGCGAACTTGTCCAGCGTCTCTCGATCGAGAAGCCAGCGCTCGTTGACCTGCGACGGATATTCGACGAAGTCGCGCGGCGTACCCGAGAGGCCCGGATAGGTGACGTCAGACAGGAGTCCGTGCAGCGCGTGGCCGAACTCGTGAAACAGCGTCCTCGCATCGTCGAGCGAGATCAGCGTCGGCTCACCTGCGGCTCCGCGGACGAAATTGTTGTTGTTGGACGTGATCGGCTTCGCTCCCCGATCGAGCTTGTGCTGCGTGCGGTAGCCGAAGGCCCAGGCGCCGGACCGCTTGCCTGTGCGCGCGAAGTTATCGAGGTAGAAGAGCCCTCGATGCGCGCCTGACGGCGTGTCGGTCACGTCAAACACGCGGACGTCCCGGTGAAACACCGGCACCTTGCCGGTGATTTCGGTGAACTTCAGGTCGTAACGCCGTTCGGCGGACCAGAGCGCGGCCGCGACCATGTTGTTCAGCTCGAAGTACGGCTTGAGCTGACCCTGGTCCAGGTCGTACCGGGCCTTGCGGACTTTCTCCGAGTAGTACAGGTAATCCCACGGCTCGATCGTGGTGCCGGGGTCCTCCTTCGTCGCGATGGCCTGCATGTCGGCGACTTCCTCCTTCACGCGCGCGACGGCGGGCACCCAGACCTGCATCATGAGATTCATCGCAGCCCTGGGATCCTTCGCCATCGTGTCGGACATGCGCCAGTGCGCGTGGCTCGCAAAGCCGAGCATCCTGGCGCGTTCGGCGCGCAGATCGACGATCTTCGCAATGGTCGCCTTCGTGTCGTTCGCGTCGCCGTTGTCGCCCCTGGCCTTGAACTTCTTCCAGACCTTCTCGCGCAGGTCGCGCCGCGTCGAGAAGGTGATGAAGGGGTCCACGCTCGAACGCGTATTGACGATCGCCCACTTGCCCTTCAGGTCGCGCTCGTCAGCCGCGTTCCTGGCCGCGCCTGCCACCGACGCCGGCAGGCCTGCGAGATCCTTGTCGCTGTCGAGAACGGTCCACGTGTTCTCGTCTGCCAGGACCTTGCTGGCAAACTCGGAGAACGACGCGGCGAGCTGCTGGTTGATGTCCGACAGCCGCTTTTTCTGGCCCTGATCCAACCGCGCGCCCGCGCGGACGAACGCCTCGTAGGTCCGGGTGGCCAGGCGCCCACGGGGGGTGTTCCGCTTCGACTTCCCCAGCGCCCTGTGGACGGCCTCCACCCGCTTGAACAATCGGGGATTGAACGTGATCTCATCGTCCGCCGCCGAAAACCTGGGCTGCCACTCGCGGTCCAGGGCCTGGATCTGCGGAGTGCTCAGGTTGTCCTTCACGACGGCGAACAGGCGCGCCACGCGGTCATACGTCTGACCCGCGCGCTCCATTGCCGCGATGGTGTTCTCAAACGTCGGCGCAGCCGGGTTGGCGGCGATGGCGTCAATCTCGCGCCGCTGTTCGGCGAGTGCAGCATCGAACGCACCGGAGAAATGTTCGGGCTTCGCCTCGTCCCACGGCGGCACGCCGCCGTAGGGGCCCGACCATGGCTTCAGAAGAGGATTCGTGCCGACGGTCGCCGGGGTCTGAGCCTGGTGGCGGAGGGCCGGCGTGACGACACCCAGGGTGAGAATGCCCGCCATGGTGAGCGTGATGGGAATGACCTTGCGCATCCAACAAGGATATCCGAGAGGCCTGTCTTCTACGCGCCCCTCTCAGGAGATCGCCTGACGAGCATGACCAGCACGAACGCCAGCGCAGCAGCGCCGAGCCCCGCCAGGTTGGGGTTGAGCACGCCGAATCCCCGGCCGCCGGTGGAGTAGGTCACAAACAGCAGGGTTCCGACGCCGGCCGCCATCGACGCCAGGGCTTCGGGCGCGCCGGCCCGCCGCGTGACGAGTCCGCCTATCACCGGAACGAAAAGACTGACGCTCAACAGCGAGTAGAAGATGCCGAGAGCGCCGATGATCGTGTCGAGCTGGATCGCCAGTACGACGCCGCCGATACCTCCGGCGACGGCAGCCAGGCGGGCCACCAGCAACAGGCGCCTGTCATCCGCTTCGGGATTGAGAAAGCGTTTATAGATATCTTTCGAGAGCGACGTGGCGAGCATGAAGAGAATCGCGTCGCACGTGCTGACCTCGGCGGAGAACACGGCCGCGAGTCCGAGGGCACCGATGAAGGCGGGCAACTGGGTCGCGAGCACCGTTGGCAGCACCAGGTTCGGGTTGTCGATCTCGAGGTGCGCCGCGCGCGCCGCAAGGCCGAAAAACACCGGGATGAAGGCAAACAGGAGCTGCGCGCCGCCCTGAAGGCCGATCCCGAGCCGGACCGCCCGTTCGTCCTTCGCGCCATACGCCTTCTGCAGGAGTCCGGGCGAGATGATGAAGGCCGGCGTGAGCACCGCGAGCATCGCCCACCCTGACATGCCCGCGCCGGTCGAGTACATGATGTCCCAGTAACCCGCGTGAGGCACCGCCATGCCGGTGAATCCCGCGCTCCCGCCGACGGTCGAATACAGCAGCGGCATCGCGACGAGAAAACCGCCGATCAGCACCCCGAGCTGCAGCAGGTTCACCCATGCCGAGCTGAGGAGCCCCCCGGCGACGAAGTAGATCATCATCACCACGGCGCCGATGAGGACTCCCGTCGGCTTGGACACGTCGGCGACCACGCTCAGGACCGCCGCGCCGCC
>DATLXP010000284.1:0-3862 GCA_035575695.1 Vicinamibacterales bacterium
TGTGGCGCGGGGCTCGCGGGCGGCCTCGACGATCGATCGGCGGACGGCCTGCCAGTCGCTGCCGACCATGCCGCGCCTGCCGTCGACGACAAGTTGCGGCGTGTACGACTGTCCTTCGCCCAGCACCGCCGCGTAGTCGCCCTGCCGCTGCGTGAAACGGGCCGACGAATAGGGATCGCGCCAACCCAGGCGGTTCCAGTAGTCGACGTGCTCGCTCAAGGCGATCACCTCCACCCCGTCGATCGGCTGTTCTGCGAGGAGGCGGCGCAGAAGGTCGTCCGCCAGCGGGCAACTCGAGCACCCCTCCGACGTGAAGAGCTCAGCCAGAACGGGCACCCGGGCCCCGCCGGCCTGGGCGCGGTCGTCCGACGCCGCCAGCATGACGAATCCTGTGCCCAACGCGACGGCAAGGGCCGCGACGACGAGGCGTCCGCAGTCTGTAGTTCTCATATGTCTTTCCGGTTGCCTTTCCGGCCATTTGCCGTGCGACCGCATGTGCCTGGTCCCCACGATCGTATCCGGGTGATACCCGCAGAACGCGCGTTTATTCCACCCTCCCTGCCCTGTGACACAAAAGTGATGTGCTCAGCCGGTTCAATGGGTCGGGAATATTTCGACCATGGCTGGGTATTTGCTCAATAGAGGGAAGTCGACTCCCTTCCGCCGTCGAAAACTGGATGCCAACCGAGACACGCGAGAAAAGCGAAGCCCTCCGGGCGGACTTTGATGGTGCCATCCTGCCGCACTTGGACGGTGTGTTCCGTCTGACCATGTGGCTGGTTCGTGACCGGGCAGAGGCCGAAGACGTGGTCCAGGAGACGTTTTCGCAGGCGTGGCAGTCGTTTCACAGGTTTCAGCCGGGCACCAATGCGCGCGCGTGGCTACTGACCATCATGCGGCACGTGCGGGCCAACAGGAATCGGGCGCGGCGCCGGATGCCGCTGGACCTCGACACGGATGACCAGTTGGAACACGTCCACGCGGTCGAACAGACGCCGCAGCACGTGACTGCAGACGAAGTACTGGCGGCGCTCGCCGAACTGCCGCTCGGGTACCAGGAAGTGGTGTTGCTCTGCGACGTCGAGGATTTGAGTTACCGGGAGATTTCGAACGTGATGCAGATTCCCATAGGAACAGTGATGTCACGGCTTCACCGGGCTCGTCGGCTGCTTCGCGTCGCGCTGGCCCCGTACGCGGCGGCTCAGGGTATCGGGCGAGGTCGAGCGGGCGACGCTGTCGACCGGCCGAACAGTCACAGGGGGACCATGGATGACATGCGCTGAATTTCGGGACATGGCAGAGTCGTACCAGGCCGGCGAGTTGCCGATCGATACGAATCATGAGGTCCTGGCGCACCTGGATCGATGCGCCGACTGCCGGCGCGAGCTCGACGCGAGGGTGACACTCAGGCAGACGCTGCGGCAGGCGTTCGAACACGCCCCGACGCTCGCGCCCGAACCACGATTCGTGGCCAGCGTACGCGCGACACTCGAGGATCACGGTGCCGCCGGCCGCGGGTTCGGCGTGCCGACGTCGTGGCTGGCGTTGGCTGCAGGCGTCGTGCTGGTTGTCGCCCTCGGCTGGCAGTACGGCCGGATCGAGCGGCCCCACGTCGCATCGGCGACGTTGAGTGCGCTGGGTGTACATGCGGCGGGCGACCATCGCTATTGCGCGCTCGAACACGCGCTCGACGAACCTGTCATCACGCTCGATGAGGCGGCGCGGCGTTACAACCCCATCTACGCCTCGTTGCGTGAGGTGGTGGCGCAGTCAGCGGCGGTGCGAGAGGGCGGGGTTGAAATCCTGGGCGCCCATTGGTGCGTATTCAAAGGGAGGCAGTTCGGCCACGTGATCGCGAAACACAGCGGCCGGGTGGTCTCGATCCTTGTAACACCAACCGGCCAGACCTCGTCGGCCGGATCACCGGCGGCGACATGTGAGTCGAGCGCTGGGTTGCAGGTGGCGTGTTTCGATGCGCCAGGCCACGGGGTCTTCGTGGTCTCAGATCTCGGGGGGGGCGAGCTCATCGAGTTCGCCCGAAGCCTGGCGCCTTCGCTCCAGGCCTATTTCGCGCGGGCGTAGGGGCACTCACGTCGGAAAAAGGAGGATTCTCTTGAATATACGAGCGTTTCTCGCAGTAACGGTCGCGGGCGCGAGCGCGGCTCTCATCAGCTGCTCCGCGGTCGCCGTCGAACAGCCGGCCAAAGCGGCTGGAGCCGCGCAGTTCGAAGTGGTCAAGACAGAGGCAGAGTGGCGGAAGATCCTCAGCAAGGACCAGTTCCGTGTGCTCCGCAAGCACGACACCGAGTCGCCTGGCTCCAGCCCCCTCGACGACGAGCATCGTGAGGGCACGTTCTATTGCGCCGGCTGCGATCTTCCGTTGTACTCATCCAGCGCGAAGTTCGACAGCGGCACGGGATGGCCCAGCTTCACCGCGCCGCTCGCGAACGCCGTCGGAACGTCCGTCGACCGGAGCCTGCTCGGAGTCCGCACCGAAATCCACTGCCGTCGCTGCGGCGGTCATCTCGGCCATGTCTTCGACGACGGACCCAAGCCCACGAACAAGCGCTATTGCATGAACGGCGCGGCGATGGTCTTCAAACCGACAGCGAAGGGAGCGTAGTCATGACGTCACACAAGCGGTTATCCGCCGGAGCAGCCATCGTAGGCCTGTGCCTCGCGCTCACCTCGCCGTGGGCCGCCGCACAGGCGCCGATGGATCGTCAGAGCGCGAAAGCCACCTTCGCGGGGGGCTGCTTCTGGTGCATGGAGCCTCCGTTCGACAAGCTGGAAGGCGTCCAATCGACGACCTCCGGCTATATTGGCGGCCGGACCAAAAATCCGACCTACGAACAGGTATCGGGGGGCGGGAGCGGGCATACCGAAGCGGTGCAAATCGTGTACGACCCGACCAAGGTCACGTATGAGAAGTTGCTCGAGGTGTTCTGGCAGAACGTCGACTCTCTCGACGCCGGGGGGCAGTTCTGCGACCGGGGGGATCAGTACAGGACGGGCATCTTTGCTCACTCGGACGAGCAGAAGCGGCTGGCCGAACAGTCGAAGGCCACCGTCTCTACCAGGCTCAAGAAACCCGTGGTCACGGAGGTCGTGACCGCCACCGAATTCTACCCGGCCGAGGGCTACCATCAGGATTACTACAAGAAGAACCCCGTGCGGTACAAGCTGTATCGCTGGAACTGCGGCCGCGACCAGCGGCTCGAAAAGCTCTGGGGTAAGCCGTCCACTAAATCATGACGAGATGAAGACGTCCCGCTGGTTTCCTGGAGCGCTCATCGTGGCGGCCGGCCTGGCTCTTGGCTGGAGCGAGCGCCGCAGGGCCCTCCGGCGCCGGGTCGAACCGCAACTGCCTCACACGGCCCGGAATCTGGCAGTGGCGGCGTGCGGCGCGCTCGCGTTGCAGCTGGCGGAGCGGCCGGTCGTCTCTCGCGTCGCCGCGCTCGTGGTGCGCCGCCGCTGGGGTCTCCTGCCACGTCTTCACCTGCCTCGATGGATCGAAGTGCCCGTCGCGATGGTCCTCATGGACTACACGCTGTACGTGTGGCACGTGCTGTGTCACCGCGTGCCCTTCCTGTGGAAAGCGCATGCGGTGCATCACATCGATCGCGATCTCGACGCGTCGACCGCGCTGCGTTTTCACTTCCTGGAACTCGGTGTCTCCGTGCCGTGGCGCGCCGGGCAGGTTGCGCTGATCGGGGTGTCGCCGTTCGCACTGTCGGTCTGGCAGACATGGCTGATGTTGTCGATCCTGTTCCATCATTCAAACCTTGCGCTGCCACCGGCACTCGAACGCCGGCTCGGGTGGGTGATCGTGACGCCGAGCATGCACGGCATCCATCATTCG
>DATLXP010000285.1:0-3831 GCA_035575695.1 Vicinamibacterales bacterium
CCTTCACGCCTTCCGCGAACAGCACGTCGTCACGGTAGAGGGGGTGCCAGCCCTGCCGGTAATAGCTGTAGGCGACATAGAACCGCGTGCGTGCATCGCGTTCGGCGGGATCGGCGCGCGCGAACGCCGCGCGTGCTTCGACGAACTGGTCCTGGCGGAAGAACCTCAGGCCGTCATTGAAGGCCTGCGCGTCGACCCGGTATCCGCCGACGCTCGAGGTGAGCCCGCCGGTGACCTGCGCGAAGGTCGCCGGCTGGCTCGCGTAGATCCAGATGATCAAGGCTGCATAGGCCAGCGACACGGCCAAGCCTGCGCCGCGGACGGCATCTTCACGCACGGGTGCAATTCTACTCGCCCTTGCGCACCGAGCGGCCGCGCGTGATCCTCCGCCGCCCGTCAGACGCCGCCGCCTTACCGTTCGAGAGACAAAGTCTGTCAGTGTCTCGGCTCGACGGTCGCTCTGTCTGCCGAACAGACCACCGTCTGGCCATTGGCTCTTGTATATTCGATCGCGATCTTTGTTTCGGTCCCGGTCAGCGTCAGTGTCGGGTAGTCCGGCACGGACGTGTTGTCCTCGGTCAACGGAGCGGTTTGGATAACAGTTGGGGCCATCGTTCCGTTGCCGTTGTTCCTGGGACGTCGCGAGATGAGGTAGCGGATCGCGGGTGTTCCCGCCTCGCCGTCGTGATCGTAGATCACAGTCAACTCCGGCAGGAACTCCGACACACAGGTCGCGCCGGACGCGTCAGTGCCGTTCTCGAACGAGACAACGAACAGACCCACGGAGCGTGCTTTTTCGTGATCTGGTTTCCACTGAACCTCACTCTGTCCGGCCGAATCCGTCACCGTCTCTTTCCGCCAAGGCTTGCCAGGCTTTGACTTCTTGGTGTCACCGCTCTCGAAAATCAGTGAGCCGCCTCGAACGATGATCGGCGGGCGATCGTCGTCTTCCACCGATGGCTGTTGGAATGAATACATCACCGCCGCCCCGGTCAAAACGCCGAGCACCGCGCCGATCGATAGCCCCTTGACGAGATTGCTCTTCTGCAGCTCGGTCACTCGGCCTCCTTCACTCTTTCAGGACCGGGTATTCAGTCCTGCGTTACGTCGCAAGGTCACAAGATCTGGTCGCGCACCGTAGGAAGACGCATCCGCTTTCCACGCGGAGTGGAGCCGGTCGAGCGCCTGGCGCGCGCGGCGAGCCATCTGCTGCTCGACGGGCGCGTCTTTCACACGACGAGCGGCCGCGGCGCCGATGGCGGCGACCCGCCATTCGAACTCGTACGAAACAGCGGAGTTGCCATCCGCGAGCGTGGTCGTCACGGCCGCGAGCGTGCGTTTCGCATCCCCGGAGGCCATGTAGGCGCTGAGCGCCCAATATCGGATTTCACGCGCCGCCGTCGTCGACGACAGCTTCTCAGAGTCAGGAATGGGAGCCGGCTTCACGGGTCGTCCCATGGAAGCGTCACTGTATTCGATCAGTCGACCGGCGAGGCGGGAATAGATGTCCGGGGCCACCGCGCCGCTCTGCATCAGCTCCCGGGCCACGCGGGCAGCTTCCTGAAAGCGGCCCTCTGTTGCTGCGCTGACAGCACGCAGGGACTTCGCACGGCGGTCGCGCCCGCGGAAAGAGTCGATGCCCGCCGCGATGCCTGCCTCGACTTCGCGCAGGAGCGGATCGGCTTCATCCGGCCGCCCCATTCGAATCAGCAGCTCGGACCGGTTCGTGAGGTCGTACCCGAGAAGCGCGATGTCCTTCTTGTCGCGATGAAGCTTCTCGGAGCGAAGACGATAGGCGTGGGCTTCCGGGAGCGAGCCCGTTGCCGTCGCCAGGCCGGCCAGGTTTTCGAGTGCGTCGCCAACGAGCGCGTCGTCCCTGATGTCGGTCGCGATTCGCAGGACCTCTGCGGCGGACGTCCGTGCCTCGACAATCTGCCCGAGATCGCCACGTCCGCGGGAGATCACATTGAGCGCCTTCAGCTCGTATCGGCGATAGCGGTTCTGCCGGGTCGAGGGAATGACTTGTTCCGCCCTATGGACCGCCTCGTCGGGACGCCCGGTCGCGAGCAGCAACGCTGCGCGTTGCACTTCGGCTCGCGCAACAATCCGCGGGACGTTGCGCGTGCGCGCCAGCTCCAGCGCCCGGTCCAGGTGCCCCGCCGCTTCGTCGTACCGCCTGGCCTCGAACAGCATGTTGGAGAGGTCGATCAACCCGTCGGCGGCGACCGTCTCGAGGTCGTGCTCCCGGGCCGCGGCGATCGCCTTTCCGGCGAGTGCCTGGGCCTCATCCGAGCGCCCCTCCCACGCCATGATGCTGCTCAACTGGAGCTCCGCCCGGATCTCCTGCGCGCGATTGCCAAGCTGCGCGGCGAGTGTTCTCGCGCGCTCCAGGTCGGGCCTCGCGTCCTGCATGTGTCCGCTTCCACTGAGATATCCCCCGCGGCGGAGGAACGTTTCTGCCTGCCCTTCGAGATTCGCGTCCAGTCCATACAGGCGCGCCGCCTCGAAGAAATCCTTCAGGGCGGCGTCGTGGCCACCCTCGAGCGCGAGGATCGATGCGCGCCTGAGGTACGCGGCGGCATATTGATCGTCCAGCTGGATCGCCTTGTCGTAGCTGACACGCGCATCGGCTGCCAGCGCGGACGCATCCTGCGCCCGTCCGAGGTCGAGCCACGCGCCAGGGTCCTTTGCGCGCTTGTTCGCGAGACTGCCGTATGACCGGACGGCCTCATCCACATCGCGCAACATCAGGGCGCGCACGGCGCGAAATCTCAGTCGAACCTCCGCCGGCAGACTGGCCTCGTCACTGCCCACCTTGAGCAGCGCCTGTTGCGCGCGCTGGACATCGTCAAGTTCGGTATTCGCTTCGGCGAGCCGCACGTAAGCCGCCGCATAGGCCGGAGACTTCTTCACGGCTTCGAGCAGCGCCTGGCGGCCGGTGTAGTAGGCGCCGTCACGAATTTTCTCCGTCCCCTTTCGATACCATTCCTCGGCCCCGGCGGCCGGGCCGGCGACCCGTCCCGGTCCATTCCTCTTCCACACGCCAATGGCCGCCACGATGATCACCGACGTCGCAATGCCCAGGACGACACGACGATCGAGGCGCCGGCCGCCGCCGGCAGGCGACGCCTCCAGCAACGGAGCTGGGGCCGAACGCGCCGTGTCCGGCGAAAGCACGCGCAGCGCCCCCAGCAGTTCCTCGGCCGAGCGGAACCGGTCCTCCGGATGCTTCGCGAGCAGGCGCCGGCACACTTCGTCGTACCGATCGGTCAGCTCGGGGCGCAGCGACGACACGGGCGGCGGATGGTGGTTCAGCACCTGCGTGAAGATCTCGATCTGAGACTTTCCCTCGAACGCGCGGCGCCCGGTGAGGCACTCGAAGAACAGGGCGCCGAGCGAAAACAGGTCGCTGCGCCCGTCGAGCGGCTGCTGCTGAAACTGCTCCGGCGACATGTATGGAGGCGTGCCGACAAATACTCCGGGCGTCGTCAGACTCGTCTGCGTGCCATCGCCGGCCGTGGTCGTGGAGAGTTCGGTGACCCTCGCGATCCCGAAATCCAGAAGCTTGGCGCGGCGGTCGGCGGTGACGATGACGTTCTGGGGCTTGAGGTCGCGATGGATGATGCCCCGCTTGTGCGCCGCGGACAGCGCATCGGCCAGGTCGCACACGATCGACAGCGCGAGCCGCGCCTCGAGAGGACCGGCGCGCAGCCTGGCGGCGAGCGTCTCCCCCTCGACGTATTGCATGACGATGCACGCGCGTCCGTCGGCCTCGACGATCACCTGGTGCACGGCGCAGATGTTGGGATGATCGAGCGCCGCTGCGGCGCG
>DATLXP010000286.1:0-1751 GCA_035575695.1 Vicinamibacterales bacterium
CGCCACCCCACTTGCGTACATGATGCGCGGCGGCGTGCCTGCCCTGTTGACCGTCCGGCGCCTTCTCGACGCGCGTCGCGCGGGCTGATGAGATACCCGCCGATCGTCGCACTGAGGAAAAAAGACACCCACCGGCTGATACCCTCGCGGCATTTGCCACAGGGAGACAGCGTGCTGACTCGGATTGCCGACGACAAGGATCACTTGCAGGCGATCTTTGAGCTCGACGCGGCCACCAACGACCGCCTGCTCGCCGAACGAGGCCTGGGAGCCGGAATCGGCACTGACGAACTTCTCGCCGCTGTACCGCACGCGGCCGTGGTGAATGCCGCCTTTGCCCACCCGCACCCGCTCGGCGCCCGCTTCACGGGTCCCGACCGCGGCGCCTGGTACGCCGGTTTCGAGCTGGAGACGGCCCAGGCGGAAGTGGGCTTTCACAAGACCGTCCAGCTCGCGGAGATCGGGATGCCCGACGAGTCGGTCACCTACGACGAATACACCGCGGACTTCTGCGCGGATTTCCACGACTTGCGTTCGGCACGCGGTTTTCGCGCGTGCCTGTCTCCCTCCAGCTACGTGGCGTCACAGGCGCTTGGGGCAGCGTTGCTCGCGCGTGGGTCGATGGGCATCGTGTATCCGAGCGTTCGCCGAGTCGGCGGCACCTGTCTCGCCTGCTTTCGTCCCGCGCTGGTAGGCCATGTCCGCCGGGCGACACGCTGGCGCTTCACCTGGCGCAGCGGCGCGGGTCCTGTCGTCTCGAGAGACAACTGACGCGCCGACGAACGCCGCGTATAATCCGCATTCCGCACGTTGCACGAGTCGATTCTCAAGCCATCTTCGGCGAGGGGTCTGTCTACGCGGGTGTCGGGACGAAGGTGGAACTATGACGACGACAGTCGAATCCCTGGATGAGAGATGCCGCTGACACCCGGGACGAAGCTCGGCCCCTACGAGATCACCGGGGCCGTCGGCGCCGGCGGCATGGGCGAGGTGTATCGCGCACGCGACGAGCGGCTCGGCCGAGACGTCGCCGTGAAGGTGCTGCCAGCCTCCCTCAGTGACGACCCCGCCGCGCTCGCGCGCTTCGAGCGCGAGGCGCGTGCGATCGGTGCGCTGAATCACCCGAACATCGTCAATATCCACGACGTCGGCTCCGACCGCGGGATCAGCTATGTCGTCATGGAACTGCTCGAAGGGGAAACGCTGCGTGCGCGCCTGCAGGGATCGGCGGTTCATACGAAATCGGCATCGGTAAAGTCCGGAAGTACGCCGGGAAGCAGCAGCACGCGGGGGCACGGGCTGCCGAAGACCAAAGCGCTCGACATCGCACAGCAGATCGCACAGGGGCTCGCCGCGGCGCACGCGCGCGGGATCGTGCACCGCGACCTGAAGCCGGAGAACATCTTCCTGACCTCCGACGGGCGCGTGAAGATCCTCGACTTCGGTCTTGCGCGCGCGGTGCCAGAGGCTGTCCAGCAGATGGGTGACGCGCAGACACAGCTGTCGCCTAACGTCGCGGTCGACTCGCTCCCGGGGCTGATCCTCGGAACGATCGGCTATATGGCCCCGGAACAGGTTCGCGGTCAGGCGGTCGACCATCGCGCGGACATCTTTGCGTTCGGCGCGGTGCTCTACGAGATGCTCACAGGGCAGCGCGCCTTCGACGCCGATTCGCCGATCGAGACGATGAGCGCGATCCTGAAGGCGGATCCCATGGAGGAGCCGGCCGCTGGTGTCGCGATCTCCGGGCC
>DATLXP010000287.1:0-4118 GCA_035575695.1 Vicinamibacterales bacterium
GATCGACTGGTTCAATATGCGACGGTTGCTGGAGCCGATCGGCTACGTGCCGCCGGCCGAATTCGAAGCGCGTTACTATGAGCAGGCCGCAGTGGCCTGACTCAATTTATTCGCCCTCCGAGATTCCCGGTACGATTCAGTCTCTGTCGGCGCCGCTGGCGTGTGCGCAAACTCGCGCGCCAGTCGATCCCAAAGTTAAGGCCGAGATCGCGACTGTCGATGCTCAGATTACAGAGGCTGAGTCAGAGAACGCCAAGTACGCGGGCGGACTCGTGAAAGCGCTGATTGAATCACGACTTGCGACGTTGAAGCAGACGCGGGCGTTGCTCGCTCAACGCGCGACGGCCGGCGATCTTAATGTCCTTGTTCGGTATACGGCCGATGGCAAGCCGTTCACATTGCCGGACGGAGCAGCAGCCGAACTTGCTGCGGTCGAAGCCGAGATTGACGCGATGAAAGCGAAAGTAGCTGCCGGGGAGGCTGAGGCGGCGCGCTATTCAGGCGGACTCGTTCAGGCTATGTCTCTCTCCACCGTCGCGACGATGCGTCAGTCACAGGCCATGTTGGACCAGAAGCGTCTGGCTCTAAAGTACGGCCTACCGCAGTTCATCGACTTTGCTGAGTCGAATAAGGCCGCGTCTGCGCCTTCATCATCTGCCAGCGGGCCGGTGCCGATCGCCAAAGCCGTGGAACCAGCGCCCGAAAAGGTCTGGGAGATCGTCGCGGTTGACTCCAAAATCACTGAAACAAACGACACCTGGTGGAAATATGCCTGGAAGCTCACTCTTCGCAACAAGGGTGTAGCTCCGCACGCGTTCCGCGCGACCATCGAGTTTCAAGATAAAGATGGCTTCATCATCGATACCAGTGACAGCGACACTATCGTGGTTCAGCCGAACACCGATGACACCGGTACCGGATACGCCCTGATCCGAATGCCCGGCGCAAGGAACGTCGCCCGGACCGTCGCAAAAGTAAGCGTCAGGTAGTTGCCCCTCGGCTGGTTTTGTGAGCCCGAACGGGAGCGGCGTCGCGTAGGTCCCCGTCGCTCATTGATGTCGTAGCGCGCGAACGCGCTCGGCGTCTTGCGGCCGGGGAGCCGCATGGCGACACGCTCGGGGATGCTGCTGCGGACGAAGTGCCTCCGTTGCGCATTCGCGCTTCGTCAAGCCGGCCAACTGCGACGCGCCGCCAGCGTTATCGTGTGACTACCGTGTGACTACGGCAGCACCTCGAAAGGCGCACGACCAACTCTCTTGGTTTTAACTGCTACTGTAAATTAGACTTAGATGGAGCCGACGACCCGGCTTGAACGGGTGACCTGCTGATTACGAATCAGCTGCTCTACCAACTGAGCTACGTCGGCTTTCTGCGGGCAAGCGAACCAGCATTCTAACACGGCGCTTCCGACTACGGCCGCACGCGCCGCCTCGGCATTTCGAACACGAACGACGTGCCCGCCTCCCCAGACGACGACACGCGAATCGTTCCGCCATGGGCCTGGATGATCTGCCTGGTGATGAAGAGGCCGAGCCCCAGACCGTCGACCGAGGCGGGCCTGACGGCGTTGCCCCTGCGAAACGGCTCGAAGATGTGCGGAAGATCCCCGGGAGGAATCGGCGCTCCGAAGCTGACGACTTCGCCGACGACGACCGCGGCATCACCCCCAAGCGTGACTCGAATGGCCTGGTCCGCCGCGCCGTAGGTGACGGCATTCCCCAGCAGGTTGGAGAAGACCTGCTCCATCCGGTCGACGTCCCACTCCCCTTCTTCGCTGCCGCTGACGTCCAGCTCGAACGTGCGGTCTGGATGAGCCTGTGCCAGTTCCTGCGCGGTCTCCCTGCAGATGGCGACCAGGTCGGCCGGGACGGCGATGAGGGGAATGCCCCCTCCGGACCGCGCGCGCGTGTAGTCGAGCAGCTGGTCCACCATGCGGCTCATGCGGTACACGCTGCGTTGCATGCGGCCGGCGGTCCGCTTCGGTCCGTCGGGCAGGTTCGGGTCCCGGATCATCAACTGGGTGCCCATCAGGATCGCATTGAGCGGATTGCGCAGGTCGTGCCCCACCATGCCGATGAACAGTTCGCGGAACCTCTCGATCTGGTCGCGATCGATAGCCAGCGCGATCTGGTTCGCCACCGCGCCCAGGGCCTGCAACACATCGTCGCTCAACGGCTCCTTCGCGAACAGCGCCATCACGCCGACGAGTCGGTCCCCCAGCAGCAGGGGATAGCCTGCAAAGGCAGTGAGCCCTTCCCGGCGGGCCCAGGCGGGGTCGCTGACACGAGGATCCTCGAACACCTCGTTGGTCAAGTGGGGACGCCGCTCCGCCGCGATCCGGCCGATCTTGAACTCGCCGACCTTCACGCGGCTGTGCGCACCGTCCAGATGCGTGTACAGCCCCGCGCTCGACCGGAGTTCCAGCATTCCGCTCGCCTCGTCATGGATCCAGATCCGCGCAAAGGCGGCGCCGAGCCGCACCATGGCCTCACAGCAGCGTGTGAGCTGGACCGCCAAGGGATCTCCACTCGTCAGGGCGCCTCCCACGCTGGCTTCGAAGTCCGACTGTTTCACCTTCTGCGCGATCGTGTCGCGCGCGGCGACCTGCGCCGTCACGTCGACCGCGACGACCGCAACGCCGTCCACCACGCCGGCCTCGTCGCGCATCGGCTCGTACACGAAGGTGAAGTACCCCGTCTCGAGTGTGCCGTCACCCTTGCGGTCCAACCGCGCCGGCGTCTCGCTGCCCGCAAAGGGGACGCCCGTCCGGAACACGCCGTCCAACAGTTCGACGAATCCCTGCCCTTCGAGCTCGGGGAGCGCCTCGAAAATCGGCTTGTCGAGCACCTGCCCCGGTTGACGGCCCAATAACTGGCACATGAGCGGGTTGGCGAGCTCGACGATGTGGGACGGGCCGCGCAGGAGGCAGATCGCAACCGGCGCCTGCGAAAAGAGCGCGGCGTAGCGGGCGCGCTGCTCCTGTGAGGCCATCTGCGCCATGCGCTGATCGTGGATGTCGGTGTTGATGCCGACCCAGCGCACGAGCCGCCCGGACTCGTCGCGAATCGGCTGCACACGGGTGAGAAACCAGCGAAAGACCCCATCCCGGCGGCGCAGCGGAAACTCGAGCTCGACAGCCTCTCCGGATTCGATGGCCCGCGTCCACATGGCCTTGACCAAGGGGAGATATTGGGGGTCGTGGACAGATTGCCAGCCCCACCCCTGCATCTGTTCGTAGGTGGCGCCGGTGTATTCGTACCAGCCGCGGTTGAAATAATCGATGAAGCCGTCGGGCTGGGCCGTCCAGCCGAGCTGCGGCATCGCGTCGAACAGCACGCGAAAAACGGACTGCTCGTCACCGCCCGGTGTGGCCATCAGGTGAGCGAACGCAGCGCTTGGGACGGAGAACTCACGGGACGTTCATTGTTGTCCCCCGGTGGAGATGAGTCAAATATACTGGGCCTCTCGTGCCAGCCACCTTGCGCGCGCATCTTACGGAGCTCGTCACCGAAGCCCGCGGTCTGTCGGACGGGCCCGCGGCCATGGACGCCGACGCGGTCCTGCGGCGCCTCATCGACCCGCTCCCCTTCACCGCGCTGGTCGCCGACAACGACGGGCGCTATGTCGCCGCCAACCGCGCGGCCTCGGTATTGACTGGATATGGCCGCGAAGAGCTGCTCAACCTGTCGGTGTGGAACCTGACGCCGCCCACGGGCCAGCGCGACACCGATGTTCTCTGGCGGGCGTTTCTACAGCAGCGGGAACAGACCGGCGATTACGTGCTCATCAAGAAGAACGGGCAGGCACTCAAAGCGGTCTACGCCGCCCGCGCACACTTCCTGCCCGGACGTCACCTGTCGCTCATACGGGACGAGACCCCAGGCGCACGCCCCCCGGCCTGACGCTACTTCGTCCGCAGCACGACCGCCCTCGAAGACGACGGGACGTCGGGGTGAAAAAGCAGGGCCGCCCGGTGGAACCGGGCGGCCCTGAACCTTGCTCACGCCAGACTAGGAGTCGTGACTCCTAGAATCTAAAGCGCACGCCGAATCTCGCAACGCGGGGGGCCAGAACCTCGAACACGCGGTTTGCACTGGAAACGTTCTGGCGGCCTTCCC
>DATLXP010000288.1:0-2432 GCA_035575695.1 Vicinamibacterales bacterium
GCGTCGGTCGCCGCGTCGTCAGCCGGCCCGTCGTCAGCCGCAACATCATCGAACAGCCCGACGAGCTCCGGTGCGCCAAGCAGCCTCGGCGTGGTGTCGATCGTTTCGATCTCGCGAAACTCCTCCGACGCCGTCACGCCCTTGTCTTTCAACCGCCGCGCCGTGACGAGGACGCGTGTTTCGAGCGTGCCCACGGCGCCGTTGTATGACTGGACGGCCTTCGCGAGGCTGCGACCGACATTCTCGAAGTGCTCCGCGAGTTTGGCGATCCGGTCGTAGAGGTTTCGGCCGAGCTCGCTGATCTCCTGCGCATTCTTCGCAATCGTGTCCTGCTGCCAGCCGTAGGCGATCGCCTTGAGCAGCGCGATCAGCGTCAGCGGGCTCGCCAGCATGACCCCCTTGTTCATGCTGAACTCGAGCAGGCCATTGTCGTGCTGCAGGGCGGCAGACAGCAGCGCCTCGCCGGGCACGAACATCACGACGATGTCCGGCGCGGGCTGGAAGTGAGCCCAGTAGCTCTTGTTGCCGAGGCGGTTGACGTGGTCCTTGACCTGGCGCGCGTGATCCTTCAGCTTTGCGTCGCGGCCAGCATCATCCTCGCAGTCCATGGCGTCGAGATACGCCGACAGCGCGACCTTGGCGTCGACGATGACGTTCTTCCCTCCGGGCAGCTTGACGATGACGTCGGGCGTGAGGCGCCCTCCTTCGGACTGCGCGGAGTCCTTGATGTCGAAGTGCATGCCTTCGACGAGGTTGGCGCACTCGAGCACCCGCCGCAGCTGGATCTCGCCCCATTCCCCTCTCGTGTTCGATGACCGAAGCGCACGTGCGAGCTTACTGGTTTCGGAGTGGAGCACCTGCTGCGCCTGCGTCATCGACCGCAGCTGCTCGGAGAGCTGAGCCTGCGAGCTGGCGCGTCCGCGATCGACTTCGTTCAGCTTGGCGTCCACCCGGGTCAGTGACTC
Source organism: Vicinamibacterales bacterium (assembly GCA_035575695.1). Classification (GTDB taxonomy): domain Bacteria; phylum Acidobacteriota; class Vicinamibacteria; order Vicinamibacterales; family 2-12-FULL-66-21; genus JACDCA01. The sequence goes on from DATLXP010000288.1 coordinate 966, forward strand.
GCGCAACGGCTGGACGAGCGCGTCGATCGCCTTCTGTTTGCCATCGAGATCCATCGTCGCCGTCTTCTGGAACTCGCCGAGAGAGGCGCGGGCCAGGCGAAGGAACGACTCGCTGTTCGCGCGGAGTGCCTCGGACGAGAGCGACGAGAACGCGTCCCGGAGCTTCGTTTCGGCATCCTGGAGGAGGGATATTTTTTCTGTGGCTGAACGCCGCTCCGCGTCGAGTGCCGCCGCGAGGGACGCCTTTTCCTGCAGCGCGATTTCGTACGCGGCGCGCGAGCGCGACGACATCCACAGCGCCCCTGCGGCGGTGCCGAGCGCCAGCGAGAGGACGGCCACGACCATGGTTTCCACGATGGACGAAGTTTAGGCGAAAGGTCCGGTAACCTCAAGCCTGTATGATGGAAAACGCACCCCATGGCCGGATTTACAGAACTCTCGCCCGATGAGCTCATCCGCTTCAGCCGGCACATTACCCTCGGCGAAATCGGTCTCGCCGGGCAGCGTCGTCTCAAGGGGGCGCGCGTCCTGTGCGTGGGTGCGGGAGGGCTCGGCTCGCCGGCGGCGTTGTACCTCGCCGCGGCCGGTGTCGGCACCCTCGGCCTCGTGGACTTCGACACCGTCGACGCCTCGAACCTGCACCGGCAGGTTCTGTATTCGGTCGCTGACATCGGGCGACCGAAGCTCGAAGCGGCCGCCGACCGCCTGCGCGGTGTGAACCCGGAGATCGATGTCGTCGCGCACCAGACGACGCTTGACGCGTCGAACGCCTTGCAGCTCGTGTCCGGCTACGAGGTCATCCTGGACGGTACCGACAATTTCACCGCGCGGTATCTGGTCAATGACGCGTGCGTGATGGCGCGCAAGCCGAACGCCTATGGCGCGATCTTCCAGTTCGAAGGGCAGGCGTCGGTGTTCGCCGCCGAGGATGGGCCGTGCTACCGCTGCCTGCATCCCGAACCGCCGCCCCCGGGCCTCGTGCCGAGCTGCGCGGAGGCGGGCGTGCTCGGCGTGTTGCCTGGAATCATCGGCACCATCCAGGCGACCGAGGCCATCAAGCTGATCCTGGGGATTGGGGAGCCGCTGATCGGCCGGTTCGTCATCTACGACGCGCTGCGGATGCGCTTCCGCGAGTTGAAGTTGTCTCGCGATCCCCTCTGTGCTGTATGCGGCGATAGCCCGTCGATCCTGGAGTTGAAGGCCTACGAGGGCTATTGCACCTCCAATGGCTCTATCAATGGCTCTAAGGACATCACGGTTCGGGAACTCAAGGACCGCATGGACCGTGGCGAGGCGCCGACGGTCATCGACGTCCGTGAGCCGCATGAACATGCCATCTGCCGGATTCCAGGGGCCCGCCTGATCCCGTCCGGCGAGCTCACGCGGCGGCTCGGCGAGCTCGATCCTGCCGCGGAGGTGATCGTTCACTGCAAGACCGGCGGACGCAGTTCGCGCGCGGTCGCGATG
>DATLXP010000289.1:0-4724 GCA_035575695.1 Vicinamibacterales bacterium
TTGCGGATGTTCTTCGAGGCGCGGATCCAGATCGTCCGGGTCTTGGGGTCGAGATCGATCCAGCAGTTCGACTTGCACGCGTGGTTGATGAACCGCGCGATGTTGCCCCCGACGGCGGCGTCGCGGCTCCAGATCCTGTTGACCCGGAACACCCAGATGCATCCCTGCCTGAGGTAGCGTGCTTCGCGTGTGCCGCTCCGCTTGTTGCGAATCAGCTCGCCGGCATAGTCGATGATGCGGGTGTTCTTGTTGATGGTCTGTCCTGCGAAGACGCCGAAGCCATGCAACGTCGAGCGTTTGCGGACGAGGCGGGGTAGCTGTGTCGGTGTGGGCATTCGTTCAATCGTACCTGCGATGCGTGAGGGAGCCTTACGGACACGCTTGAAGTTCGGTAGCGGCATGATAATCTGATTTCAGCGTTGCTGCGGCTGGCGCGGCTGCGTGATTAAAAGGCGTCAGTGACCACGATCCGGAATCACCGGACCCCAACTATATGGTCGCGGCCGGGAGGTGCATGCATGGCAGACACTAACGGGGGCAGTCGATAAGACTGTCCACTGAACAAGACGAACGGCCGGCTCCTTGCCGGCCGTTTTTCTTTTCAGCAGCCCTGAAGGGCTGCGCTACGGACATGCGCAGGGCTGCGCTACGGACATGCGCAAGGCTCGTAGCGCAGGGCTTCAGCCCTGCCCGTGAAGCAGCCCTAAAGGGCTGCGCTACGAATGGCGGTAATACCCGTAGCGCAGGGCTTCAGCCCTGCCCGGGGCAAATCCGATCGAAGGCGTCCGTGAGGTTGCGCGCGATCGCTTCGGCGGACTGGTTCTCGATCTCCCGCCGTTCGATCATGTGCACCAGTTTGCCATCGCGCAGGATCGCGATCGACGGTGACGACGGCGGGTAGGGGGCGAAATAACTCCGGGCGCGCTCTGTCGCGTCGATGTCTCCGCCGGCAAAGACTGTGGCGACGACGTCGGGCTTGACGGAGTGCTTCAGCGCCATCGCGATACCGGGACGCGCTTTTCCTGCAGCACATCCACACATCGAGTTCACGACGACCATGGTCGTGCCGGACGTCTGCTGGAGCAACGAGTCCACCTCGGCGGGCGTGCGCAATTCCTGGACGCCGAGCCGCGTCAGTTCCTCTCGCATGGGACCAATGAACGATTCGGGATAGGGCATCCGTCGATAGTAGCAGGTGTCGAACCCCGAACCCCGAACCCCGAACCTGATACCCTGCCCGCCATGCACACAGACGTTCGCTCGAACGAATCGCTCGTCCGGGTCATAGGCACCCTCGGTCTGGCGGCGGCCATCGTCAACATCACGATCGGCGGCGGCATCTTCCGGCTACCGGCCAACGTGGCTGGCTCGCTTGGCGCCGCAGCTCCCGTGGCGTACCTGGTCTGCGCGGTCGCGATGGGGCTCATCGTGCTGTGCATCGCTGACGCGGGCAGTCGTGTGCCGCTCACGGGCGGACCATACGCCTACATCGGCACGGCGTTCGGGCCCTACGCGGGTTTTCTGTCGGGCGTGCTGCTGTGGGTGCTGGGCACGTTCGCGGCCGCGGCGGTCGCGACCGTGTTCGCCTCGAGCGTCGGACTGCTGGTGCCGGCGCTCAGCGGCCGCCCCGCCGAGACGGCCACGCTCGCGGTTGCCTTTGGCTTCTGGTCGCTGATCAACGCCCGCGGTGTGACCCTCGGCTCGCGGCTCAACTCGGTCGCCACGATCGCGAAGCTGCTCCCGCTCGTGCTGCTGGCGGTGTCGGGGCTGTTCTTCGTGCGGCCGGAGAACCTGCAGTGGACGGCGACGCCGGCGGCTGCGGATGTCGCCCGGACATCGCTCCTCCTCATCTTTGCTTTTGCCGGCATCGAGGTCGCGCTCGTGCCAAGTGGAGAAGTCCGCGATACCAGGCGAACGGTGCCGCGCGCGATCGCTCTGGCGATGCTCGGCATCACGGCGCTCTACGTCCTGCTGCAGGTCGTCGCCCAGGGGATCCTTGGGCCCGGCCTCGCGCAGGCCGCCGTCTCCCCCCTCGCGGACGCCGCCGGCGCCTCGCTCGGGGGGTGGGCCCGCGGGCTCCTGCTCGCCGGCGCCGCCGTGTCGATGTTCGGCTACATCGGCGGCATGACCCTCGCGGTGCCGCGCATGGTCTACGCCTTCGCGCGGGACGGCTTTCTGCCCCGGGCGTTTGCCTCGGTGCATCCACGGACCCACGCGCCGCAGGCGGCGATCGCCGCGCAGTCGGCGCTGGCCTTCGCGCTTGCCATCTCCGGGTCGTTCGAAACGCTGGCGATCCTCGCCAACGTCGCGGCGCTCGTGCTGTACCTGGGCTGCGCGCTTGCGGCGTGGCGGCTCAGAAGGCTCTCCGCCTCCGCAGACGACGGCACGGGCGTTCGCGGTCCGATGGGCAGTGTTGTCCCGTGGCTCGCGTGCCTCGTCATCGCCTGGCTGCTCACGGGTATGAAACGCGAGGAATGGATCGCACTCGCTGTCTGCCTCGCCCTGGCGACGATGGTGTACATGGTGACAGGGCGGACACGCGGCATGCAGCCCGCGTAGCGGTGGGTCAGGGGCGGACGCCGAGCAGGCGCGGTGTGCGGCACCATCACCGGCGCGACGACTTCGTCAAACACGTCGAAGGCGCCGCGATGCGAGACGTGAGAGAGTAGAGGAGGGTGTGCATTGAGGCCTACTCGTCCGGACCCTGGCACACTGGCACACCTGGGCACTTGAATGAGAACACTCGTCCACCTCTCTGATCTCCACTTCGGGCGCATCGATCCCGGTGTGCTCGAACCGCTGCGCCTCGCCGTCGTTGCGGCGGCGCCAGACCTGGTGGCGATCTCCGGCGATTTCACGCAGCGCGCGAGGCGCACCGAGTTCGCCGCCGCGCGGGCCTTCATCGACTCGCTCCCCACGCCGAGGCTCGTCGTGCCGGGCAACCACGATGTGCCGCTCAAGAACGTCGTCGCGCGGTTCGTCTCTCCCCTGATCCGTTACAAAACCTTCATCTCGCCCGATCTCGAGCCCGAGTACGTGGATGACGAGATGATGGTGATCGGCGTCAACACCGCGCGCTCGTGGGCGTGGGGGGGAGGGCGCATCAACGAGGGGCAGGTCGAGCGCATCGTGCAGCGTCTGGGTGCCGCGCCGCCGTCGCTGATACGCATCGTCGTCACCCACCATCCCTTCGATCTGCCGCCCGGCGTCGCGGAGCGGCGGCTTCTGGGCCGGGCATACATGGCGATGGGCAGGCTGGCGGCGGCGAATGCGGATCTGTTTCTCTCGGGCCACCTGCATCTCACGCACGCGTCGCATTCGATCGAGCGGTACCGGATAGAGGGGCACTCGGCCCTCATCGTTCAGGCCGGGACGGTGTCGCTGCGCGGACGCGGAGAGCAGCCCTCCTTCAACGTGTTGCGGATCCAGCGCCCCGAGATCCATCTATCGACTTTTGTCTGGGATCCGGCCGCGCACCGCTTCGTGGAGTCCGAGGCCCGGCACTTCCGGCACACGCCCGAAGGCTGGATTGGACGGCTAGAATAGTCATCGACATGTCCGACCCGGATCCGCTGACCTCAGACAATCACGCATGGCGGACGGCCCTCCTCGAGTCGTCGCTCGACTGCGTGATCATCATGGACGCCGCCGGCCGGGTCGTGGACCTCAATGCCGGGACCGAGGCCACCTTCGGCGTGACGCGCGAGCAGGTGATCGGCCAGCGCCTGGGCGATGTGTTCGTGCCTCCAGAACTCCGGGCGCAGCACGAGGCGGGTCTGCGGCGGTATCTCACAAGCCGCAACTCCGGCATTGTTGGTCAGCGCGTCGAAGTCGAAGCCCTGCATGCCAGCGGGCGCCGCCTGCCGGTGGAGCTGTCGATCGTCCAGCTGTCTGGCGTCGAACCGCCTCTGTTCGTGGGGCACCTCCGGGACATCACCGAGCGGCAAGGCTCGGAGCGTCGCCTGAAGGCGAGCGCCGCCGCCAGTCGGGCACTGGCAACGGCCACCGCGCCTGGGGCGGCCATCGAAGGGGTGCTGCGCGCGATCGGCGAAGAGCTGCACTGGCACGTCGTCCAGTTGTGGAGGGTCGATCGCCTCACCGACAGGATCGTGCTGGACGCGTCGTGGATGGCCGACGGCGTGGACCCTGCCCCGTACCGGACCGTGAGCGAACTGCGTCGTGGCCAGGGGCTGCCGGGCACGGTATGGGCGGCCGGAACGTCCCGCTGGATCGAGGACCTTCAGGAGGAGACCCCGACGCTTCCCCGCTTCAGGATCTTCACCGAGGCTGGTGTGCGGTCGGCGGTCTGTTTCCCCGTGCATGCAAGCGGGATCACATTTGCGGCCATCGAGACCTTCGCGCTACAGCCACAGGTGAAGGATCCTCAGCTCCTGGTGCTGCTCGAGGCGATCGCCGGCCAGCTCGGGCACGTCAGCGCGGAACGCGCCGCACGGGATGCCATCGAGAGCAGCGAAACCGCGCTCCGGGACGCCCTGCGACGTGAGAAGGAAGCCAGGCAGCTCGCCGAGGAGGCCAACGCCGGCAAGGACCAGTTCCTTGCCGTCATCTCGCACGAACTTCGCACGCCCCTTGGGCCGATCATGGGATGGGCGCGTCTGCTTCAGACGTCCGAGCCGACTCCCGAATTGCGGGCCAAGGCGACGGCCGTCATCCTGCGGAACGCCGAACTGCAATCACGGCTGGTCGAGGACCTGCTGGACGTG
>DATLXP010000290.1:0-14330 GCA_035575695.1 Vicinamibacterales bacterium
GGCTCCGCCACCGTCCCCTGATCGCTGCCGGCGCGCTCGCCGCGACCCTCGCCTTCGCACCCCTCGCCGCGCAGCAGCAGGAGAAGGTCGACCTCGACGCCATCTACAAGATCAAAGACGAGGGCTTCGCGCGCTCACAGGTCATGAACATCATGACCTGGCTGACCGACGTGTACGGCCCGCGCCTCACCAACGCCCCCGGCTTTCGCAAGGCAGGCGACTGGGCGGTCAAAGAAATGACCTCCTGGGGTCTCGCACACGCGAAGCTGGAGCCCTGGGGTCGGTTCGGCAAAGGATGGACGAACGACAAGTTCTACGCCACCGCCACGACCCCTGGCGGAAGCTTTCCCTTGATCGGGATGTCCACCGCCTGGACTCCCGGCACGAACGGTCTCGCCTCCGGCGACGCGATCCTCGCCGTCATCGACACACCTGAAGACCTGGCGACATTCAAGGGGAAACTCAAAGGCCGGTTCGTCCTGACGACGGCCATGCGCGATGTGCCGGCCCTCTTCACCGCACCCAGCTCGCGCTACACCCAGGAGCAGCTGAAAGACCTGGAGCGCGAAACCGACACCACGCCGCGCGGCGGTCGTGGCGGACCCGGACGCGCGGGAGGCCCCGGCGGCGGACGCGGCGGCACGCCAAGTTTCGTGGCGCAACGCAGCCAGTTCTTCAAGGATGAAGGGGCGCTCGCCCTGATCAGCGCCGGACGCGGCGATGGCGGTACCTTCTTTCTCGGCGGGAACAGCGCGAACCGCCAGCCGAACGTCACCGACCTCGGACTCCCGCAGATCGTCGTCGCGATCGAACATTACGGACGCATCGCCCGGACGCTCGAGAAGAACATGCCGGTCACGATCGAGATGGACGTGAAGAACACGTTCCACGACGATCCGCAATCCTTCAACGTCGTCGCCGAGCTGCCAGGGTCGGACCCCGCAAAGTCGTCGGAGGTCGTGATGCTGGGCGGGCACTTCGACTCGTGGCACGGGGGCACGGGCGCCACCGACAACGCGGCGGGCTCGGCCGTCATGATGGAAGCGATGCGCATTCTGAAGGCCAGCGGCGTGAAGCTGCGGCGAACGGTCCGCATCGGCCTCTGGGGCGGCGAAGAGCAGGGATTGCACGGGTCGCGTGCCTATGTGCTCAGTCACTTCGCCGACCGCGCGACGATGACGCTCAAGCCGGACCACTCGAAGTTTGCCGGCTACTTCAACGTCGACAACGGAACGGGTGCGATCCGGGGCGTCTACCTGCAGGGCAATGAAAGCGTCGCGCCGATCTTCGAGGCGTGGATGAAGCCGTTCAACAACATCGGGATGAACACGCTGACGATCCGCGACACGGGCGGAACGGATCACCAGGCGTTTGACGCCGTCGGCCTGCCCGGGTTCCAGTTCATCCAGGATCCTGTCGAGTACGACACGCGCACGCATCACTCCAACATGGATACGTACGAGCGGATTCAGGAGGAGGACATGCGCAAGAACGCCGTGATCGTCGCCGCGTTCGTGTACAACACGGCGAACCGCGACGAGAAGCTGCCGCGGAAGCCCCTGCCGCGCGCGGCTGCGGCGGGACGCGGTACTGCGGGGAATTAGGTTCCTTGACGCGCCGGCAGACCGCGCTCGCGGCTCTGTGCTTCCTCCTGCTCGCGATCGCGTGGACGTGGCCGGTCGCCACCCGTCTCGGGTCCCGCATTCCGCACGACCCCGGCGACCCGATCCTCAATACGTGGATCCTCTGGTGGAACACGCAGGCGCTCCCCTTCACCGAGCGGTGGTGGAACCCGCCGGTGTTCTTCCCCTCCGCAGGCACGTTCGCGCTCTCTGAACACCTTCTCGGGATCGCAGTCTTCACGGCCCCTTTCCAGCTGGCGGGCGCGACTCCGGCCGCCGCGTACAACGTCGCGCTCATCCTGTCCTACTGGCTCTCGGGTTTCTTCGCGTTTCTGCTCGGGCGGCGCCTGACGGGATCCATCGCCGGGGGATGCGTCGCCGGCGTCGCGTTCGCGTGCGCCCCGTACCGCGCCAGCCAGCTCTCACACCTGCAGGTGCTCACGGCGCAGTGGATGCCGCTCGCGCTGTTCGCGCTGCACACGTACCTGGACGATCGCCGCGCGCGATGGCTGGTGCTTTTCGCGATCGCGTGGCTGCTGCAGGCCTTCTCGAACGGCTACTACCTGCTGTTCTTTCCGGTGTTGCTCGCGCTCTGGCTCGCATGGTTCGTCCGGTGGCACGCGCATGCCCGCGCCGGCCTGACGATCGCGGCGGCGTTTGCGCTCTCGTCCATCGCCCTCGTCCCGTCGCTGCTTCGCTATCGCGAGGTGCACGCCACGATGGGTCTGACGCGAACGCGTGGAGAGATGGTGCTCTTCAGCGCCCATCCGGATTCATTGTTCAAGATGCCCTGGATGCTGAGACTGTGGCCCGACAGCATCGGGCGGACGCAGGAGGACTTCCTGTTCCCTGGAGTGACGGCCGTGCTGATCGTGATGGCGGCGGCGATCGTCGCACTTCGATCGTCCGGCTTCAGACAGGCCCTCAGGCAACGCTCGCCCCTGTTGTTCTACGCCGTGGCAACCGGCCTCATGTGGTGGCTGGCGATGGGCCCCGCGCCAGACGATGCCCCGATGCAGGCGTTCGTACGCCCGTACACATGGTTGACCATTCTCCCGGGCTTCAGTGGATTGCGCGCGCCGTCGCGCTTCGCGATGCTTGCCGTGCTCTCGCTCAGCGTCGCCGCTGCGCTTGCGACGCGCCGCGTGGTGGCCAGCCGGGGCGCCGCGAGCGCCACGCTTGCGGGGCTCGTCGTGGTTGGCCTGCTGCTGGATGGATGGACGGTGTCGATCCCCCTGACGACGCCGGCGGCGCGCTTCGTTCTCCCAGGCGTCAAAGACTCCGCCGTACTGGAACTGCCCGCAGACGAATCCCCGGTGAACATCTCGGCGATGTACCGCGCCATCCTGCACGGCCGGCCGCTGGTCAACGGATACAGCGGCCATACGCCGCCACACTATCGGATCCTGGGGTCCGCCCTCCGACGCGAAGATCCGAGCGCGATCGATTTTTTCGCCCAGGGGCGCCCTCTCGTTGTCGTCGTCGACGGACGCTCGGACGTGAACGGAGACATGCAACGCTTCGTGCGTTCGCTGCCGGCCGTTCAGGAGCAGGGTGGTTCCAGTGCAGGCTCGGTCTTCGTCGTGCCCGCCAAAGCCAGGGATCGAATGCCCGCGATCGGCGCGCGTATCGCGCCGGCGGCCGTGCGCACCGAAGCACGGGAGCACGTCATCATCGATCTCGGGCGGGCGCAGGTCGTGCGCGCGGTCGGGTTTCCACTTCGCTGGCACTATGACGAACTCGGCGCTCGCCTCGCCGTGGAAGCGTCCGGCGACGGGGTTGGCTGGAACCCGGCCTGGGAAGGATGGACCGCGGCACTGGCGATCGCCGGCGCGCTCGAAGATCAGAAGACCGTGCCGATCCGAATCACCCTGCCGGACGTCAACACGCGCTATCTCCGGATCCACCCGGCGCCGCACTGGATGGTGCGCGAACTGTCAGTGTACGCCCCGCGATAGGTCGATAAGCCGATAAGTCGATAAGTCGATAAGTCGATAGATCGATAAGGTTACGGTTTCTTCCCCGGCAGCCACCCGGGCCTGAACGCCGAGTTCGCCAGCCAGCGGATCGGTTCGAGCATCGATCGGATGGCCTCGGTCATGTGCGCGAAATCAACGAACCGGATTTCGTCCGCGGGCGTATGGTACTCCTTGTGGAGCCCGAAGCTGGAGACGGTCTGCGCGATGACACCGCGCCGCGCCAGCTGGATATTGTCAGACCGGGCGAAGAAGTTCTGGTCCGGATGTGGATCCTGCACGATCCTGGCGCCGCGCTTCGCCAGCTCCGGTCCGAGATTGCTGCGCTCGTAGCCGGTCAGCCACAACGTATGCGGCGGCACCTTGGGATCTGGCCGCCCGATCATTTCGAATTCGAGGTTCGCCACGATCGTGGACAAGGGCACGGGGGGCGCGTCGATGAAATGCCGCGCACCGAATCCGCCGCTCTCTTCACTGCCAAACCAGGCGAACATCACCGTCCGCTGCGGTCGTGGCCCCATGGCGAGCGTTTCTGCCAGCTCGAGTACCGCCACACTCCCCGACGCGTCATCGTCGGCCCCATTGAAGATGTTGTCGCCGCCGCTCACGGCGGGACCGCGGCCATTGCCCAGATGATCGAGGTGCGCCGACAACAGGATCACGTCGGCCGCATCCCGTGACGAACTGCCGGCCAACCGCCCGAGCGCGTTCCACGTATAGGCGTTCTGCGGCGGCTTCGCGTCGGCCGTCAGCGTGACGACCGTGCCGTCGCTGACGGTGTCGAGTGCCGGGTACGTTTCGGCGTCCACGGCGATCGAGGCGCGCGCCGGCGTGCCCACGATGCGCTGCAGCGCGAGGGGACGCGGGGCGGCCGTCGCTCGACGCGCCCGCGCCTGGGCGGCTTCGGGCGAAATGACGATCACGGCGCCGGTCGTTGCCGACGCGGTCACCGTGACGTTCCGGGGCACGAGCAGCACCGCTCCGACGGCAACTGGCGTGCCCTCTTTGTAGCGCTGCAGCGGACCGGAAATCTTCGCGGCGGTGAGCTGCGAGACGTAAATCCCTGTGCCGTGGGTGAACCGGGTATCGCCCACCGACAGAACGGGTGGAGTGTTCAGCTCGCTGCGCTCGATGGTCACCTTCTGAACGTAGCCGCCGTCATCACCCAGCGGTTCGATCCCGAGGCGACGCATGTGCGAGCCGATGTAGGCCGCGGCGATCCACTCGTCGCGTGTGCCGCTGCCGCGTCCGTTCAGCGCGTCCCCGGCCAGGAATTCCATGTGGCTGCGGACCGAGGCTTCTGACATCGACGTCGCGCCGCGCGCGGCCGCGGCGGCGGGGGCGGTGCGTGCCGCGCACGCGGTGGACATGGCGATCAGGATGCAGGCTGAGAACCGTTTCACGCCGGCATCCTATCACCCGCCGAGGTGGCCTCATCGCGTCTCCATCGTCGTGTCATCAAGTGGGACTTGGCGGGAACCCTCAGCGCAGGTATCTTTATCGGATGATGTCCCGACTCCTGAACCTGTTCGGCGCGTTTGTCCTGGCTGTCACCAGCGTTGCGGGCGCGCAGCCCCAGAGCGCCTCGATTCGGGGAACGGTGCTCGATCCGTCCGGGGCGCCGGCCGGCAGAATCGCGGTACGCGTCATCAACGAAGGCACGAAAGAAACGCGTCGCGTGACCGCGGACGACTCGGGCCGCTACAGCGCCGCGGAGCTCCCGCCCGGCGCCTACCGGGTCGAGGTGGAGGACCCGAGGTACCAGACGTTTGCCGCGCGCGCGGAGCTGGCCATCAGCCAGGATCTCCGGCTGGACCTCCCGCTGGCGCTCGGCACGGTGTCCGACGAGATCGACGTCCGCGCCGTGTTCATCGCTGTCGATCGCGACTCGCCGGCCCTGAGCACGCGGATCGACAATCGGCTCATCACGGGACTGCCGCTCGATGGGCGCAACTTCCTCGAACTGGCGCTGCTCGCGCCCGGCACGGCGCCGGCGCCCCAGGGATCTGCCGCCTCGGTGCGGGGCGACTTTGCGATCGCGGTCAACGGCAGCCGCGAGGACTTCACGAATTACCTGCTGGACGGCGTCTACAACGTGGACCCGAAGCTCGGCACGGTGAGCGTGCGCCCACCCGTGGATGCCATACGCGAGTTCGAAATCCTGACCTCCACGTACGACGCGTCGTTCGGCCGCAACGCGGGCGGACAGGTGAATGTCATCACCCGCTCCGGCAGCAACCGCTTCGACGGCACCGCGTACGAGTTCTTCCGAAACGATGCCATCGGCGCGCGCAACTACTTTGCGCCGAAGAACGAGGATGCGCCGGATTACAGCCGCCACCAGTTCGGCGCATCGGTGGGCGGCCCGATTGTGAAGAACAGCACGTTTTTCTTCGTCGATTACGAGCGGACGCGACTGCGCGAGGGGGTGACGCGCGTCACCAACGTGCCGACGCTTGCCGAACGGGCCGGTAACTTTTCACAGAGCGGGTTCGCGCGGCCGAACGTCCCGGGCACGGCTATACCCTTCCCCGGCGCCGTGATCCCGTCGTTCTTCATCGACCCGCGCGGCGCGGCGATCGCGGCGCTCTTCCCCGCGCCGAACCGCAACACCCCGTTCGCCAATTACGTCTCCTCTCCGGCGCTCGAGGACGACATCCATCAGGTGGACGCGCGCATCGATCAGGCGATCGGTGGTGGCGGCCGGATCACCGGCCGGTACAGCATCAGCGACCGCGCGCTGCTCGAGCCGTTCGCGGGCCCTGGGTTTTCGGCGCTCCCCGGTTACGGCAACGACGTGGCGCGGCGCGGCCACAACGCGGTCGCCAGCATCACGCACACGCCGTCTTCGACGCTCGTGAATGACCTCCGCTTCGGCTATAACCGCGTGGGTATCGGCGTGTTCGCAGCCGACACGTCGGTGACGAACGCCTCGGTGGGTCTCCCGGCCCTGGGGTCGAATCCGCGCGACGCTGGCCTGAGCCTGATCTCGATCGCCGGTTACTCCCCGCTCGGCCACGAATACAACAACCCGCAGGCGAGCACGTCCAACACGTTCCAGCTCACCGACACCGCCACGTGGTCGCGCGGCGCCCACCTCGTCAAGTTCGGCGCCGAATGGTATTCGGTGAGGCAGCGTGCGTATCGCGACGTGCAGGCGCGCGGCTTCCTCAACTTCATCGACCAGTATCTGACCGGCAATGCCCTGGCGGACCTGCTCCTCGGCTTTCCGGTCGTCACCGGCGGCGCGCGGCTCGACAATCCGCAGAACCTGCGGGCCAACAACTGGAGCCTGTTCGCGCACGACGACTGGCGGAAGACGCCGAACCTGACGATCTCCGCGGGGCTTCGCTACGACTACGCGGGTCCGCCGGTGGACAAGGACGACCGCGCGAACCTGTATGACTTCGGAACGGGCACGCTCGTCGCGGTCGGCACCGGCGGCGTGCCGCGCGGTGGCTACGAGGCGGACCGCAACAACCTCGCGCCTCGCGTGGGTTTCGCATGGACCGCCAACCGTGAAGCCTCACTCGTCGTTCGCGGCGGCTACGGCATCTATTACAACCAGGGAGCGCTCGCCACGTCCGAGGGGCTGTTCTTCAATCCCCCGTACTTCAATCTCAACGTCTACTTCTCGTTCCAGGGTCTGCCCCCTCTCAGGCTGGCGGATCCTTTTCCGGCGTCGTTCCCGATTCCGATTCCGCAGTCAGCGACGGCGTACCAGCGCGATCTGGAGACACCGTGGATGGAGCATTGGAACGTCAACGTGCAGCGGCAGATCGGACGCCTGCGGACGGTGGAGCTGGCCTATGTCGGCTCGCGCGGTCACGACTTGATCTCGGCTCGCGACGGGAACCAGCCGGCGGCGAGCCCCTCGCCGTTCAATCCTCGTCCGAGTCCCCGGTTCGGCGATATCACGCTGATCGAGTCACGCGGCTCGTCCCGCTACAACGCGTTGCAGTTCCGCGGGATCCAGCGCTCGGAGACGGGGCCCTCGGTGCTGCTGGCCTATACGTATGGCCGGTCCACGGATGATGCGTCGGGATTCTTCACGAGCGCGGGTGATCCCAACTTTCCGCAGAACAGTCTGGATCCAGGGGCCGAGCGCGCCCGCTCGGCGTTCGACGTCCGGCACCGGGTGTCGATGAGCTTTGCGTCTCCACTGCCATTCGGCACGGAGATCCAGGGGGTCTACACCTTCAACAGCGGACGCCCCTTCACCGTGGCGTTGCTCCCGACCATCGACGCCAGCAACACGGGACGGTCGAACCTCGGGTTCGGCTTCAACGACCGTCCAAACGTGTCGGGAGGCGTGAAGGTACCGTCTCCGGGTCCCGAGGCGTGGTTCAACACCGGGGCCTTTTCGTTTCCGGCGTTCGGCACGTTCGGGAACGCACGGCGCAACATGCTCGAGGGTCCGACCTACCGCAACCTGAACCTCGCGCTCATCAAGAATTTCATGGTCGGTGACACGGCGCGGCTGCAGCTGCGTGCGGAGTCGTTCAATCTCATCAACCGCGCGAACTTCGATCTGCCGGACGCGTTCCTCGGCTCGCCGACGTTCGGGCAGATCCTCTCCGCGCAAAGCCCGCTGCGGTTCCAGTTCGGACTGAAGGCGATCTTCTAACTGCTACTTTCCGATCGCATACAGGTGCTTCGTGCCGCGAATATAGACGCGGCCGTTGGCGAGCGCGGCTGAGGAGTACACCGGCTCGTCGATCGTGTTCGTGCGGACGATCTCGTGTGTCGGGCCGGCCTTCAGCATGAACGTTTCGCCGTCCTCGCTGGTCATCGCGATGAGGCCGTTATACCCGACCGCTGAGCCCATGAAGTGGGTCGGCTTGGGCGGGCGCCCCCCTTCGTACTTCACCTGTCCGGTGAGCGCGTCGAGGCACGTGACGATCCCGTTGTCGGTGGAGAGGTACACGTAGTCGCCGTACAGGATGTTCGAGAGCACGTAGCCGGTCCCTTTCGTGTAGGTCCAGGCCACGCGCTGGTCCTGCGGTTGCTCGCCGGGCCGGATCGCAATGATCTTCTTCGCCGGATATCCCGCGGTGACAATCACGAGCCCCTTGCCGACCAGGGGCGTGTGTATGGCGTTGCTCTGCACGCCGGTCGTCCTCCACAGTTCCTTGCCGGTTGCGGGGTCGTACCCGATCACGTGCTCGTTGCCGTTGGTCACGAGCTCGGTCCGTGTTCCGGTCTTCACGAGCGCCGGGGTGGACCAGCTGATTTGAACCGGCCGTTTCGTTTTCCACGCTTCCTTCCCCGTGGTCTTGTCGTACGCGACCACGACCGAGGTCTCGTTGTCTTCGTCGCGTTGAACGATGACGAGGTTCTGGAAGAGGACCGGCGACGTTCCGGTACCGAGACCCAGCGTGTGGAACTTCTCCACGGCCTTCCACGCCAGCGTGCCCTTGAAGTCGTACGCGTACAGCCCTTCCGGGCCGAAATACGCGAAGATCATCTTCCCGTCGGTGATGGCCGTGGGCCCCGCGAACGTGCTGCGGGCGTGCCGCGCGTCGAACACCGGGCCGTCGTACGCGGTCCCTTCCCACACGGTCTTGCCCGTTTTGGTATCGAGGGCCAGGACTTTGAGGGCGTGCTTCTTGTCGCCGGCGACAGACGAGGGGTGCGGCTGCTTGATCCGGACGGACTCGGGGATCTGGCCCGGAACAACCTCTCCTTCGACGGCGGAGGTCAGGAAGATCCGGTCATTCCACACGATGGGAGAGGAGTAGCCGTGAGGCAGTTCCACCTTCCACGCCACGTTGTTCGCCGGGCTCCATTCGGTCGGCAGCTGCTTCTCGGAAGAGATGCCCTGCCCACCGGGCCCACGCCACTGGGGCCAGTTGTCGGCGGCGAGCCCGGCGGAACAGATCACGGCGAATGTGACGACGATCGGAGCACGGCGCATGTATCAGACTCCTGCGTGTGTCGTATGTACTGTTGGAACCCAGCGATTATAAACATCGCCGATTCGAACGCCCACGGACCGTGATGAGCTGGAGCGCTCCGTGGACGAACCGACGCCAGGGTGGGACGGGCCGCCCGGCTGTTATTCTTGTAGGACGCCTATGCAACTCCAGATCTCGCGTGGTGTTCGTGTGTGGATGGCGGCGGCGCTTCTCGTGCCGGGCGCGGCCGTCCTGTTTGGCGCCGACCAGGGGGCCGACTGGCCCGACTGGCGCGGCCCTGCGCGCACCGGCGTCTCGACCGGCACGGGGCTGCCCGACTCATGGTCTCCCTCGGGAGAGAACCTCGCCTGGCGCGTGCCCCACGGCGGACGCAGCGCCCCTGTCGTTTTTGGCGATCACCTCTACCTGCAGAACACGTCGGGCTCGGGCGCCGACATGCAGGAACGCGTGATGTGCTTCAACGCCGACACGGGCACACTGTTGTGGGAGCATCGCTACAACCTGTTCAACAGCGACGTGCCGCCCCACCGGATCGCCTGGGCGTCTCCGTCGGTCGATCCCGCCACCGGCAACGTGTTCGCAATCAGCGGCGGCGGTCTGCTCATGTCGCTCTCGAAGGACGGCAAGCTCCTCTGGGATCGTTCGATGGCCGAAGAGTACGGCATGTGGACGACACACGGCGGGCGGATGTCGTCGCCGATCATCGACGGTGACCAGGTCATCGTGAGCGGCCTCACCTTTATGTGGGGGCCCCTCGCGGGCGGTGCGCACCGCTTCATCGCCTTGGACAAGCACAGCGGCCGCACCAACTGGGTCAGCTCACCCGAAGGACGCCCTACCGACACGATCTATGCGAACCCGTTCGTCGCGGACGTGAACGGCGTCCGGACGTTTTTCTCCGGCGGCAGCGATGGCGCGATGCACGCGCTCAAGATCCACACCGGCGAGCCGCTCTGGAACTGGCGCGTCAGTCAACGCGGCCTCAACACGGCCGCGCTCGTGCTTGGCAACGACGTCATCATCACGCACAGCGAAGAGAACATCGGGACGAGCGAGATGGGCATGGTGGCGGCCGTCCCCGCGTCGTCCAGGGGCGTGCTCACCGACAAGGACTCGCGATGGATGACGCGCGGCATTCAGGCGGGCTACGCGTCGCCCGTCAGCGATGGCGAGCGGCTGTATCTGCTCGACAACGGCGCGGTCCTCATCGCGATCGACCTGAAGACCGGGAAGGAACTCTGGAAGGAAAGCCTGGGCACCATCGCGAAAGCCTCACCGATCTTCGCCGACGGCAAGCTGTACATCGGCACCGAGAACACGGGTGATGCCGGCGGCAAGTTCTACATCATCAAGCCGACGGCGGAGAAGCCGATCATCCTCGACCAGGACTGGCTGGGCACGCCGCAGAAGTCGGAACTGATCATCGCGGCGCCGATCGCCGCGCGTGGGCGCATCTACGTCACGTCGATGGACGCGCTGTATGCCATCGGACCGAAGGGGACCGGCAGCGTGCGTGGTGCTGGAGTGCGTCGTGCGGCGGTACCAAGTGCTCAGGGGCCGGGCGCCAGGGTTGCACAGACGCCTGGTGCCGCGGCCTACGCGCTCGTGACGCCCACCGACGTCGTTCTGAAACCGGGCCAGTCGCTCGATCTCGTCGTCAGAATGTTTGACGCCAGAGGCAATTCGGTCGCCCTGGCCTCTGGTGCGGCATGGACGATCCAGGGCCTCAAGGGCACGGTCGGCAACGGCACGTTCACGGCCGACGCCGGCACCGGCGCGCAGGCAGGCGTCGTCACGGCTGTGGTCGGAGGCATCACCGGCACCGCGCGTGTGCGCGTGATTCCCGATCTCCCGTGGAGCTTCGATTTCGAGAACGCCGGCGACGTGCCTCCGCCCTACTGGATCAACGCCACCGGCAAGTACGCGGTGCGTGACATGGAGGGCAACAAGGTCCTCGTGAAGCTCGCCGAGAACCCTTTCGCCTTTGCGAAGCGGACGCGGCCGTTCTTCGGCACGACGGATCTGTCCGACATCACGATCGAAGCGGACGTCCGGGCGCTCGAGCGCCGTCGTCAGATGGGTGACGTCGGCGTGGTCGCCCAGCGGTACGAGCTCGTCCTGTTCGGATCCCACCAGCGCCTGGAATTGCAGCCGTGGCAGCCGGAAACCGCGCGCACCCAGAAGGTCGAGTTCGCGTGGGAGAAGGAGAAGTGGTACACGATGAAGCTCGAGGTCCAGAACCTCGATAACGGGCGCGTACGCGCGCGCGGCAAGGTGTGGCCGAAGGGGCAGCCCGAACCCGCAGAATGGACGATCGAGCGCATCGACCCCATCGGCAACGTCAAGGGCAGTGCCGGTATCTATGCTGACGCGCCGTCCAATCCGGCGGGCGGATCAGAAATCTACTACGACAACATCAAGGTCTACCGGAACAAGAAGTAGGCCCGACCTTAGGTAAGCCCGACCTTCAGGTCGGGCGCGGAACGTAGGCCAGACCTTCAGGTCGGGCGCGTACAGAATGGTGAACATGAAACGCATGATTTTCGGCGCTCTTCTGGTACTCGCGGGCAGCTCTCTCGCGCTGCTCGCCTCGGATCCCGGTGAGAAGGAATGGCCCATGTGGGGCGGGACCGCCGACCGGAACATGGTCTCGGCCATGAAGGGGGTGCCGACCACGTGGGATCTGAAAACGAAGAAGAACATCAAGTGGGTCGCCGAGCTCGGCTCGCAGTCGTATGGCAACCCTGTCGTCTCGGGCGGCTACGTGTTCGTCGGAACGAACAACGAAGGCGCGCGGGACCCGAACATCAAGGGTGACAAGGGCATCCTGATGGCGTTCAAGGAGTCCGACGGCCAGTTCATGTGGCAGGCGGTGCACGACAAGCTGCAGGCCGGCCGCGCGAACGACTGGCCCTTCCAGGGGATCTGTTCCTCCCCGCTCGTCGAGAACGGCATCGTCTATTACGTGACCAACCGCGGCGAGCTCATGGCGGTCGATCTCGATGGCTTCCGCGACGGGCAGAACGATGGGCCTGTGAAAGACGAGAAGCTGACGCGTGAGGTGGACGCGGACATCCTCTGGAAATACGACATGATGGAGGAGCTCGGCGTCCTCCAGCACAACATGGCGAATTCGTCGCCGGTGATGTTCGAGAACCTGATCCTGATCAGCACGTCCAATGGACAGGATGAGAGCCATGTCAACGTGCCGGCTCCGAAGGCTCCCGCCATCATCGCCGTCGACAAGACGACGGGCAAGCTTGTCTGGGAAGACAACCAGGTCGGTGAGAAGATCCTGCACGGGCAGTGGTCGTCGGTCGCGGTCGGCAAGATCGGCGACGTCATGCAGGCGGCCGTCGGCCAGGGGGACGGCTACGTCCGCGGCTACGAGGCAAAGACCGGCAAGCGACTCTGGGAGTTCGACCTCAATCCGAAGGACTCCGTCTGGCCCAAGACGCGCAACGAAGTCATCAGCACCCCGATCATCGTCGACAACGTCCTCTATATCGCCAACGGGCAGGACCCTGAGCACGGCGAAGGCAGCGGCCACCTGTATGCGATCGACGGAACCAGGCGCGGGGACATCAGCCCGGTGGTGAAGAAGGGGGACACGATCGAGACGAACCCCAACAGCGGACAGATCTGGCACTACGGCGACATCCGCCGTTCCATCTCCACGGGCGCGCTCTTCAACGGGATCCTGTTCTACTCCGACTTCAGCGGCTTCCTCCATGCGCTCGACGCGAAGACCGGAAAACCCTTCTGGAAGCACGACATGTTTGCGGCGATCTGGGGTTCACCGATCGTGATCGACGGCAAGGTGTTTCTCGGTGACGAGGACGGCGACGTCACGATCCTCAACGCGGACAAGACCGTGAAGGTCGTCGCGGAGAGCAACATGGGGAGCTCGGTGTATTCCACCGCTACGCCGGCCAATGGAACGATCTTCATCGTCAACCGCAACCAGTTGGTCGCCGTGGCGGAGAGCAAGTAGGGATGTCGGGGATTCTCCGTTGTGCATCCGTTCTTTTCGTCCTCTCCGTTGCCTCTCTCGGCGCGCAGGCCCCTCCCGACCGATGGACGCAGTTTCGCGGCTCCGCCAATCTCCTCGGCACGACCCAGGCGACGCTGCCGGCGCAGTTGAAGGTGCAGTGGACGTATGAGGCGGGCGATGCCATCGAGTCATCGGCCGCCATCGTGGACGGCGTCGTGTACGTGGGCTCTGCCAACGGCGAGCTGCATGCCGTCAGCCTGGCCGACGGCAAGGGCAAGTGGAAGTACAAGGCATCGGCCGACGGCATCGGAGAGTCCTCGCCAGCGGTGAGTGGCGGCCTCGTGTATATCGGCGATCTGGCGGGCACGTTTCACGCGGTCGACATCAACACCGGCAAGGCGGTGTGGACCTACAAGACAGGCAGCGAGATCAAGTCTTCGCCGATCGTCGTCGGCGACAAGGTGCTGATCGGCTCGTACGACTCGCACCTCTATGCCTTCAACGCCAAGGATGGCACGCTCGCCTGGAAGCTGCAGACGCAGGGCTACGTGCATGCGACGCCGTCGGTCGTGGACGGCGTGGCCTACATCGCCGGTTGCGACGAGATCCTGCGCGCGATCCGCGTGGCGGACGGGAAGCAGCTGTTCGCGATTTCGTCGGGGGCGTACACCGGCGCGTCACCGGCGATTCTCAACGGACGGGCGTACTACGGCACGTACGAGAACGAAGTGCTCAGCGTGGACCTCAAGGCGCACAAGATCGTGTGGCGCTACAAGCATCCACAGCGGAATTTCCCGTTCTACTCCTCGCCCGCGATTTC
>DATLXP010000291.1:0-5556 GCA_035575695.1 Vicinamibacterales bacterium
GCTTCGTCGGCTGGAATGGGGCCCCGGGCAATCCGTTGAGACAGATCCTCCCCCTCGACGAGCTCCATGACCAGGGCACGGCTCGCGCCCGACTGCTCGAGGCCGTAGATGTGCGCGATGTTCGGATGATTGAGCGCCGCCAGCGACCGGGCTTCACGATCGAAACGGGCAAGCCTGTCGGGATCAGCGGCGAAAGTCCCGGGAAGGATCTTCAGCGCCACCGTTCGGCCGAGGCTGGAGTCGTGCGCCCGGTAGACCTCGCCCATGCCGCCGGCGCCGAGAGGAGCAATGACTTCGTACGGGCCGAGCCTGGTACCCGGGGGCAGCATCAGCGGGCATTTTACCGTGTTCGCGGGAAGCAGGCCGGCGCCGGTGCCGCGATCCGACGGCGGCGCTCAAACTCGGACGACTTGCGGCAGGTGATCGAAGTGCCTGTCTCTCGCGTGCAGGACCAGGTTGTGCTGCAGGACCAGCGCCGCCAGCCACATGTCGTTGGTCGGAATCGGGGTGCCCTGCTTCCGCAACTGGCGAAAGAGCAACGCGTAGTGGTGGGTCGTCTGATCATCGGCGAACAGCACGCGCACCCCGTCTTTCAGAAGGAAGCGTCTGAGTGTCCGCTCGTTGTCCGCCTGCCGCCGGCCGTGGACGAAACCCGCCCGAAGCTCGCCGACCACGACGAAGGGCAACATGATGATCTCGGCTTCTTCCAGCAGCGTGGTCGTGTCGACGACCCCCTTGCAGAGATCGACGTATCGATTCGTGTCAAGGGCAACCCTCACCGCCAGAGATCCTCATCGACCCGGTCTTGCGCGGCGAGCGCCGACTCGAGGGCCTTGTCGGTCTTCCACGTCCCGGCGATATCGCCGAGATCCCGGCGTTGCCTCTGTGCCCCCGCCATACCGGCCGCCTCGGCCAGGGCGTCCACCGCGGCCTCGTTCAGGCTCTTGCCGTCCACACGCGCGCGCTCGCGTATGGCCCTGTCAACGGCGGCCGGGATGCCACGGATGGTGTACTGCATGCATCAAGTATAGGCATTGCATGCATTCGGAGCAAGCACTGCGCCGCCGACGGCAATGGGTGCGGGTCATTCAGGCCGGGGCAGGAGCCTTCCCGCACGCACGGGCTTAACGCGCGCGGCGCCAGTCGCTGATGAGGACGATATCCGACGTCGACTCGGTGCGGACCAGCACGAGGCCGCCGTCGGCTGCCCAGTCGTACGAGGAGAACGTCCCTCGCGGGAATTTCGTGAGTTGCGTCGGCTCCCCTCCCCCGAGCGGGATGCTGTAGAGATTGTTCCCGACGCTGTCCCTCCGCACGAATGTGATGAGGTTGCCGCTGGGGTGCCATCGGAAAACCCGGCCGCGGCTCCAGGGGATGTCCAGGAGCGGCGCGCCCCCCCCGACCGGTACGACCTTGAGATGGGCGGTCGCGCGGGCTGCCGACTGCCACTCGAGAAACACGACATGGTTCCCGTCGGGCGAGAGACGGGCGGCGCCGGCCGCCCGCTCGCTGAGCCTTCTCGGCTCTCCACCCTCGAGGGGCTGTACCCAGATCTCACTATAGTGCGCCGCCGAATGGACCAGCGTCTTTCCATCTGCAGACAGACTGGGATTGTATTCGCCGGTCCCGCGCGTGATCTGTCGCAGGTTCGATCCGTCCGCATCGATCGCGAAGATGTGCGGGGGAGCGCCGGCGCTCTCGGCCTCGTACACGAGCCGCCGGCCGTCGGCCGAGATCGACGGACCGGAATTCATGCCTCCCCGTGTCAGCACCCTGGGGGCCGACTGCGGCGTATCGAGCACCGCGATCTCAGCCGTGTTGCCGATTTGAAACCCGTAGGCGATGGCGCCCGAGCGGGAAACCGAAACGTCCAGGAGTCGGCTCATGGCCACCGGCGCCAACGGCGTCCCCAGCGTGCGATCCTCTACACTGCTGAGCGCCAGTGCCGTCCTGGTGTCGGTCTTCAAGGCGGCAATCATGGACGCGTCCCGCGTGATGGCAAGGCCTCGGTAATCGCTGAGATCATTGGTCACCCGCATCGGCTTCCCGTCGGGATACGGCTGCAGCCACACCTGCTCGCGGGCGGTCTCCGCATCGGCGCCTGCCAACAGCAGGGCGCTGCCGTCAGGCAGAAATTCCAGATCTGTCAGCGAGAACCGCCGAGTCGTCCCGATGCGCCGCGTCGCGCCAGACGCGACGTCGATCTCCATCGGCGCCACGTCCCATCCGGGACTCAAGTCAGCGACGGCCGTGACGATTTTGGCTCCGTCCGGAGACCAGGACGTCCTCGTAGGATCCATCAACCGATTGAACGACGCCACCTTTCGCGCTCCGCTGCCATCGACGTTGGCGACGATCACATGGTTCTGCTGCGCGTCCGGCACGCCGCGCCCGAACGCCATCCGCGTGCCGTCGGGCGAAAACGCGACAGCCGTGTCGACGTCGGCCAGCACCTTCCGAGCCTGTCCGCCTATGGTCGGCACCGCGTGCAGCCAGGAGTAGACGACATTGCCGCTGCCCTCATCGGAGCTCGTGTAGTACAGATAGTTCCCGTCGGGCGAGAACACGAGTGATTGGAGCTGCGTCGGCTGCTCCGGCACGATCCGCACGTCGCTGCCGGTCGCGACCTGCCGCATCCACAGGGAGAACCCGCCTTGGCCGCGCATGACGTACGCCACGTATTTCCCATCGGGTGAGATCGCGGGTGCGTCAAACGCCTGTCCGGACGACGTGAGCGGCCGGATCGTCATCGATTCGAACGACACGGGCCCCGCCGGCGTGGCGCGGGCCTGGCGCCACTGGTACCCGCCGAAGAGTACGGCGCCCACAGCCGTCGCGGCGCCGAGCAGGACCGCAGCCGTCCATTTCCCACTGCGGGGGCGCGCGATCGGCGCCATCGCTCCGCTCCCCGATCCCGGGCTGGATGAGGATGAGGCGAGCGACAACTGCTCGAACTCCTCCACGATCTCGGCCAGCTCGATCGCGACGTCCTTCATGGACTGGAAGCGGCGTTCGGGTTCCTTCGCCAGGCAGCGGCGGATCGTGCGGCGCAGCTCCGCCGGCACGTCCGGGTTGATGTCGGCCACCGGCTCCGGCTTGTCGTGCAGGATCTTGTGCATGACCTCCACGTCGGAGTCGGCGACAAACGGCCTGCGCCGCGTGGCGGCCTCGTAGAGGATCGTGCCAACCGCGAAGACGTCCGAGCGGTGGTCGGCGGTTTTTCCCTGCACCTGTTCAGGGGACATGTACGCCACGGTGCCGAGAATGACCCCCTCGCCCGTCTCGTCGCCCATCGGCATCGTGCGCGTGTGCGCGTCGGAGGCGTCCTGCGGGAGAGTCAGCTTCGCGAGACCGAAGTCCAGGACCTTCGCGAAGCCGTCGGCCGATACCATGATGTTCTCCGGCTTCAGGTCGCGGTGGACGATGCCGGCGGCATGGGCTTTCGCCAGCCCCTCGGTCGCCTGCGCGATATGGGTCAGGAGCGTCCGCAGGCTTGCCGTCTCGTCGTAGATCCTACTCTTCAGCGTCACGCCCTCGACCAGCTCCATCGCGATGTAATGGAGGGGATCGGCATCCGGCGCGTCTGTACCACCGGGCGTGACGAGGGGGGCCTGCCCGATTTCGTAGATGGTGACGATGTTGGGGTGATTGAGCGAGGACGCCGAGCGGGCTTCCTGCACGAACCGGCGCGTACGTTCGTCGTTACGAACGAGGTGGGGAGGAAGGATTTTCAGTGCGACCGTCCGGCCGAGCACCGTGTCGTGGGCCTTGTACACCTCGCCCATCCCGCCCGCGCCGAGGCGGCCAATGATGCGGTAGTGCGAAACGGCCGCACCCGGTTCGATCGCGATCGGCATTCGTCCTTTGTTCGTGAAAGAGGAGGTTTTATTCTAGCCGAGTCGCCCACAAGGCGGCCCGGTGTGACTCTCACGGCCGCGTCACTTGGTGTGTTTCAGTTCCGTGAACCAGTTCTGAACGAGCGTGACGACGGAGCGGGGCTGCGCAAAGTCCTTGATGAAGACGAAGCGCCGGCCGTCTGGCAGGGCGTCCCAGGTGCTGCCGGACTGTGCGTCAAGCGCAGAGACGTACTTCCCCTTGAATAGTGCTCGGGGCAGTGAGAAGCGCAGCTCGGCGCCGGCGGCCGTCACGTCGACTGACAGCACCGCTTCCTCGCGGCGGTAGAAGATCTCCCGTCCATCCTCGCGCCAGCGCGGCGCCACCCCCCCGTCCACCGAGACCTTCCGCTTATACGCACCGTCGGGATACGACCGCACAAATACCTCGGAGCGGTTGGATTCTTTCGACGTGTAGGCGACCCATCGGCCATCGGGTGAGAACCGCGCGTCAAACTCGTCGAAGCGCGTCGCCAGCCAAGGACGCCCCTTACGCTCACCGTCCATCGGCATCACCCAGATGTCCGGCCCCGTGACGTCTTCCAGGCGAGTGAACGCGAGGACGTTGCCGACACGGGACCAGGAATCCGCAAACTCCGCCCGGGTGGAGGGCCGGAGCTGCGCGGGGGCGGCCCCTCCATCCGCAGCGACGACGTGGATCTGGGGCGCCTCGCCGCCAAGATGCCTCGTGAAGGCGAGACGCGTGCCGTCCGGCGACCAGACCGGGCGCGAGTTCTCCGCTTCAAAGGTGATCCGGGTAGGCGCGCCACGATCGATCTCGAGCGTCCAGAGACTGTCGTTGGCCGCGATCACCGTCGTCGCCAGGCGCATCCCATCGGGAGATACAGCAAGGTCTGTGAACGCCTCCCTCTCGGTTGTCAGAAGATGCTCCGTGCCGTCCCGATCGACGAGAACGACGCTGCTTTCGGAGGCCGGGTCGGGCCCTGACAGGTACGCCATGGTTCCATCGGCGGCGGCCGTGAAGTGCGCGTGCCCATTGGCTTCCGCAAGCATCACGTTGCGCACGACGGCCACGGCGGAATCGCGAAGCTGCCGCGAGGCGAGGTCGAACGGCACGCTCCAGAGGTCGCCGAGGCGCCAATAGACGATGTGTCCCGATGGCATATAGCGGGCGTCACTGCCGCCATCGATCAGCAGCCGGCTCTTTCCGTCGTCGAGCGAGAGCAGCATGATGCGGGCTTCAGAATAGGGCTTGCCGTCGATCTCGACGGTGTACAGGGCGTGCCGGCCGTCGGGCAGCAGATGCGGCCAGTGATGCCCCGCTTCACCACCGGCCCGATCGATGGTCGTCAGCACTTCGGCGGTGGGGCTGCCGGGCCTGAGACGCATCAGGCCTTCGCCGTGGTCTGGATTGAAGATGAGCGTACCATCCGGGCCGACGCTGCCTCCTTGGTGGACGACCGCATCGCCGACAGCGACGGGCGCGCCGCCGCCGGGCGGCATCTTCTTCAGCCGGCGCTCCGCCTGGGTGAAGAACAGCCACTGACCGTCAGGGGAGAAGATGTGGCCACGTAGGTAAAGTCCGAGACCCAGAGCTGATTCGGCCGCGTGGCCACAAACTGTCGGTCGACCAGATCGCGGGGGCGATCAAGAGCGGGCTGAGACTGGGTGGTGGTGACCCACGCCCGGCCCCGCACCGCTC
>DATLXP010000292.1:0-3121 GCA_035575695.1 Vicinamibacterales bacterium
CCGTTCGCACTGTCGGTCTGGCAGACATGGCTGATGTTGTCGATCCTGTTCCATCATTCAAACCTTGCGCTGCCACCGGCACTCGAACGCCGGCTCGGGTGGGTGATCGTGACGCCGAGCATGCACGGCATCCATCATTCGGTGGAGGCCGACGAAGCGAATGCCAACTGGTCGAGCGGTCTCGCGGTGTGGGACAGGCTGCACGGGACGTTGAAACAGGATGTGCCTCAGCGGTCCATTACGATCGGTGTCAGGCCGTTCGACGGTGCGGAGCGGGTCCGTCTAGCCCGGATGCTGGCGCTCCCCTTTACCACTGCGCCGCTTGGTGACTGAATCGCGTCGACACGGAGGAGACAGGCTGATGAGCGACCACTATTACGACAAGCGGGACCTGGCGAAGTTTCCGGAAATCGGCAAGAACTGCCCGGATCTATCGGCGAAGTTCTTCGAGTGGTACACCGCGGTGTTTGCCGATGGAGCGCTGTCTGCGAGAGAGAAATCGCTCATCGCGCTGGGCGTCGCGCACGCGGTGCAGTGTCCCTACTGCATCGACGCGTACAGCCGTGACGCGCTGGAAAAGGGTGCCGACCTGGACCAGCTGACTGAAGTCGTGCACGTGTCGGCGGCGATCCGCGGCGGCGCGTCGCTGGTCCACGGGATCCAGATGCGGGCGCACGCGACGACCTTGGGCCTCTGATGGCCGCCCGCGTCCTGACTCTCGCGCAGTCACGTTCACCCCTCGCCAGCGCCGTCGAACAGTTGCGCCTGCTCGACCGCGTTCCTGTGGCGGGCGGCTTCGAGGCAGCCCTCGCGGCCGCGGGTCTTCATCCCCTGGGTGCCCAGGCGATCGATGTCCTTCAGATCAACGTCGGGAAGCTGTGCAATCAGACCTGCCGCCACTGCCATGTGGATGCCGGGCCCGACCGTCGCGAAGTCATGTCGCGCGAGACGATGGCTCTCTGCCTGCGCGCGCTCGACGCATCGTCCATTCCGACGGTGGATATCACCGGCGGAGCGCCCGAGCTGAACCCTGACTTCCGATGGCTCGTGCGCGAGTGCGCGGCACGCGGCAAGCACGTCATCGACCGCTGTAACCTCACCGTGCTGTTGACGCCGTCGCACGCCGACCTGCCGCAGTTCTTCGCGGAGCATCGTGTCGAACTGATCTGCTCGCTCCCCCACTACCGTGCGCCGAGCACGGACGCCCAGCGAGGTGAGGGAGTGTTCGAGAAATCGCTCGAGGCCCTTCGTCGTCTAAACGCAGTCGGCTACGGAGACGGCACGTCGGGCCTGCGCCTCGTGCTCGTCACGAACCCGGTGGGCGCCTTCCTGCCGGGCGGCCAGGCGTCACTCGAAGCGGAATGGAAGCGCGAGATGCTCCGGCGCTACGGCATCTCGTTTGACGCGCTCTTCTGTCTCACGAACATGCCGATCAGCCGTTATCTGGACTGGCTGATCGACACGGGAAACCTCGACGCATACATGGAACGGCTGGTCACGGCGTTCAATCCGGCTGCGGCGCGCGGCGTCATGTGCCGGACGATGGTGTCGGTTGGATGGGACGGCCGGCTGTTCGATTGCGACTTCAACCAGATGCTCGAGCTCGAAGTGTCCGAGCGGCGAACGGCTCACATTCGGGATTTCGATCCGACCCTGCTGGCCGGACGCGAGATCGTCGTCGGGCCACATTGCTTCGGGTGCACCGCGGGCGCTGGTTCCAGTTGCGGAGGTGCCACACTATGAAACCAGACAACGACAACGGAAAGCTTCCCCTCGATCAGCGGCCGTTCCGCGTCCTGATTCTCGCGGGGTCAGACCGCCGTCAGTACAACTGTCCTGGCGTTGATGGAAAGGCCCGGACACTGGCGCTGCGGATGCTGCAGCGACTGCCGCAGGAGTGGGAGCTGGACATTGAAGATCTCGGCAATGTTTTCGGCCGCGCGCGCATTCAGAGCTGCAATGCGTGCGTCTCGACCTCGATGGCGCTCTGCGTCTGGCCCTGCAACTGCTACGAGCCGGACAACAAGGACGAGCCCGACCTGATGTGGGATCTGGACCTCTACTCCCGCCTCGATCTCGCGGACGCGTGGGCCATCGTCGGACCCGTGAACTGGTACGCCCCCTCGAGCAATCTGAAGCTGCTGTTCGACAGGCTCGTCTGCATGAGTGGCGGCAATCCGCGCGAGGACCTCATCGAACACAAGAATCCTGAGCTCGCGATGAAGCTGGAGCACTCGGACGTCTGGCCGGCGCTCCATCGGAATCATCTCGAAGGGCGGACCGCCGGGTTCTTCTGCTACGGCGACGGTGGCGGCGATGAGCTCGACGAGGCGGGGCGGCCGAAGATCCTTCGTCACCGTGGATACTTCGATCCGGAACACGAGCCATTCGTGAACGACCGGGACACCAACGCCCCGATGGTGTGGCAATGCCGGCACAGCGGGATCGAGGTGCCGGATCCACTGTGGACGTACGAGGAGTTTGGGCAGGGAAAGAAGTACAGCGACAACCAGGCGGAAGACATGGTGCGCGAGCCGAAGGTCATGGCCGCGTTCGACGACTGGACAGATGTCTTCAGCGCGTTCGTCGCCCGTAAAGGCAAGGTGACGCCCGGAGAGTTCCGCGCCTTCGGTTACACGGCCCCATCACATCGCATCGCGAACCTGAAGTTGAAGTGGAGAGAGATGCGGATGGGGCTGGGGATCCCGCCGGCTGGTTCGTCTCCGGCCCGCCAGCAGGCGCTCGGCCTCAATGACGACGCGACGCTGAACCCCAAAGAGGGCGAGGGGGAGAAGCGTCAGTAAGAAGCGAACACGCCGGTGTCCGCGTTCAATCGGCTCCGGCCGCATGCGACCGCCACCATGCGGCGACGCGGGAGTCGCGCGATTCCTGCGCAGCCCGGCGCAGGGTCGCCGCATCATCGACGTCGTACCAGGCATCGATGATGTCGACGGACAATCCGAGTGCGCGCGCCCGTGCGAGCGTCTGCTCGAGCACTGCTGCCGTGCTCCAGGAGACCCCTGCGAACAAACCATCGATCGGACGGCTGAGCGCGATGAGAAAGTATCCGCCGTCGGTTGAAGGCCCGAGCACGACATCGGCCGCCCGTGTGCGGAGCGTG
>DATLXP010000293.1:0-24451 GCA_035575695.1 Vicinamibacterales bacterium
GGCCGCACGCGTCACCTCGCGCGAGAGCTCGACGACATCGACGTTCACGCCGGGGTGCTGACTGACGGCGCCCGCGGTCGCGCCTCCCCCCAGACCAATCACCAGCGCGTCCTTCGCGTCGGGATGCACGATCATCGGCAGGTGGCCGATCCGCTGATGGATGAAGGGCATCGGCTGCTGGGTGCTCGCCTGGTGGTTCCCATTGACATTGAGCGAGAGCTGATTGTTCGAATGCCGATGGACGCTGACCATGGCCTGGACCGCCTCCGCCTGCCAGATGATCGTCTCGCCGGGATACCGCTGCGCCAGGTACGCCCGCGACGGATCCGGCAGCACTGCGTATCCCACGACGAACAGCACCGTCGTGATCCCGATCATCACCGCCTTGCGCGCGAGTCCGGCCCCTGACACCCAACCCAGCACCCAGCCGGACGCCGCACTCACGAACGCCAGCACGATGACCGTACCCGTCGTGCCGAGACGGGGAAGCAGGAAGAAGCCCGCCGCCAGGGAACCGATGATCGCGCCGGTGAGATTCAGGGAATAGAAGACGCCGACCCGGCGCCCTGCCTGCATCGAGGCCGCCGCGCCGTCGTCGCCGACAAACAGGCGCAGGCCGATCGGGAACGCCGCGCCGAACAGCACCATGGTGGGAAAGATCACGAGGAAGCTGACGATCAGCTGATATGCGAGATACGGACCGATGACGCTACTGACGAGGGGTCCCGCCATCTTCATGACGGCGGGGATCATCGACAACGTGGCGAACGACAGCAACGTCGAGGCGCCGATGACGACCTCGAGGACGGCGAGGACGAGCACCCAGTCCCAGCGACGGCGCATGAGGGGCGCGACCAGAAAGCTGCCAGCCGCGATGCCGGAGAGCACCGCCGTGAGCATCAGCGCGTAGCCATAGACGGTCGGTCGCAGGAACAGCGTCACGACGCGAAACCAGACGACTTCGAGCGCGATGGACGCAAAGCCGGAGAGCGCGAACACGGCGAGGACGAGCGTACGGGTGCGATCGTCCACGAACGAGAAGTGCGGCCGGGGCGCGCCTGGCTCGTACACCTCCAACGCTGGCTGTGTGCCGCCCTGCGACCGCAGACCGGCGAGGATCGCCGCGGCAGCGACGAGCAGATTCAGGGTCGCCGCGGTGATGAAGGCCACGCGGATGCCGTAGCGGGGGGTAAGGACCAGGCCCGCCGCCAGCGTTCCGGCAATGGCGCCGGCGGTGTTGATGCCATAAAGCAGCCCCACGCGCGCGCCGAGCCCTTCAACCTTGAGCAAGGACGACTTGATGATGAGCGGAAGCGTCGCACCCATGAGGGCGGTCGGGACGATCAGCACCCCGAAGGCCATGGCGAACCGCACGAGCGTGATCCACCCGGCCCCCTGCGGCATGTCGGCGTGGACCGACATGTAGATCCGTTGGAGGACATCGAGCGTTGCCGGGGTCAGAAGCGCCGTGATGCCGATGAGCGCTTCCGCGATGCCGAACCAGACCAGGGGGCGCCGGACGCGGTCAGCGAGCGCACCAGCCGAAAAACTCCCGATCGCCAGACCACCCATGAAGGCGGCCCAGACGGTGCTGGCGGCATAGACCGTCACGCCGAACACGAGCCCCATCAGTCGGAGCCACAACACCTGATAGATGAGCGCGCTCGCACCGGACGCAAAGAACAAGGCACACAGAAGTGGCAGCAGCAGGGCGCGACGGGCAGGCATGAATCTGTACTTGTACCCCGTCGCGGGGGGCATGGTCAAAACCGCCGGGCGGTGCGCCACGTCTGTGCGGGGGGTGTGCCAAACAGAACAGGCCGGTCGTCCCCGCTTCGAGTACCGTGGCTGGGGGACTCTTGTCGAGTGCGGGGTCACGCCGGAAACGAACACATATGCCCATCCACGACAAGAGCCCGGTCGACACGCTTGAATCGACCCTCGACGCCGGACATTCCGAAGCCCTCCTCAAGGCGGGTGCGCTGCAGAGCGCCATCTTCAACAGCGCCAACTTCTCGAGCATCGCGACCGACGCCAGGGGGGTCATCCAGATCTTCAACGTCGGCGCCGAGCGGATGCTGGGCTATACGGCCGCCGACGTCGTCAACAAAATCACGCCGGCTGATATTTCCGATCCCCAGGAAGTTATCGCGCGTGCCCGGGCGCTCAGCGTGGAGCTCGGCACGCCGATCACCCCCGGCTTCGAAGCCCTGGTCTTCAAGGCGTCGCGCGGGATCGAAGACATCTACGAGCTGACCTACATCCGCAAGGACGGCAGCCGGTTTCCGGCGGTCGTGTCGGTCACGGCGCTGCGCGACGCGCAGGACGCCATCATCGGGTACCTCCTCATCGGCACTGACAACACCGCGCGCAAGCAGGTCGAGGACGAGCGGATGAAGCTCGACCAGCGCCTGCGCGACCAGCACTTCTACACGCGCTCGCTCATCGAGTCCAACATCGACGCACTGATGGCGACCGATCGCCGCGGCATCATCACCGACGTCAACAAGCAGACCGAGGCGTTGACCGGGTGCACCCGCGATGAGCTGATCGGCGCCCCTTTCAAGAACTATTTCACCGATCCCGTCCGGGCCGAGGCGGGCATCAATCGCGTGCTCGCCGAAGGCAAGGTCACCAACTACGAGCTCACCGCACGCGCCAGGGACGGCAAGCTCACGGTGGTGTCCTACAACGCCACCACGTTCCACGACCGCGACCGGAGCCTGCAGGGCGTGTTCGCGGCGGCGCACGACGTCACCGAGCTCAAACGCTTCGAGCAGACCCTCCAGCAGAAGAACGTCGAGCTCGAGGACGCCAGCCGCATGAAGTCGGAATTTCTGGCCAACATGTCGCACGAACTGAGGACGCCGCTCAATGCCATCATCGGCTTCTCCGAAGTCCTCAGGGACGGGCTGCTGGGGGAGATGACCGATCAGCAGCGGCGGTTCATCGGCGACATCTTCAGCAGCGGCAAACATCTGCTGTCGCTCATCAACGACATCCTCGACCTGTCCAAAGTTGAAGCCGGCAAGATGACGCTCGACCTGGAGCCGGTGCCGGTCTCATCCATGTTCGTCAACAGCCTGTCCATCATCCGGGAGAAGGCCGCGGCCCGCCAGGTCCGCCTGGAGCTCGAGGCCCCCGAAGACCTGGGTCTGATCCAGGTGGACGCGCGCAAGGTCAAGCAGATCCTGTACAACCTGCTCTCGAATGCCGTGAAGTTCACGAGCGACGGCGGTCGCGTGACCCTGCACGTCGACCGCGTGCCGCGCGCCGACGTCGCACAGCTCCCGGACGGCGTGACGGGCCGGGTTTTCCCGCTCGGCGACAGCGACTTCGCGGAGTTTCTCGAGATCGGCGTGAGCGACAGCGGCATCGGCATCTCGCCGGAGGGCCTGGAGCAGCTTTTCAAGCCTTTCAGCCAGATCGACAGCGGCCTGGCGCGCAAGTTCGAGGGGACGGGATTGGGGCTCGCGATGGTGAAGCTGCTCGCCGAATTGCACGGCGGCGCGACCTCGGTGGAAAGTGCCGTGGGCGTGGGCTCCCGTTTCACGGTCTGGCTGCCGCTCAGGACGCCCGAAGATGCGGCGCCCGCGCCCGAACGCCGGGAGCCTCCCGCGCCCGTGATCGTCCCGCCGGAGGGAACCCGCAATGCGCTGGTGGTCGAGGACGACTTCAAGTCCGCCGACCTGATACGCGTCCAGCTCGAGGCGGAGGGGTTCACGGTGCTCCACGCACCCTCCGCCGAAGCCGCGCTCATCCTCGCGGAGCAGCAGCCGCTGGCGCTCATCACTCTGGACATCATGCTGCCCAACATGGACGGCTGGACACTCCTCAGCCGCCTCAAGCAGGTGCCGGCACTCAGCCGCATCCCCGTCGTGATCATTTCGATCGTGGCGGAACGCAACAAGGGGTTCGCGCTGGGCGCGGCGGCGGTCATGCAGAAGCCCATCGCCCGGCAGGAGCTGTTCGACGCGCTCGTCGAGCTCGGTCTGTTTCCGCTGGCGCCGGACCAGATGCTCAAAGCCCTCATCGTGGACGACGATCCCAAGGCGGTGGAGCTGATCGCCGTCCGGCTCCAGGGCCTGACCAATACCGTCCTGCGGGCGTACGACGGCCGCGCCGCCATCGAGACCGCGCGCCGGGAGCTGCCCGACGTGATCGTGCTCGACCTGATGATGCCCGACGTCAGCGGCTTCGACGTGGTGGAGGCGCTCACGCAGCATCCCGACACGGCCCGCATCCCGATCCTGGTCGTCACGGCCAAGCGGATCACCGTCCACGATCGCGCCCGGCTGGATGGCTTCGTCGCGGCGATCATGGAAAAGGCGGACTTCGACCGCGAGCGCTTTACAGCCGAGATCCGGCGCGCCATGGCCGGTCGCGGGAAGGTCGCCTGATGGCCAAGGTTCTGATCGTCGAGGACAACCCAGCCAACATGACACTGGCGGTGTTTCTGCTGGAATCGGCGGGGCATACCGTGATCAGCGCGACCAACGCGGAAGCGGGGCTGACGCTCGCCCGCGGCGAGAAGCCGGCGCTGATCCTGATGGATATTCAGCTGCCCGGCATGGACGGCCTGGAAGCCACGACGCTCCTCAAACAGGACGAGGCGACCCGCGCCATCCCGGTGATCGCCCTGACCGCCCTCGCCATGAAGGGGGACGAAGAACGCATCCGCGCCGCCGGATGCGACGGATACATCGCCAAGCCGCTGTCATACCGCGACTTCCTGGCAACTATCTCGGCTCAACTGGCGGCGGCGGGCTGAACGCGCGCATCAATCCAGCAGCGGTAATTCCCACGCCACGGGGTCACCCACGGTGATCTCGCCTGCGTCCAGCACCTCGGCGAAGGCGCCGCCCCCCCAGCGTTCCTTCATCAGGTCCTGAAGGCCAGCGCACGCCTCGTCCATGCGCTCGCAGGGGCGTGTCTCTCCATTGATCCTGAGCCGGGTGCCGCCGATCCTCAGGACGCGATCGCGCGAATTCTCGAGGTTGATACCCGACACCATCACGTTGGCGCGGCGCGCGGCAGGCTCGATGTCCTCACCGAGCGCAGCGGTCAACTCCCGCCAACGCTCGAGCGACATAATGGTCACCTGTCGGCGGGCGCTGAGGTTCGCGTTGCCTCGCAAGCCACCCGTGATGGATCCCTGACCGACCTCCAGGACGCCGACATGCACCGGGTCCATCGGGCCACGCCTTGCTCGCTTCAACCAGATCGCTTCAAGACGACCGTTCATGAACGGAAATGTGGATCAGAAAGGCGGGGATGATCAACCGCGCTCACACGGTGCGGCGCCCGCTGACGAGACCCACGATGAAGAGCACCACCGCGATCACCAGCAGCACGTAAATGAAATTGCCCAACGTGTAGCCGGTGACAAGACCGAGCAGCCAGAGTACCAACAGGATCACCGCAATTGTAAAAAGCATCGTCTATTTCTCCTGCCATACTGCTCGAGCGACCAACTATGGACCAGACTTCCACTGGTTGCGACATTGGACTAGCATTCGACACCCAACCTCCGGAGGAACGAATCCATGCGACGTACTGTGAAACCGCTGCTGTCCCTGTCGATCGCCGTGCTTCTGCTGGCCACGAGCGGCACCGCCACTGTTCCCGGGTCGCAGACCCCCGCACCACCATCTCCAGGAGGAGGCGTCGATTCGTCGCTGCTCGGAGGACTCAAGTGGCGGTCGATCGGCCCGGCGCGCGGGGGTCGTTCGCAGACGGTCGCGGGCACGGTGAAACGGCCACTCGAGTATTACTTCGGAGCGACGGGCGGCGGCGTCTGGAAGACGACCGACGGCGGACTCACGTGGCGCCCGACGGCTGACGGTTTCCTCCGCACCTCCTCGGTTGGAGCTATCGCCATCTCCGAATCGAACCCTGACGTCGTCTACGTGGGCATGGGCGAGACGCAGCTGCGCGGCAACGTCATCCAGGGTGACGGCGTTTACAAGACGAGCGACGCAGGCAAGACCTGGACGCATGTCGGTCTCGACAAGACGATGGCCATCGCACGTATCCGCGTCCATCCGACCAACCCCGATATCGCCTACGTGGCCGCGCTCGGTAACCCGTACGGAGCGACCCAGGAGCGCGGCGTGTTCAAGACGACCGATGGCGGCAAAACGTGGACGCGCACGCTCTTCCGTGACGACAAGACCGGCGCCGTCGATCTTTCGATGGACCCCACGGACGCCGATGTGCTCTACGCGGGATTGTGGGAAGTGTTTCGAACACCCCATTCACTCTCGAGCGGTGGGGCCGGTAGCGGGCTGTTCAAGTCCACTGACGCCGGGCGGACCTGGACGGAGCTCACGCGAAACCCCGGCCTGCCCAAGCCGGTCTGGGGCAAGGTCGGCGTCAGCGTGTCCGGCGCCGATGCCAAACGCCTGTATGCGATCGTCGAAGCGCAGGACGGCGGAGTCTTTTCGTCAGACGATGCCGGCAAGACGTGGAAGCTGGTCAATGACGATCGGCGTCTCCGCCAGCGCGCGTTCTATTACACGCGCATCTACGCCGATCCCAGGGCGAAGGACACGGTCTACATCCTCAACACCGGGCTCTATCGCTCGACTGATGCCGGCAAGACCATCCGCAGTATCCGTGTGCCACACGGCGACAATCACGACCTGTGGATCGCACCCGATGACACGCGGCGCCTCGCCAACAGCAATGATGGCGGCGCGAACGTCTCCATGAACGGTGGGGAGAGCTGGACCGCCCAGGGCTTTCCCACCGCGCAGTTCTACAACGTGTTCACCACCGCGCATGTGCCCTATCACGTCTGCGGCGCGCAGCAGGACAACAGCACCGCCTGCGTGCCGAGCACGGGCGGGGAGTTGTATCAGGCGGGCGGCGGCGAGAGCGGGTACATCGCTCCGGATCCGGAAGACACCGACGTGTTCTACGCCGGGAGCTATGGCGGGTACCTGACGCGCATCAACCGGCGCACGGGCGAGCGGAGGAGCATCAACGTCTGGCCTGATAACCCCATGGGGTTCTCGTCGGGAGATATCACCGAGCGCTTCCAGTGGACATTCCCGGTCATCATCGCCCCGACGGACCCGAATGTGCTCTACGTGACGTCGCAGCACGTGTGGCGTTCGATCAACGAGGGTCAAAGCTGGACGCGCATCAGTGGGGACCTGACCCGCCACGACCCCTCGACCATGGGGCCGTCCGGCGGGCCGATCACGCTCGACCAGACCGGCGTTGAAACGTACGGCACGATCTTCACGCTCGCGCCAAGCCCGCTCGACGGCAACGTCATCTGGTCGGGCTCTGACGATGGGCTCGTCCACGTCACGAGGGACGCCGGAAAGTCCTGGACGAAGGTGACGCCGCAGGGCCTGCCCGACTACACCCGCATCAGCCTCATCGAAGCCTCCCCGCACCGCGCAGGCACCGCCTACCTGGCGGGGAACCGTTACCAGCGGGCCGACCGCGCGCCGTACGTTTACAAGACCAGCGACTTCGGCCGGAGCTGGACGAAGATCACGACCGGTCTTGCCGCTGACGATTTCCCTCGGGCGATCCGGGAGGACAGGAAGCGCAAGGGCTTGCTGTTTCTCGGCACCGAAACCGGGATCTCCGTGTCGTTCGACGACGGCGCGCAGTGGCAGTCCTTGAGGCTGGACCTGCCGGTGACGCCGGTGCATGGCATCCAGATCAAGGGCGACGACCTCGTGATCGGCACCCACGGGCGATCGTTCTACATCATGGACAACATTTCCGTGCTTCGGCAGATCGACCGCGCCACCACGTCACAGGCGCTGATGCTGTTCGATCCCTCCGACGCGGTTCGGTCGGTCTCTCGCGGCGTGGTCGTCGATTACTTTCTGAAGGCGCCGACCGACAAGGTGACGATCGAGTTCCTGGATCCGCGTGGAACGTTGGTCCGCACGTTCAGTGGACCTCCGGCGACCGATACCGCGTCACGTCCTGCAGGTGACGAGGAAGAGGACGGGCCACGACGCGGGCCGGCGGCACGCGTCACGGCGGCCGCAGGCATGAATCGCTTCACGTGGGACATGCGGTACCCGAACGCCCGCGATTTTCCAGGGATGATCCTGTGGTCCGGCGGGACGCAGGGACCGCAGGCGCCGCCAGGGACATACCAGGTGCGCGTGACGGCTGCCGGTGTGACAAAGTCGCAGGACTTCCTGATTCGTCGCAACGCGGCGGTCCGCACCGTCACCGATGCGCATCTCCAGGAACAGTTCGCACTGGCGACCGAGATCAGCGGAAAGATCTCCGCGGCCAACGGCGCGGTGGTGCGGATCCGGAGGATCAAGGAGCAGCTCGTCGATCGCGCCTCAAAGGCCAGTGACCCTGCCGTCAAGGCGGCCGTCCAGGGACTCCACGACAAGTTCACGGACGTCGAAGGGGAGATCTACCAGCACCGCAACCGGAGCAGCCAGGATCCGTTGAATTTTCCGGTGCGGCTCAACGACAAGCTCGCGGGGTTGCAGGGCAGCGTGGAGGGTGGCGATTACAAGCCGACGGACCAGTCGTACGCCGTGTTCAAGGCGCTGTCGAGTCGACTCGACACGCAGCTCGCGCGACTCAACGCACTGGCGAAGAACGATCTGCCGGCGCTGAACAAGACCCTCGAGGCGGCCGGACTAGCGCCTGTGCGCGAGAAGAACTGACGCGCGCGTGGCCCGCATCTCGTCGAGCAGTCATGGCGAATCCCGGTTGCGCATGTTACGCATCGTCCGGCGCGGGGACCGGCACGATCCGAGAGACCTGACCGTGTCCTTCCGGTTCGAAGGTGAGTTCTCCTCGGCGTTTCTCCACGGGAACGCCGAGGGCATCCTGCCGGGTGAGACCGTGAAGACCCTCGTGCACGCCGCGGCGCGTGAACATGGGGGGAAGGAAATCGAGACCTTCGGTCTCGCGCTCTGCGCCCAGGCTCTGGTCCGGCAGCCCAGCATCTCGCGCGTCAGGGTCGACGTTACCGAACGCCCCTGGCACCGGTTGGAGGCCGGCGGAAAGGCGCAGGCGCAGACATTCGTCAGCGGCTCCTCCGAACGGCGCACGGCCTCGGTCACCAGCAATGGCCGCCAGGTGTCGGTGGTCTCCGGGCTCGAGGATCTCTCGATCATGCGCAGCGCGGGATTTGCGCCGGACCCACGCGCCGCGGAGGAGGACGGCGCGGGGGACGGCTTGCAGCGCCTCCTGATCGGGGATCTGTCCGCTCGGTGGACGTACACGACCGGAGACGTGACCTTCGGACCGTTCCGGCAGGGGGTCCGGGCAGCCATCCTCGAGACGCTCGCCTGGCATCCCAGCCGCACCGTCCAGCACGCGCTCTACACCGTGGCCGACGTCGTCCTCACCACCTACGACGAGATCGCTGACGTGACCCTGGCGCTCCACGAACGCCCGTATCGTCCGGCGGACCACGCGTCGAGCGGAACCGACGCCCCCGACGACCTCTTCCTCGCGATCGATGAACCCGTCGGTGTCGTGGAAGTCACCGTCGATCGCACGTAGCGCTCAGCGTCCAGCACCCCGGCACGATACACTGCACCCTCTGATGATCGTCGCCCGAAGGCTCGTGATCGGTGGACGCGTGCAAGGCGTGGGCTTTCGCGCGTTTGCCCAGGCGCAGGCGGCGATCGAGGGCGTGCACGGCTTCGTCCGGAATCTTCCGGATGGGCGGGTCGAGGTACAGGTCGAGGGAGACCAGGAATCCGTGGATCGCGTCGAGGGGAAGCTGCGGCGGGGGCCGGCGGGTGGACGGGTCGACACCGTCGATGTGGCGCCGCTCGCCCCGACGTACCGGGCCACGGGATTTATCATTCGCTGAGGATTGCATGGACGCGCTCAAAGCCAAGATTCGCCACGTGCCGGACTTCCCGAAGCCGGGCATCCTTTTTTACGACATCACGACGCTTCTGCGCGACGCGGAGGGCTTCAAGCTCGCCATCGACAGGATGAGCGAGCCGTTCAGCGGGCGCGGCATCGAGCTCGTCGTGGCCATCGAGAGCCGGGGGTTCATCTTCGGCACAGCCGTCGCTGACCGTCTGGGCGCCGGGTTCGTGCTCGTCCGGAAGCCCGGCAAGCTTCCTGCGCCGGCCATCCGCGCCAGTTACGACCTCGAGTACGGCAGTGACGCACTCGAGATGCACCGTGACGCGATCGAGGCGGGGCAGCGGGTCCTGATCGTCGATGATCTGCTGGCCACCGGAGGGACGTCCCACGCGACCGTCAGTCTGGTGAAGCAGCTTGGCGGCAGGATCGAAGGCGTGTCGTTCCTGATCGAGCTGGTGGCGCTCAACGGGCGGGCGCGACTCGAGGGGGAGCAGGTCAGCGCCGTGCTCAAGTATTAGCCTGAAGCCCTAGTCCTTGAAGTGGTTGTCCGGCGTGATGACGAAGCTCTGGCTGAGGAGGCGTCGCCGGAACGCGCCGCTCTCGAGGGCGACGGTCACGCGGATGTTTTCGGAGCCCTGGTGCGCCCAGTCCGCGGTGGTGCGGATGCGGTACAACCGGCTGTCGCGCGCTGTGGCCCCTTTGCGAACGCTGCGCCCCAGCATCTCGTGCCAGAGGCTGTATGGCAGCTCTCGGAGCTTGCCCAGCTCCTCTTCGATGAGCTCGCGGCGAATCTGAATTTCCCACACAAAGGGGGCTCGGAACATGAGGCCGGTCACTATACGTTAAAATGGTCCGTTTTCCCTGCGCGCCCGTAGCTCAGCAGGATAGAGCATCGGTTTCCTAAGCCAACCGCCTGTAGGCACCCCGGTAAGCACACCCAATGTTTATCGGGGTGTTTTGCGTACGGAGGGGGCCGCAGAGGGCCAGAAAAGGCCGCTCCAGACCAGAAACGGCTGGCAGTCCGGCTGGCAGTCTCACCGTGTCGAGGGCCTTTGTTTTTTTGGGGACAGGTGCATTTTGCTGTTGTAACCGATTTGAGATCGGCTATACTGCCGATATGACATCGGCTGCGCCACAACAGTCGTTCGGCTTTTCCGACGCGATCGCGGCCTCGGGCTGCACCGAATCGGCCCTGACGCATTTACTCAGGACGGGCACCGTCGCGGCGGACCTCGCCCAGGCGGGCGGACCCGGCCGGCATCGCCGCTTTTCGCTGACCAACCTTTACGAGATCGCGCTCGCCACCGTCCTCGCCACCGTAACGACACTGCAGAGCGCGAATCCGAAGATTCCGGGGTGGCAGATCAAAGTCACGTTGGGTGGACTGCGCGATATGTGGCCGGTCATTCAGGATCTAACCACGCGCCCTGAGCGCGAAATCCTTGCGCTGCGGTTTTTGAGTCGTGAAGCGATCGCGGAATTCGACCGCCTGAATAGCCCCCTCATGGAGGGCGCCTGCAACCTCATTGCCTACCCCGTCAGTCGCGAGCGCGCGGCTAAGTATTTGGCGGAGCGTGACGACCAGTTTCAAGCGCACACCTTCATCGACTTGGGCGCGATCGTGGACGCTGTGAACACTCGACTGAACGACGGCAAGTAGCCGTCGGACAATTCGGATCGCTAGGGGGCACCCGAAACGTTCTCCGCCCGAGAACGCCGCGATCCGGAACATAGGGCACGCAGGGCTAGGGCGCCTGATGCAAGTACTCGCGAACGCTGATTAGCGTTCCGTGCTTGGAGCAGGCGCCTTTTTTCGTTGGGCAGGAATACGTGGAGCAGATGGACACTCACGCCGCAATTCTGTTTCTCTCCGAGGTGTGTCAGGAGTTGCGCATCTCCCTGACGACGGCCAAGCGCCTTCGGCGGGCCGGCGCGTTCCCGATTCCAGAGTTGCCATCGCTGGACAAGCGCGCGCGGTTCTCCAGTCGCGACGTCGACGCCTTCAAAGCGCGTGAGGGAAGCGTCAGGGCGAGGCGGCGCGCGTGAACACGACTCCACAGTTCATCAAGGTGGCCATCTGTCGAATTATCGCGACCTTGCCGTGCGCCTGGTGGCGCCCTGCATCCGCGCTTGTGCGGTGCGTCTGGCCGGGGTTCCGCAATGCGTGACGTCCTCGCGCATTTTCCAGACGCGCGGCAGGCCGGGGCCGGGTGGACCGCGCGCTGCCCGGCGCATGATGACCGCCGCGCGTCCCTAAGCATCGGCCGCGGCGCCGATGAACGCTGGGTGCTGACCTGCCACGCCGGGTGCTCGCTGGAGGCCATCCTGCCGGCGGCGCAGTTGACGGTCAACGACCTCTTCACTCACACCACGACCGCCACGAAGCCGAGCATCGTCGCCACATATCGCTACCACGATGAAGGCGGCGCGCACCTCTTCGACGTCTGCCGATTCTCCCCGAAGGATTTCCGGCAGCGCCGCGCGGATGGCACCTGGAAAATGACCGGCGTGCGCCGCGTGCTCTACCGCTTGCCCGAGCTGCAGGGCCAACTGACGACGTATGTCGTGGAAGGCGAGCAGGACGCCGATCGGCTCCGCGCCATCGGATTGCCAGGTACGACCGCTCCCGGCGGCGCCGGCAAGTGGCGGCCGGAGTATACCCAGCAACTCGTTGCGGCGACGGTGGAGAACATCGTAATCGTGGCGGACAACGACGACGCCGGGCGCGCACATGCGGCGCAGGTGGCCACGAGCTGTCAGACAGCGGGTCTACAGGTGAAAGTGCTTTCCCTGCCAGACCTGCCGATCAAGGGGGACGTCTCCGATTTTTTAGCCGCGGGCGGCACGCGCGAGCAGATCGCCGGCCTCGTGAAGGCGACGGCGTTGTATGAACCGTCGACCGCGAACCCGGCGGCTCCAATGGAACGGCCCGCGGCGGAGTCGGCGCAGAGCGAATTCTCGCGTCCCGCGGTCACAGAGGGCATGGGCGCGTGCGTCCTGCAGCCCACGCCCGGGCAGTCCTACACCGGCTGGTTTATGCGCGGCGGCGTGCATCTAGTGGCGGGATCGTCAGGCGCCGGCAAGTCGACGCTGATGCTCGACCTTCTACAGCAGGCGAAGCGGGGCGGGCGGTTCCTCGGCCACGTCGGCGCTCGGCTGGACTATCTCGTCGTCTTTGCGGATCGGGGCTGCGTCTCGAATACCGAAACCCTGGAACGCATGGGGATTGCGCCCGGGAGTCTCTCTATGGCCCACGTCCCCCCGAACGCGCACGGCGGGCGGTCAGCGACCGCGATTATCGCGGCGATCGAAGCGCAAGATCCGCTGCCGGCTGTGGTGTTCATCGAAGGGGCCGACATGCTGGTCGAAGACGCGAGCAAGACGCAGATCGTCGCGCCCTTCATGGGGGCGCTGCGGCGCATCGCGGAACACTACAGCCTGGCCGTGGTGCTCTCGGTGGGCGCCCCGAAGGCGAAGCCGCACGAGCAATACGCCCTGAAGCGGGACCAAGTCTTCGGCAGTCAGGCCTGGGCGCGGCTCGCCAACGACGTTCTCGTCCTGTCGATTACCGGGGATGGATCGGTGCCCACGCGTGACCTCATGGTGCTGCATCGCAACGCGGGAGCGGAGAAGTTTCGTCTGTCATTCGAGCAGGGGCGGCTGGTCGAAGCAGAGGCGCAGCCAAGCTCGGACGCCGACATGGTGTCGTGGTTCCAAGAGGCGGAGGTGTTCACAAAGCAGCGGCTCCGCGAACGCTTCGCCCTGTCTGGCGCCCGGGCCACCCAGCTCCTCGAAGGCTACGTCGCTATCGGCGTGCTACGGGAAAAGGTCAAGAACGACCGAACCCAATACGTCTACAGGCGCCCATCGGCTACCTCAACAGCGTCCGTGTCCGGTGCTGTTTCGGACACCATTTCGCCCCCAAATGATGCGCCGGAAAGTGTCCGAAAAACTATCGGACACGGACACTTTTCAGCGAGTGGAACGGACCAAAACCCCAATGTTTTTAACGTGGGTAGTCCTAACTCTCTGGTGTCCACAAAATCGCTGTCCGTTGTCCGTAGTCACGACTCTTCTTCTCTCTCTTCGGACAACGGACAGCGATTTCAGCTCTCCCCCCACGCGCGCGAGGTGGACGAACCCACGATGAACGACGAGGTATCAGATGACGACGGCCAGCGCTACTGAGTTAGTCACGCTCACCGGCGGCTTGTGCGTGCCCCTGCCGTCGCTCCAGTTGCTGTGGAGCCTGGAGGATCGAGGCTTCCGCATCACGGTCGACACCGACGGGTATCTCGTCATCTCGCCACGATCCCGGCTGACAACTGAGGACGACCAGGCCATCCGCCAGCACCGCGACGTACTGATCGCGCTCGTCCGGCACTGCGAGGCTGTGCAATGACCGGCGGGGGCTTCCACTCACCACGTCCTGACGATCACGCGAACCGCGCCGCAGCTTCGCTCGCGTGCGGTCAGCAAATGATTTCTCGACGGAGGACGACATGGCAGGCGTAAAAGGCCGTTCGGGCGGACACAACCGCCTGTCCGCGCGTGAGCACGAGCTGGTCGGCACGTATCGAGCTGACCGCCACGGTCCGCAGGCCACGGCGGCCGTGTTGCGGCACGTGCCCTCAATAATTGGCGCAGAACTCTGCGGAGATTTCGCTGGACGCCCGACGTTCGCGGCGACCTCGGCGGACTGGGCACCCGCGACGAATGACGTCGAAGCCTTGGGGCCGCGGGCGCGGGTCTGGCTGGCCGATGTGATGCGCGCGTATCGGTTCGATCCGGTCGAGGGCCAGGTGCTCCTGGCGGCGCTGCGATGCCTCACGCGCATCGAGGCCATCGAGGCCGCCATCGACGCGGAGGGCGTGACGGTAGAAGGGAAGCCGCACCCGCTGTTGGCGGCGCTGCGCGGCGAGCAGCGCATCTTCCTGGCGCAGTGGGCGGCGCTGAAATTGGGGCGGGAGTAATGCCGATCCGACGCCTGACGCAGGACGACCGTCCGCTGGCCGACGAAGTGGCCGCGATTCTTTTGACCGGCTGGGGGGCTCATCCGCCAAGCGGGCGCGGCGCGGGGTTCACCGCGGAACTGCTCGACTTGTTCAGCGGCGATGACGCCCTGATTGCGGCGCACTGGCGGGCGCACGAAGCCTATCTGCGCCGACTGGCGCAGCAGTGGGGGGCCGTCCCTCTGTGGGGCGACGGATCCCGGCGGTATTTTTTCGGTGAACACGTGGCGCTTTCAGCTGCGATGCAAAGGACTTGATATGAACAAGCGATTTCAAGAGACATCCGACTCCCATGATCTCCGCTCAGCCGAGCAGTTCGCGGCGGATGTTCTGCGGGTGACGGAGCTCGCCACGTGCGACCAGTCGCTCCTGGCGGCGGCGTTTCTGACGATTGCGACGAATGTCGCCGCGCGGGATCTGCAGCTGCGGCCGACGATGGGGGCGTTCTACGCGCGCACGTTGCGCGCCTCCGTCGATCGCTTGATGGCGGGCGTGCGGATTGTTGAGCCCGAAACCGGGACGCACTAACCGGCGTTCCGGGCGTCCACAGCAACCCGACCACGGCCCTTTGGGCGTGTTGCGAATGAACAACGAAGGG
This sequence comes from Vicinamibacterales bacterium, assembly GCA_035575695.1. Lineage (GTDB taxonomy): Bacteria > Acidobacteriota > Vicinamibacteria > Vicinamibacterales > 2-12-FULL-66-21 > JACDCA01. The sequence continues at coordinate 15,445 of DATLXP010000293.1, forward strand.
TCAGGTGTGAGAGGTAGAAATGACGGTAGAAATTTTGGAACAGAAACGCGACGTCTTGGCTGCGCGGGTTCGCCGCATGGTGGACTCAACAAAAGGCCGGGACGTCTCCGTGGACGAGCAGGCCGAGATCGAGGCGGCGGTGGCACAGGTCAAGTCGCTGAATGCCCGAATCACGCACACGCAGTCGAACGAATCGGCAACCCGGGCGATCAACGAGCAGCTGGGGTTCGGATCACGCGCCCGCGGCAACTCGCTCGGGGCGCAGGTCGTGAACAGCGAGATGTTCCAGTGGCTCCAGGAGCGCCGCGGGAAGTTGCCGGCGGGGGCGTGGACCTCGCCGTCGAGTGAGCTCCAGGCCGCCACGCTGACGGAGGACGCGGCGTCTGGCGGCGATCTGGTGATTGCCGACTACCAGCCGGGGATCGTGTCCCTGCCGCTGCGCCGGCTGACCGTGGCCGACCTCCTGGCGAAGGGCATGACCAACAGCAACGCAGTCACCTACATGAAGCAGACGACCTTCACGAACGCGGCGGCGGCGGTGGCGGAAGCGGCGCTGAAGCCTGAGTCCACGCTGGCCTTCGACGCCGTGACCGATCTCGTCGTCAAGCTCGCGCACTGGCTGCCGCGCTCCGATGAAATCCTCGGGGACGTGCCGCAGAGGCGGTCGTTTGTGGATGCGGAACTGCGCCGCGGCGTCGAGCTCACGCTGGACGATCAGTTGCTCAACGGCTCGGGCACGGCGCCGAACATGCGCGGCATTCTCAACCGGACGGGTCTCGCCACGGCGGTGGCACGCGGCACGGACCCCAACGCCGATGCGATCGCGAAACAGATCGCGGCCATCGCGTCGGCGAGCAATGTCCAGCCGGACGGCATCATCATGCATCCGACGAACTGGCAGACGATTCAGTTGTCGAAGGACGCGAGCGGGAACTATCCCGGTGGCGGCGGTCCCTTCGCCTCGCCGCGGCAGCCGACGCTCTGGGGGTTGCCCGTCGCGGTGACGTCGGTGATTGCCGTCAACACGGCGCTGGTCGGGGCGTTCCAGGCGGGCGCGCAACTGTTCCTGAAGGGAAATTTGCGTGTCGAGGCGACCAACGCGCACAGCGACTTTTTTACCAAGAACATGACCGCCATCCGCGCCGAGATGCGCGCAGCCCTGGCGGTGCGGCGTCCGAACACATTCGGAGTTGTGTCGGGCCTGATCTGAACCTAAAGGGCTACATCTCTGGGGGATGAGACCGGGGGCTCGATTCGGTATCCCCAGCCTTCCGGCGGCGTCTTCATGCGCTGCCAGCGAGGGCCTCGTCAGCCGAATCGGGCAACTAAACGCGGGGGCTCACTAAGACTCGGGGTTCCAGTGGGGAACCACGAGTAGTGAACAAAAACAGGTGGTTCAGATGTGGAACCGCCTGTTTTATCCCTAGCGAAATGGGCGCACGCATGCCAACCGGGGGCGTTCAACTCACTACGTTCGGACCTTCTCGTATGAATGCGCGAAATCAAAGCTTCTGGCGTGCGTTTTTTCACAAAGGCGAAGACGGCCACGGAGCCCGAGGTGAAGGCGCCGGAGTCGAAGCCTGATCCGATGATGCTGTTCGATCGGGACTACGTGCTCTCGAAGGGCATCCTGAAATGGGAGGCGGATGATGCCTGACTTTGTGGTGGTAAATTTTCCACCACAGAATCAGCGGCGGAGCGTTTCAGTTCATCCCACGCATCACCAGCATATTTAACTTCTCGCCAATCTGGCGACAAGTTGTGACGCGCCTCAATCTTTCGCCCCGAGCGCTGACAGACGAATGCGAGGTCGAAGGAATGACGCCTGAAACTCATGGTCGATATGTATGACTTCAGAAGAACGGATGCAGATTGAGGACAACCGCCGTGGGTCCGTCGGCGGGCGCGGCGTCGGCCGTGTCCGGCTTCTGCTCATTTTGAGCACTTGCCGCCGTGTGCTGCGTGCTCGCAAGGATCTGCAGGCATTGTCGCGAGCCGTTCGAGCCGACGCGTCCATACCAGCGTCACTGCCGGCCGTCGTGTCGGATAGCCGCGTTCCAGGGGCGCCAGGCCGCCAGTACGAACGCCGAGCCGGGCGACCGGCTGGTAGGGCTGTTCAAGTAAGGGCCGACGTGCCGAGCATCGGGCGGCCTAGCGAAACCCGTAACAGACCTGTTACGAGTTTACAGGCCGGCAAGAACGGCACGATTTGACAGCCGGTTCCGTCCTGCCCCACAGTAGGCGGGGCGCCGGCCGTGTTGGAAGCACGAACCAGACGCCCCTAAACCGTCAGCTGCATGAACAGCCGAACGGCCTGCCTTCCAGTATTGCAGACCGCACGGCCTTCAGCATGGAGGCTATCTAAATGACACCATCGACGCTCACTGCCGGCGCGCCCAGCTACACACAAAATCCCGTTGATGCGTGCGAGGAAGCCGCGCAGCGCATCAACGTCGTGCTCGGTATGCTGCGTGACCATGACTGCCGCGCTGATGACGGTGCCATCGACGGCACGGGCGGGTATGAACTGTCGATCATGGCCGATGCTCTGGAAGCGATCCGCAACCTACTCCAGAAGGCGGCCATACCCACGGCAGAGGCGAGCCGATGACCGCGGCCGCGCCACACGGAGAAATTGGATCGCATCATCCACAGCGTAATTGCGTGGGTCCAAGAAGCGGGCGGAATACAACTGCCGGTTATTCCCACCCTCGTCGCGCACATCACGCGGTTCCTATTTGGAACCGCGTGACTCAGTTCTCCACTTCCGTCCCGTATTGATGAGTGCCAGCGGGCCGGGCTATCCGTGCCACGTCGCACCATTAACAAGCGCGTCGAGGATCTCACATGGGGCAACGAAATTGAGGGGGGAGTAGAGGATGCCAGCACCGAGTAAAACGGAGAACGTGCGAAAGCGCTGCGACTGCGCGAAATGGAAGACGTGCGAGCACCCGTGGTACCTCGATTACCAGCGCGGGAAGGATCATCGCTGCAAGCCGGTGCGCTACCGCGACAACCTGGACAAGCTGATCGACCGTCACTGTTCGGACTTCGCAAGCGCAAAGGACGAAGCCCGGCGGGCGATCACGGCCAAGCTCGAAGGACGCGATCCGCGGGGGCTGGTCCCGACTGACGAGCCCACAGTGGCCGACCTACTGGCGGCGTTCACGGCTGAGAAGCCGCGCAACAACCGCTGGCAGGTCGGCCGCATCAACGCGACGAATGTCCCGACGCCGGACGGGCTGCGGGCGTTCGGCAACGTGCGCGCGCACATCGTCACGCCGGACACCCTCAAAGCCTTTCGTCTCCAACGACCGCTCGTCGCCGGCAATCGGGATCTGGCACTGCTCCGGGCGACGTTCAACTGGGCTGTGCTGCGTGGGTTCCTGCCACGCTCGCCATTCCGTATCGGAGACGTGCCTGCGGTCCGTCTGGCGCGCGAGGAAGCACGGACCCGTCGTCTACAGGCCGGCGAGGACGCACGGCTCCTAGACGCTGCTGGGAGCTTGCGGGGGCTGATTCTCGCGGCCGTGGAGACGGGGTGCCGAGTCGGGGAGCTCCTGTCGCTGCAATGGCACCAGGTGCGATTCTCGCCGCGGGCGGAAATCTTCCTGCCGGCGCAGAAGACGAAGGCCAAGCGGGACCGCCGCGTGCCGATCTCGACTGAACTGCGCAAGGTGCTCGACGCACGGCGCAGCGATCCAGCGGGGGAGTTCATCCCGGCGGATGGCTACGTCTTCGGGGATGAAATCGGCCGGCAGCGGCATTCCGTGAAGACGGCGTGGCGTCTGACGTGTCAGCGCGCCAACCTGACGGACCTGCACTTCCACGATTTGCGACGGGAAGCGGGCTCACGGTGGATGGACGCGGGCATTCCTCTCGCGACGATCCAGCGGTGGCTCGGACACGCGAACATCGCGCAGACGAGCACCTACCTCGGCGCGTCCCACGGTGCCGACGAACTCGATATGCGGATGTTTGAGGAACGCATCGGCCGCATCGCGCTTGTGACACACAGTGACGCAAAATGCGGTACGAAGGGGTCTGAACCAACCTCAACCGACACGGCCGCGAACGAAATTGCTCAACAAAACGCAATCAAGCAGGGTCCTACAGATGTCGTGCACTGACTGGGGGTCAAGGGGTCGCTGGTTCGAATCCAGTCGCCCCGACCAATAAAGACGGGCCGATTCTCGCAAGAGGGTCGGCCCGTTTTCTTTGTCCAGTGACGCAAATGTGACGCATAAGGCTATATCAACCGCTTGACACGTTCTAATGCGTAAAGATACACTCTACGCATAATGACGACCGGCCCCGAAAGAACTGCCCGCCCTCGCTCACGTGCCAACCTCGAACGGGGTTTATACAACCTCGCGGATGCCATCAAACTCACCAAGCTCACGCGCACCCAGATCCAGCACATGGCCCGGTTCGGAGCGGTCAAACCCGCGAAGGAATCGCATGGCACCGGTGACGCGATGGGCTTCGATAAGGACAATCTCCGGGCGCTGAAGCTGGGTGGAGAGCTAATGAGGCTGGGCTACAGCGGCATGCTACTCACCAGGACGATGTCGTGGGTCACCAAACACCAAGATTGGCCGAAGGTGGCCGACCCCACACAGCGCCAGGCAGTGGCGTTCGTCGTTTTGGTTTTCATCCACCAACACGAGGACGGCGGCATCGAAGCCATCGCGCAATTCCAATCCTCGCCGGCGGTTGACACGACGTTCTTTTGGACACCCTCGGTCACCATCATCGCGTTGGGTGGGCTCATCGCGGAACTAGATACGGCGATCAATGAGGGCATCGGAGTAGACGACCCGGCAGTGTGACGCAATTTCGGATCGCTAGGCTGGCCAGCCGAAAAGTCCCTGCTCGGGGGTCTGCGATCCGATTACATCGAGCGCGCAGGAACAGAGCGCCTGCTTTCTCAGTGGTTGGACGATCCACCACTGATGTGAAAGCGGCGCTCTTTTTTTAGGATCAGACGAATGGACCAACAGACACCCTGGATGAGCGCAGCAAGCGCGGGCGCCTACGTCGGGCGCGGCAAGCGATTCGTCTGCGCCGAGATTAAGGCGGGTCGCATTCGAGCGGCGCGTATCGGGGGACGCGGGGAAGTCCTGACGCGCCGGGAATGGCTGGATCAGTGGGTGGAAGACCAGGCGGCGCCGGTGCTGCTCGCGGCGAGGCGGCGCGCGTGAACATGACTCCACAAACGCCGATCGTGCGCACCCGAGGACGCGGAAAGTCCCGCCACAGCATCGACCTGATCGCCGCCGCAGAAGGATGCTTCGTGAGCGGCGGAACGATGACGTGGCAGCAGATGGCCGACGAGCACGTCGCCCTCGAAATCCTCGAGCTGCAGGATCGCGTCCGGGACCTCGAAGCCGACGTGGCGGTCTACGCGATGTACTTCAAGGCGACGCTCCACGCGCTGCATCACGTCACCGCCGAACGTGCCCGGAGCCGGTCACGCGAGCGCGAATCCAGGCGCTCACTAGCTCCCATTTCTCGTGACTCAAAGCGGTGGGCCGCATGAGCGCGACGCCGTGTCGAGGCCCCCGCTAATGGGGCGCGGACTCTCGGCCCACAGCCGGCAGATCATTCAGAACGCCTACGACATTCTGGAGCGCGAACATCCCAGCGGCGTCCGTCGTGTCGCGTATGCGCTCTACGGGAATCAGGCGGATAGCGAAGTCAAGCGGCTCGGGAAGCTGCTGGGCACGGCCCGTAAACGCGGACTGATTCCTTGGAGTTGGATCTCTGACGATACTCGGCCATCACGCACCCCGTTCGTGGTGCATGACGCGGGCGATCAGATCGGTTGCTCTCAACAGTATGTCCAGCGACTTAGGAAGCAGGTTACAACCAGTTGTAACCTGCCCGATCGCGGGATGCGCGACACCAACCGCGTGTGTCCCGACTACGATCCTTGGCCGGCGCAGGGCGTACGTGTCGTCATCTGGTCCGAGAAGTCACTCGGCGGCACGCTCCAGCCCGTCCTCGATCGCTACCTTGTCGAGTTTCAGGTGCATCACGGGAACAGCTCCCTCACTGAAATACACCGCACCGCTGAATGGACACGCACGCATCGGGAATCCCTGGTGATCCTGTACGTCGGCGACCACGATCCGAAGGGATTGCCCATCAATTGGGCCTGTCGGCGCGTGGCGATTCTCCAACACGATGCCGAAGCGGTGGACAGGGGTAACCGTGACGCCGACATCAACGATGCAGTCGGTGATGGCCGCCTCGATGCGGTCCCGTACTCTGGCAGGTTAGAACTAGTTCTAACCTGGACATCGGGTTCTGAGATGGCGACGTGCCCCGCAGCCTGGAGGGACGCATTGAGTTCGACGCTGGCACTCAGGTTCGCGCAGCGATCAGCGAAGCGCCGCGCTCGTGCAGGCGTTTCGGGATGTCGTCCTCGGAGATCCGCCTTCAAGCCGAACGACAAGGACATCGGATGGTACTGCGCAGCCACCGTGTTTGAGGCGCGGGCCCGGCAGGCGCTCGGCGCGGGGGTCACCGCCACGACGCAATGGGGGCCGCGATGACGACGAGCACCTTGACGCACACGGACCTCGAGCGACACGCGGCGCTCGGCATTCCCGCAGACCTCCTCACGCGGGCGCAGGTGCGGCGCGTCACCGATCCCGAAGCGCGCGAGTTGTTGGCGCTCAACGGGCAACCGGGCGACTTCGCCGGCCTTGAGTATCCGTATCTCGACCCACGGACGGGCTATCGCGTCACGTCGCGCGTGCGGCGCGATCATCCGCCGCTCAAGGCGGACGGCTCGCCGGACGGAAAGTACTTTGCGGGATTCGGCGACAACCGGCACCTCTACTTCGCGCCAGGCGCGGACGTGGTGTTACACGACGCCTCCGCGCTCGTCGTCGTGGTCGAAAGCGAAAAGGCGGCACTCGCGGTGCGTGCGGCGGCGGCTCGTGCCGGCCGTGCCGTGCTCGTCGTCGCGACGGGCGGCTGTTGGGGCTGGCGGGGGCGCATCGGGAAAACCGAGGACGCCTCCGGCACGCGCGTGGACGTGAAGGGCGTGTTATCAGACGTCGAGCTCGTGGCATGGCATGAGCGGCCGGCTGTCATCGCGTTCGACGGCGATGCTACAACCAATAGCAGCGTGGCCGCGGCCCGGCGCGCCTTGACGACGGAACTCAGGGCCCGCGGCGCTCAGGTGCGCGCCGTGGATCTTCCGAGCGAACGGGGCGTCAACGGCCCGGACGACTACATCGGCACGCATGGTGACGCCGCATTCTGGACGCTGCTCGACACGGCGCCTACAGAGGCGCGCGTGCTCGATTCGAGTGATCCCTTACCGACGGCACGCGCGTTTGTGGCGGACGCGCACACCACGGCGGGCGTGCTCGGCCTTCGTCATCAGTCGGGCGTGTTCTACGCGCACAACGGCAGCATGTATTCGGGCCGCGATGAAGGGGCGGTGCGGGCCGATGTCTACCGCTTCCTTGAACCTGCGAAACAACGGATCGCACTCACCAGCGGCGAGCCGCCGACACTCCTCCCGTTTCGGCCCACGAAGACCAAGGTTGAGAACGTCCTGGACGCGTTGCGTGCGGTCTGCAACCTCCCGGCAGCATCCGCGGCGCCGTGTTGGCTGCAGGACGATCCAGGGGTAGACCCGTTCGATGTATTGCCGCTGCACAACGGGCTCCTCCACATCCCGACTCGCACGCTGCTGCCGGCCACGCCCGCATTCTTTGCGCTGAACGGTCTGGAGTTTTCCTACGAGCCCGATGCTGCCGCCCCGACCCATTGGCTGCAGTTCTTGTCGGAGCTGTGGGGCGACGACGACGAATCTCGCGACACCCTGCAGGAATTGATTGGGTATCTCCTCACGCCCCGCACGCACTTCCAGAAGATCGCGATGTTGGTCGGGCCGAGGCGCAGCGGGAAGGGCACGATCGCCCGCGTGACCCGGAAGCTCTTGGGCGATCGGAACGTCTGCGGCCCGACACTCGCGAATATGAGTGAGCAGTTTGGTCTCAGCGTGCTGATCAACAAGACGGCCGCGATTATTGCCGACGCGCGTATCGGCGGGCGCACGGATACGGCGGTCATCACTGAGCGGCTGCTCTCCGTGTCCGGCGAGGACACGCTCAGCATTCCGCGAAAGTTTTTACCGGATTGGAACGGCAAACTCACGGCGAGGTTCCTCCTCTTGACGAATGAGCTCCCGCGGATTGAGGACGCCTCAGGCGCGCTGTCGTCGCGCTTTGTGCTCCTGGCGCTCCATACGTCGTTCTATGGACGGGAGGATCACGGCCTGCTCGATCGCTTCATCCCTGAGCTGCCCGGCATTTTGAACTGGGCGCTCGACGGCTACGACCGGCTCTACGCGCGTGGGCGGTTCGTGCAGCCGCAGTCGTCGGCGGCGTTGATTCAGGAATTCGAGGACCTCGGTTCACCCATCGGCGCCTTCGTGCGGGATCGCTGCGATGTGGGCCGGGGCTTCGAGGTGATGCAGATGCAGGTATTCGAGGCGTGGAAGTCATGGTGCCAGGAGAACGGCCGCGACAAGCCGGGGACGATTCAGACCCTCGGGCGCAATCTCCGCGCCGCGGTTCCCTGGCTGCAGAGCACACAGCCGCGTGTCATGGGCACACAGGTTCGCTATTGGCAAGGGCTCAGATTGAAGGCTGACACGCGTTGACACGCGTTCCTCTCTATTGTCCCAACATACGCAGGCATGTGTGTGCGCGCGTAAAAGAAGAGCCCACAAAGGTAAACATCGCGTGTCATCGCGTGTCAGGGCTGGTCCTCTCTCTTGAGCCAAGGCGCAATGGCCGGTCGGTCAATCACTGGCCTTCGACGATCCCGCGAACCGCGGCGCACCTTCGCGCGCGTGTGCGCGAAATCAAAAGTTTGAAAACGGCGTTTTTTCAAAGGTGACGGGGAACAGCGGTATTTGTTCGGTAAACACTGTGGCGCAACACTCTGCGACGACAAGGACTTGATTATGCCAACTCGG
>DATLXP010000294.1:0-13709 GCA_035575695.1 Vicinamibacterales bacterium
GTTTTCTCGGCCGCTCCCTCGGGTGCCCCGCGCTACGCCCGGAGATCAGCCGCCCGCTGATCGACGCCGTGAAAAACGGCAGCTTGCTGTTCGCGTACTCCCCGGACGCGAAGTGGCTGAAGACCTCCAAATACCTCTAGAACTCACGCCTGCAGTCCCCATCGCCATGGGATGCGTCAGCGGCGGTCTGTGCTCTCTGACGTAATGCGTGCGCGGCGAAACCTGAACACGCGGCTGCCCCCGGCCGGCTCTCTCCTCACGTTCAACGTCACGCTGTTGATCCCGCTCTGAGTCGTCTCGGCCGGCAGCAGGAGCTCGCAGGAAGGCCCGGCGACCGCATCACACGCGCCCACACGCACACCGTTGAGGGTCACGTCCAGATCAACGGGTTCGGCCACATCCAGCAGCAGCCGATAGCGGCGACCTCGCTCGAGAGGGATGAAAAGCGTTGCGCCGTCCGCACCGCGGCGCTCTGGTCCGGTCGGAGAACGCTGCGCGCCGCTCCACCCCGCACCGAAGAACGGCTCCGACTCGAAGTCGGGCGTGATGACGGCCGCGGTCCCATCTGGCTCGAACAGCGTGCGCATGGCATTGAACGCGCACACCGTTGCGGACGGCGCCGCGCCGCCGGGCCGAACGCGCGCCCGTGCGCTGACCTGCGGACGGTCGAGCGCCAGGCGAAATACCGGTCGGCTCTCCCCCTCTCGGATCAATTGGGTCGTGATGAGCCCTCCTTCGGGACCTGGTGCGACGACGACGTCCGTGCGGGCCTGACCCAGCAGCACGGTCGACCTCGCGCGCAGGTCGTGCGCGCCAGGAACAACCGTCTCGATGACGATCGATCCGACCGCCGACATCGTCGCCACCCAGCCTCCACTGGCGAGGACCGGACCAATGTCCGTCCACCGGTCGGCTGACAACGCGGCACAGCGGGATTCACCGGCGAGTTCGTAGAGCGCCTGCGTGAACGGCACGTCTGGCGACTCGCCCGGCGGCAACTCCAGCGTGCGGACCAGCGTGCCATCGGGTGCGAACACGGCGAATGCCGCACCGTTCTCGACTCGCGCTACGGTGCGTCCGTCGAGAATCACGCGCGCTCCTCCTGCGCCGGCCGACGCGACGATGGCGCCTGCGAACGTGGGAAGGGCGTAGGCCCGACCTTCAGGTCGGGCGTGCGGCCCCGGCAGTGATTCGGCGTCTACACGGAGCAAAACTTCATCGTCCGCCTTGCGCCATGCGGCGGCCTCCTCCCCCACGATCAACGCGAACGTCTCGAACGATCGCAGCCGTCCGGGGGCGCGCGCGTTCGCATGTCCGACCACGGCCAGGTCAGCCGGGGACGGCGCGTAGGCCATGGCGGCGACCAGGACGCTGCCCCGGGGCAACGAGGCGAGCCACTGCGCGACAGGAGGACCCTCCACCGCGGCTCGTGTGAAGTGCAGCCCCTCGGTCGCCAGAAAGGTCGACGCGAAAGCGAACGAGAAGACTCGGTGCCGGTCGGCTGCCGCCTGACGGACTGCGGCGGCCTCAAAGTCGAGGCGCGACGTCCCGCGATCGGGACCCGCTTCACCGGTGGAGCGGTAGTACCGCCATGCCATGTCGGACCAGTAGTCCTCGGTGACAAAACGTGAGCCATCCGGCAGCTGGCTGAACACCGCGCGCAGGAACCGCGCATCGGCGGTGTGTCCGCTTTGATCGGCCTCCCTGTAGTTCGCGACGAGGTTTGTGACCGGGAGGAGCGCCGCCCCGGCGAGCACCAGTGCGGCAATCGCGGAGCCGACGCGATGGATCGACCTGACGTAGCGCGCGACAGTCTCGACGCCTACGGCAGCCAGGGGCCACAGGAGGACCATCAGCGGCGTGATGAACCCCTTGAGATCCCCCGAGAGGTTGAGCACCACCATGAGCATGCCGGCCGTGGCTCCCACGACGAGCAGTTCGTTCGCGCGCCTGAGCCCGCTGATGACGCCAACCAGGACCAGCACCGTTCCCACAGGTCCCAGTTCCCTCGCTATCAATAACGCGAGCGCAGGCAGGTGATCGGTGAGCAACTCCGCCGGACCGAACGCAAACCGCTGCGCGGCGAAGCGCTCCGCCGTGACCACCCCGATCAGATCGCGTACGGAATACGCGCCGACTTCGATATACGGCGCTCCCTGTCGAGTGCGGATCAGGATCAGCCCGTATTGGGCGAGGCCAAGCGCCAGGAGGAGCGTGCACGCCGCGACCATTCGAAGCGACCAGATCCGGCGACCGCGCGACAACACGTACGCGGCGAACGCCGGCACCACGCCAACGATCGTCAGGTGATTACCGAGCCCGAACGCGAAGGCGCCGAACGCGCTCACCAGCCGCCAGGTACCGTTGCGCGCGCCCCAGGCGAGGAGCAGCGTCACGGTCAGCCCCGCCATGACGGCTGCGAGGCTGTACACCTCCGCGAACACGGCGCTCCTCCAGAAGCTGACTCCGGTCGCAAGTCCCAACGCCGCGCACAGGGCCGTCCACCGGCGCGCGCCAAGCTGTCGCGCGATCGAGTATGCGAGCGCGCACGCCACAGCCGCCATCACCGCGGAGAACAGGTTCGCGCGGTATGCGATCGTGCCGATGGGGAGCGAGACGAACAGGTGTGACAGCAGGACGTAGAACGGGTATCCGGGCGGATGAGGGATGCCGAGCACGTAGCCGACGAACTGGAACTTCGGCGTGTCTTCGGGACCGCCGAAATCCGGCTGCAGCGTCAGCGCATAGAGGAAGAGGCTGGCGGCAGCGGCAGCGGCCATCATGAGGAGATCGCGCGCGGCGGCGCTCCAAGACCGAACCGTCACGGGACGAAGGTCACCGCGCCCGGGTCGCCGCCACGTCAGGCAGACCCATCCGCGCGAGCAGCATGCCGCCGCTTCCGAGGCACGAGGCGATGCGATAGTGCGAGATCGTGCGGCCGGAGAGGGGCATGGATGAAGCGCGAATTATACGTTACACACGTCGGCCATGGCGGGGCATGGATGCCTGCCCGCGCACGCTCCAGAGCTGCAAGAGCTACGGTGAATCAGCTGTCGGCGGGTCTAGCGCCGGCGGCGGTAGAACACTCCGCCTCCGCCGAGCAGGAGGATGATCAGCAGGATGATGATGAGGGTGTTTGTATCCATGGGGGAACTATACCCTCCCCCGCCGGCTATTTCTGCCGCGGCTTCAGCGCGCCTCGCAATTGGTCGGCGAGCGATCCAAAGCCCTCCGCCGGTGCTGCCCCATCGCGTTCGTTGTATTCGCGCACTTCGGCCGCCTCGTGTGCGTCCGCTATGGCTTTGACGCTCAGACGGATCCGGCGTCCCGTGTCGTCGATCTCGAGGACGACGACCTCGACGTCGGCGCCGAGTGGGAATGCCTTCGCCACATCCCCTTCCCGTGGGATGCCGGTCTCGCTCATCGGGATGAGGCCCGTACGCCCGGGCGCGAGGAACACGAACACGCCGAAATTCTCGTGACGCTCGACCTTACCCTTCAGGCGCGCGCCGGGCACGATCTCATCGCCCGATCGGGCCGCTCCGCCGGCGCGGGCAGAGCCTTCCGGCACGAGCGCGACGCCGATCCGCTTCTTCTCGAGGTCGATGGTCAGGATCTCGAATGGCGCCGTCATCCCCGGAGAGACCGCAGCCTTCCACCCCTCGCGACGCCCGGTAGGCGCGAACGTGGAGAGATGCGCCAATCCTTCCACGCCGGGCTCGAGCTCGACAAAGGCGCCGAACTCCGTGACGCGCGTGACGCGGCCTGTGAGCACCTGACCGACGCCGTAGACCGCCTGGACTCTCGACCACGGGTCCGCGGTCAGCTGCTTCAAGCCCAGCGAAATCTTCTGCTTCGCATCGTCGACCTGCAGCACCTTCACCGTGATCGCTTCTCCGGGCGTGAGGACCTGCGACGGATCCGTCGTGCGGGACCATCCGATCTCGGACACGTGCAGCAACCCCTGCACGCCGCCACCGAGGTCGATGAAGGCGCCGAACTCGCGGACGGCCGCGACGCGCCCGCTCATCACCGCCCCGACGACGATCGACTTCTTCACTTCGACAGCCGTCTCGCGCTGTTCGTCTTCGAGGAGTGAGCGCCGCGAGACGACGACGTTCCTGCCGCTTTCTCCGAACTCGGTGATGCGGAAGGTGTAGACCTTGCCTGCGTGCGTTGCGGGGTCGGTGCCGCGCACCGTGTCGATCTGCGAGAACGGGCAGAAGGCGCGCTGGCCGCCCATGCGCACTTCGTAGCCCCCCTTCACTTCTTTCTCGACGCGTCCTTCGACCGGGAGACCGCTGCGGAACGCGTCCTCCAGTTGCCGCGCGGTTGCGGCGCCGCGCGCGAGCTTGCGCGAGAGCGTCAGGCCCCCGGTCGTGGATACGACGACAGCCTGGATGCGATCACCGACGGAGACTTCGATGTCCCCCTCGGCGTCTTTCAGTTCGGAGACCTCGATCGTGGCCTCCCCTTTGCCGCCGACGTCGATGAAGGCCACTTCCGGACCGATCGCGACGATCGTGCCTTCGACCGTCTCCCCCTGCTTGACGCGCTTCGCTTTGAGCGACGCCTCGAACATGGCGGCGAAGTCTTCGGTGTCGTTCACGAAACGCTCCTTGTGGTGGAAATTCTGCCGGGACCCGGACCTCTGATTATACGAGGGCTCAGCGGCGGGACACTGCCCAGTCTTCCCACTTCAGTCCGGCAACCCGCGCGAACTCGTTCGTGTTGGATGTCACGAGCGTCGCGCCGCGCCGTCGCGCCTGTCCGGCAAGGAGCACATCGTACGCCCCGATCGGTTTTCCGATCGCCTCGAGTTCAGCGCGAACGGATCCGGCTGCGCGCGCGTCGTCGTCGTCGAACAGCGTCCATTCGAGGGGGCCGGCAAAGAACGCCTCGAGTCGCTGGGTGTTGCTCTCCGCGCGCTGGCTCTTTGCGACGCCGTACCAGAGCTCGAACGCCACGATCGATGACAACAGGATCTCGCTCTCCCGGGTCACCGCGCGCTGAAATCGCCGACGCACGTGGGTCTCGTTACCATTGATCAGCGCGATGCACGCGTTCGTATCAAGCAGGTACGTCGTCATCGAACACATCTCGCTGTGGCGTGGCCGGCTGCTGCCGGCCTTCGGGCATGAAGGGCTCGGCAGCCTCGGAGCCCAGGCGGTCGAGTTCGGCAAACCACACCGGGACGTCCGTGAACATCGGCTCCACGAGCACACCGCGTCCTGCGCGGCGAACCCTGACGCGGTCTCCTTCGAACCTGAACTCGCGTGGGAGCCGCACGGCCTGACTTCTTCCGTTCTTGAACAGTTTGGCGGTGGTACTCACGGGGCTCTCCCCTTTAGTATATACCAGTAGTATATACCATGGCACGGCGGCCTGCTCGTGAGTCCGTCTGTGAGGCCGAGAGCTAGCGGATACTCCGCGCGAGCCTTCGGGCTGCGCGATTCAGCCGATCGTCGAAGCTCGAGAACTCGACGTCGTCCGCACCTTCGAGGCTGCGCAGCATCTCGGCGAAAGACGCGAGGTGGATGCTGTCGAACCCACGCAGGTGGTAGCGCTCGGCGAGGTCGCCCGCTTCGCGACAAAGGGGGGAGCTTGCCGGAATTGTTACAAACCGCTGCCACTCCGCGTCGAAATCTCGTCTTGCCGTTGCGAACGCCGTGCGACTGAGCGAACGATCGCGCCGCCGGCGCGCGAGCGCGGCTCGTGTTTCCGGGTATGCCACCTCGGAGGTGACGATGGCGGTCGCCGTCGTCAGTTGCCTGCGAACGTCTTCGCGGGCCGGCTCATCGACATACAGCTTCACGATGCTGCTGGTGTCGATGTAGAGCGTCACCGGCGGTCCTCGATGACCGCGTCGGACACGGTCGCCGTCCCACGGAGGCGAGCGGGCCGGATGGAGCCCGTGGGCTTGCCTCCCGACCAGTGTGCCTTCCCGGCGGCGACCATCGCCCAGATCCGTTTCACCGATGGATGCTCGTCCTTTGCCGCAACGGGGTTGATCGTGGCGATCACGCGGCCCCGGTCCGTGACCTCCAGTGTCTCGCCTGCCTCCACCCGGCGAAGCTGCCTACTGAGCGCCGCTTTCAGCTGGCGGATGCCAATGGTGCTTGTCGTTGGCCTTTTAGCAACTCGTGGCATTGTGGACTCATTTTACCATCCATGTGGCCTCTGACGCACGAGCCCGCGACGTTGCGGCGCGGTGGGACCCGGTGAGCTGTTTTCCTCACGGCGGACGCATTACCCCTCAGGAGGAGGCGCAACATGCCCTACGGGAAGGAAGTCGGATATCTTCTGTTGACGATAGTCGGGAGCTGTGGACTGGTGCTGGTGGCCCCAGACGCCTCGGCGCAATCCGTTGCCGCCGGAGGCCGGGGCCCAGCTCTATACAAGGTCAGCGCGGTTGCTGAGCAGGGCACCTGGAACGCACCCCTCTCGACGGCTGCACGATCCGCGATCCTGCCGGCGTCAGATCGCAGCGACGCGGTACGCCGGCGGGCGGGATTGATCAGCCAGGCGCGTTTCCGCTTTGAGGTCGCTGGAGCTCCCGGATTCGCCAAGACACCGCGCTCGAAACGCAGGACGACGCTCATCTTCGCCGCCATTGGAGGAGCCATTGGCGCCGCTGGCGGTGTGTACGTTTCAGAAGCGACCGGGGGGGACACGGACCCCTGGGGGGTGCCAGGATTCGCCGGCATCGGAGCTGCCGTAGGCGCGATAACCGGGTTCGTAGCGGCGTTGTTGTGAAAACGATCAGGCCCGCCTGGGGCACAATGGACGCATGGAAACCGTCCTGACGATAGGGGCCTTCGTGATCGTCTATACCGTGCTGCAGTCGTGGCTGCTGCCGAAGCTCGGCGTGCCGACGTGAGCGGTGCCGAATCCGCGCCGGTCGGCGCCTGATGACAAACAGCCCTGAAACGCACCGCAGTTGCCCGCGACCGTTCGCCAGTAGGATATTCAGGTGCGTAAGTTCTGCAGCTTCCTCATTCTTTCCGCGGCCCTCGTGTGCCTCGGCCCTGCGAGCACATATCAGACGGCTGCTGCCCAGGGGAGCGAAACCGAGACGACGCGGCTGAATCAATGGTTCGCCGCCCGCTGGCAAGAGCAGCTCGCCTTCAGCCCCATGCAGAAGACGATCCTCGGGCTGAAGGAGGACTACGACAAGATCGACGAGTTCTCCGAGGCGGCCGAGGACACGCAACTCGCCTGGCGGCGCAAGGTGACGGCCGAAATGAAGAAGGCGTTCAACTACGAGCGCCTGACGCCAGAGGGAAGGATGTCGTACGACATCTGGAACTACGAGCTCGAGGCCGCCGAGCGCACCCACGCGTTGCGCCGGCACGTGTACGTCTTCACCCAGATGCAGGGGCCACAGGCAGGGCTGCCGCAGTTCCTCATCGCCATCCACAAGGTCGAGCAGCCGGGGGGCATGATTGCCTACATCTCGCGCATCGGCGGGATCGCGCGCGGCGTCGATCAGCTCCTCGTGCGGGCCCAGGCGGCCGCTAGAGACGGGGTGCGCCCGCCGCGGTTCGCGTATGAAGGTGTCATCGCGCAGGCGCGTGGGCTCGTCACCGGCGCACCGTTCGGCGGCGAGGGTGACGCCCCGATCTGGGCCGACGCACAGTCAGAGATCGATGCGCTGCTGAAGGGCGGGAAGATCGACCAGTCGCAAGCGGAGCGGCTGCGTACCGCGGCGCGCCAGGCGCTGCTCGAGAAGTTCAAGCCGTCCTACGACGCGCTCATTGCCTGGTTCGAACAGGACATGAAGAACGCCGATGCGGAGGCACGAGGCGCCGGCGCCCTGCCGAAGGGGGCGGATTTCTACAAGGAGCGCCTCGCCTATTCGACGACGACCGATATGACCGCGGAGGAGATCCACAAGCTTGGCCTGAGCGAGGTCACTCGCATCCACGCCGAGATGGAATCGGTCAAGAGCACGGTCGCGTTCAAGGGCACGCTGCGGGAGTTCTTCACGTTCATGCGTGAGGACCCGCAGTTCTCATTCCCCAACACCGACGAAGGGCGGCAGGGTTACATCCAGGCGGCGCGCGACCATCTCGGCTTCATCAAGACTCGCCTGCCGGAGTATTTCGGCATGCTTCCGAAAGCGGATCTCGAGGTGAAGCGGGTGGAGCCGTTCCGCGAGCAGGCTGGCGCGGCGCAACACTACTTCGCCGGTACGCCCGACGGTTCACGGCCGGGCGTCTACTACGCGCACCTGCTGGACATGAAGGCGATGCCGAAACACCAGCTCGAGGTGATCGCGTACCACGAGGGAAATCCCGGCCATCACATGCAGATCTCGATCGCGCAGGAGCTGAAGGGCCTCCCGACCTTCAGGACCCAGACAGGATTCGGGGCGTACGTCGAGGGGTGGGCGCTCTACGCGGAGCGACTCGCGAAGGAGATGGGGGCCTACAAGGATCCGTACTCCGAGTTTGGAAGGCTCTCGAGCGAGCTCTGGCGCGCGATCCGGCTGGTCGTCGACACCGGCCTTCATGCACGGGGCTGGACCGAGCAGCG
Organism: Vicinamibacterales bacterium; assembly: GCA_035575695.1. Classification (GTDB taxonomy): domain Bacteria; phylum Acidobacteriota; class Vicinamibacteria; order Vicinamibacterales; family 2-12-FULL-66-21; genus JACDCA01. Next base: position 8,539 of record DATLXP010000294.1, read on the forward strand.
CGCCGTGGACTATTTCATCGCGAACTCCCCGTCGGCCGAAGGGGCCATCCGTTCAGAGGTGAAGCGCTACATCGTCTGGCCGGGGCAGGCGACGTCGTACAAGGTGGGCATGCAGAAGATCCTCCAGCTTCGCGAGAAGGCGAGGAGCGCGCTGGGGGACCGGTTCGACATCAAAGGCTTCCACGACACCGTGCTCGGCGGCGGCGCGTTGCCGCTCAAGATCCTGGAGCAACGGGTGGACCAGTGGATCGCGACCCGCAAGGGGGCGTAGCGGCCGGGGCGCTTGCACGCTGTCCCTCAGGTTTACCGCGGAGGGCGCCGAGGGCGCGGCGCGTTGGGGCAGCGGCCGTGAGCGGGGCGGCCTCGGTCGGTTATAGTGGCGACCGATGCGGTACTGGTGGGTCAACCAGAACCAGACGTACCGGGAAGAAGTTCGCGGCAGCTTCATGTGGTCTCCGAAGCAAAACGCGAACGGTGCCCGGAACCAGTTCTACGAGAACATGCGTGAGGTGTCGCCCGGCGACGTCGTGTTCTCGTTCTGCGATACCCGCATTAAAGCCGTGGGCGTTGTGGCTGGCCGCGCGCAGACCGGACCAAAGCCAGATTTCGGCACGGCCGGCGCCAACTGGTCCCAGGAGGGCTGGTTCGTCCCGGTCGACTACTGCGTCCTCACCAACCAGATTCGTCCCAGGGACCACATCGCGATCCTGCGGCCGTTTTTGCCAGTCCGGTACTCACCCCTGCGGGGGACTGGCGACGGGCTGCAATCCGTCTATTTGGCGGAAGTACCCGAATCAATGGCGGACGCGATGATCGCTTTGATCGGTCAAGCCTACTGGGACGCGTACGCCACTACCTCGGTCTTCCTGGACGATTCGGAGCCGACCGACGCGGAGGTCGTGTTCGGAGACCGCACGCAGACGGGGCCGACGTTCCGCGAGCAGCTGGTCAGGGCAAGGCGCGGGCAGGGAGTGTTCCGATCCAACGTTCTGCTGCGCGAGGAGTACTGCCGCGTGACGGGCGTCAGCGAGCCGAGGCACCTCAAGGCCGGACACATCAAGCCTGGCGTGATGCCACGGATGCCGAGCGCCTCGACGGCGCGAACGGCCTGTTGTTCTCGCCGCACATCGATCACCTGTTTGATGAGGGCTACATCGCCTTCTCCAGCGGTCAAACGTTGGTCATTGTCCCTGAGGTAAGGGACAAGCTTCTGGACGCCTGGGGGATCGACGAAGGTGTGGCCCTCGGCGAGTTCTCCAGAGAGCAAAGCGCGTATCTGGATTATCACCGCCTCAACGTCTTCAAAAAATCGCTTCTCTGACGTTGATGGCTAGCCGGCTGACTTCGCCGCTCTCTGCAGACGTGTTCGCAGTAGTGGGGCTCGTGCCTGACTGGCATCATCTGGGAAAAGAAATCCAGGCAAGCTGTCCGCAAAATCCGTGTCGTTCAGCAACGCGCGGAACTGCTCCGCTATATACATTCGAACTTCTTCAGGTGCGAAATGGATCTCGTCGATGATCTCCAATCGGCCGTCAATGACGGTCACGACGTCCTCGAGATCGTGGCTCGCGGTGACGTCGCCTTTCCCGCGTCCATGGAATGCTTCGAGCTTTGTCGCGACGAAGTAAACGGGGTTGATGAGGCGAATGACGTGTTCACCGACGGTGAATGAGTCCGCCGATTGGATCGCCGGCTTGTACCACCTGTTGCTGAAACCGAGGATTCGCTCGTCGGTCGGCATGATGTCTATGGTGAGGTCTTCTTTGCGCCAGCGACAGGTCGGCGCGTCTTCGCGCGTGTCCTCGTGGAGCTTGAGAGACCGGAGCCGCTCCGACAACTGCGCGTACTGCGCATACGAGCTGACCTCGACGATGGTATCGACGTCTTTTGTCGGGCGGATGCCTCCAGAAGCCGGGTCACTGATCAGCAGACCGGTCGCGCATCCACCGACGAAGACGAGTTCCTCGAGGAGCGGCGCCAACAGAGTCACCGCTCGTTCGAGCATGCCGAGATTCGGGTCGTTCACGCTGACTTCCGGATCTGTGCGATGAGGTATGCCTCCCCGAGTTTCCGCTCTCGTGCTCGGCCATCCCGCACGGCGTCGATGAGGGCCAGGAGTTCGTACAACACGGGATCGCGAAGGGCGGCTGCGGGCGCGGTTTTGTACAGTGGTATCAGGCTGACACCGCGCGCTTTTCCTTCGGCGTAAGGCCAGACGGGCGGCAGATCCGAGCCAGGATCGATGTGCTCGCGAAGAGGCGGGGCGGCGTACGACGTCAGCACGCCGCGGGTGACCTCCCCCCTCTTCGATGGGAACATGTATTTGAGACCGTGGAGAAGGAACTCCTCGACGGGGCCGCGCACAGGCCGGTGCGCTTCGGCGGCTCCCGCGACCAAGCGGGCCACAACAAGTCGCTTAAGCGCGGCGTGCACTTCGGATGAGCTCAGGGACAGGTCGACACCGATCTGGGCCATTGGTGGACGTTTCCCGCCATAACTCAGCAGCTTGGCAAGAACGAGAACGTCCTGAGGTCTGAGGCTGGGTTGCATGGCCATTCTATATTCGCGATTCGCGAATATAGAATGGCCTGAATGTGACGTAATCGCAAGTAATTTCGCGGATCGGAGCCTTACCGGCTGCGGACGACGACGGCGGCGACTGCGTGCGGGAGACGCCCGCCTTCGCCGAGGCTTCGGCGCGCAAGGTCGGCCCAGTCGTGCGCGCCGGCGTCTGCCGGCTGCATCTTCACCGCACGAACCGGGGCGCGGCGGAACGCATCCGCCCAGTCCGGCCGCGTGCGTCCTTCGGCGTCGAACGCCACGACGTCGATCTGCGGACCGTCCTTGTAGATGGCGACGAGGCCCCAGGCACGTCCGCCGGGGATGTGGAGCTCCAGCCGTGCCACGCGCCCCTTCGGATCCTCCTCGAAGTGCGCCAGCAGACCTTCGACCAGGGCGTGTCCGGATGAGAAGAAGTCGATCGTTTCGTCTTCGACCGCGTACTCGCGATCGAACGTCCCCACCATCGACGTCCCCGCCGGAACGCCCGGCAGGCTGTCGATGAGCGCCTCGCTGCCGAACTCGATGGCGTACGCGCGGCTGCCGCGCACCGGCTCGACGCGGAACTCGAGCCGCGAAGCGGCCCGGACGATGACCCGCTCGATGAGTGGATCGAGGTGCGGGGGGACGCGGGCCAGAATCGCGGGGCCGAGCTCGGCGCGATAGGGATCGCGGTGCAGCTGCCGATACGCCGCTTCGTGAATGCGCGTGCGCGCAGCCTGCGCGTCAGCGATCAACGCCGCAATCTCCGCCTCGAACAGCGACGCGTCTGCATCGAGCGCGATCTCCTCGATGGCGCGCTCGACGTGCGCGAGCTGCGGCTCGAGCCCGGCCATCGGCTCGGCGAACAGTTCAAGGGATTCGAACAGCCGGACCACGTCGGCGCCAATGCCTGAGGACGGGCGGAAGTAGATGATCTCCACCGGAATCCGGCGCCCGATGCGATCGAGCCGTCCGATGCGCTGCTCCACCGTGGACGGCTTCCACGGCAGGTCATAGAGCACCAGGCGGTGGCAGAACTCGAAGTTGCGTCCCTCGCCGCCGGCCTCGGTCGACACCAGGATGCTCGGACCGTCCGCTTCCCGGAACCGCGCGACCTCGGTGTCACGCCGCGCGGCGGAGAGCTCCTCGTGAAACACGCCGCTGGCGAGCTGCGCCTGCGTGCTGAGCGCGTCGCGCAGCATCTCGAGCGTTTCGCGATGCGCGACGAAGACAAGGGTCTTCTCGTTCGCCCGTCGCCACCGCTTCGCGTGCGTCAGCAGCCAGTCGATCCTGGGATCGGCTGCGTCGATCGCGTCCGCCTCTTGCCGCAGCGCCGTTTCGTCCGGGCCCAGCACCGCCTTCAACGCGGCCCCTGAGGCCAGCGCGCGCCGCATGCGGTCGAGGGCGCGTCGCCTGCTCAGCGGGTCGAGACGCGGGGCGGCTCCTCGCCTCAGGCGGAAGGCTTCGGCAGAGTCGTGGTGTCCAACATCGACCGCCATCGGCACGCGCGGCGGCAGCCCTCCGATATCCACTCGTCGTGTCGAGCTCGTGCAGGGGGGCAGCGGCACGCCGGACGCGAGCCTCGCGTCGAACTCCGTCATGGCGTCCGCCTTGTGGAAGCCCGGGATGTCTTCCGGAAACTCGTCGGGCCGCAGCAGTTGCAGGAGCCGGAAGAAGCCATGCGCGTTGTCTTCCAGCGGTGTTGCGCTGAGCAGCAGGACGTGCCGTCCCAGCGCGGCGATCCGCGCGATCGCGCGATACGCGGGCTCCCCCGGATGTCCCGGTGGACGCCGCAGGCGCTGCGCCTCGTCCACCACCAGCAGGTCCATCCCGGCGTTCACCGCGTGCGTCGTCAACTCGGGCCGCTCGACGAGCGATTCGAGGGAGATCACGGCCCTGCGATGGACGTCGAACGGATTGAAGCCGGGGCCGAAGTCGCGCTCGACGTCAGCCAGCCGTGGCGTGTCGAGCAGCGTGAACACCTGGTGGTACTTGCGCCACAGCTCGCCCAGCCACTGCACCGTCAGCGCCTCGGGCGCGACCACCAGGCACCGTTCGATCTTCTGCGTGTGCAGCAGGCGGTTCATGATCAGCGCCGCCTCGATCGTCTTGCCGAGTCCCACTTCGTCGGCGAGCAGCCACCGCACCGGCATCCGCAGCGTCGCGCGCTCGGCCACATGCAGCTGGGCGGGAACAGGCGCACGCGCCCGCCAAGGAACGAGCCGAGACCGTCGGCCTCGCGTGTCGCCAGCAGGTGCAGGATGTCGAGACGCGTCAGGAAGTCATCGGTGTCGTCGATCTCCCCTGCTGCCAGGCGCTCGATCAGCGACAGCTCGCGCCGCCGGGACGTCTCGGCCTCGGGGATCAGCGCGTCGCTCGTGACCGCGAAGCGGAGCGTCGCGTCCGCAAACTGGACGACGAGCACGCGCCCGTCGATGGCGGTGACGCGTCCGGTGCCGAGTTCTAGATTGAAGCGATGGGTGAGATCCTCACCCACCGACCAGGTGTGCACACTGACGATCGTAACGCACGGCTTCGCTTCGCTCATGCTTCCTATCCACATTGCTGCGATAATTGACGCATGGATTCCGCAGCGAAACGGCGCGAGCGCATGCAGGTCCGGGTCTATC
>DATLXP010000295.1:0-2805 GCA_035575695.1 Vicinamibacterales bacterium
GCAATGAGGACGGCGGAGCGGTCGCACGAGGACGCGAGCGGTTCCGCATCAATTGCACTTTCTGTCACAACCTCGACCAGAGCACCTTTGTCCCGCCCGCCATCGTGGCGATGCGGTTCATCTTTCCGGGCGATAACCCGGTCGTGCTGCTGCCACAACGCATGCCGCCGCTCAATCCGATTCTGGACACCCCGGGCAACATCTTCGACGACAAGATGGCGGTCGTGAACGCGAGCCTGCGTGGCCTGGAGCGAGGCACTGCGCTGCCGCTGCTGCTCGATCTGGCGCGGAAGCCTGTGTTCCTTCACGACAACTCCGTACCGAGCCTGGAGGCGCTACTCAACCCGAGCCGCGGTCCGACGGCTCCGCATCCTTTCTATCTCTCCAGGCAGGGTCATCGTGACGATATCGTGGCGTTTCTTCGAAGCCTGAGCACCACACGCGCCGGCGCACGATGACCGGCCCGTGACACTTCCGTGATGTCGGGGTGGTACGGTGATCCTCTTATTGCGTTTAATGCGATTCAGGGAGAACGAAATGAAAAGTCTGCTGACGACGATGGGGATGGCGATTGTGCTCGGTGTCGGCGCCGGGGCCGCACAATCAGGGTCGATGGACAAAGGCATGATGGACAAAGGCATGATGAAAGACGGCATGACCGTGTCCGGCTGTATCACGGCGGGGAAGGACTCACGCCACTTCATGCTGTCCAACGCCATGATGATGAAGGACGGCATGATGGACAAGGACAAGATGTCCAAGGACAAAATGCACATGATGTCGTACGAGCTGGTCGGCGGCCGAAACCTGAAAGCGCACATGGGGCATAAGGTGGAGGTCACGGGGACCATGTCGAAGTCGGACATGGACATGATGCACAAGATGAGCAGCATGGACAAGATGGACAAGGACATGAAGCCCATGAAGCTCAACGTCAAGTCCGTCAAGATGGTGTCGGCCAACTGCTCGTAAACCCGCGAAGGAATGGTGCCGCAATGATCGTTCGACTCTCGCACGCCGTTGGAAAGCCGTTGTTCCTTCTAGCCGGGGCTGCGCTCACGTTCGTGGTGACCTTGAGTTGCGCAAGTTCTGGAACCATGAGCCCGCCCGATCAATCGCGTCAGTCGATGGGTCCGGCAGCCCCGGCCGAGAATCCCAATAAGCACGAGACCGGCGACGCGCGTGCCGGCCGGGACGTCTTCCGAAGTGAGACCTTCGGCAACGAGGCGTTCTGGACCGACGCCGTCCGGCTGCCACAGGGCATGGTCGCGGCGAAGTTCACGCCGCTCGATGCGTTGAAGGCGGGCTATCACGTCAACGTGGACGCGCTGGACGATGCGACGAAGAAGGCGGTGGCGGCCGAGCTCAAGACCGACCTCTCCAGGGGCGCTGCGCCGCTGCTGAACGATCCCAAAACCACGGCGGCCCTTGTGAACGCCAACGCGGTGATTGGTGTGGTCGCCATGGATACGAACAAAGACGGGAAGATCGACATTACGGCGGGGGACAAGATGGGCGTCTCCTGCGCGTTCTGTCACGCGATCACCGACGGCTCGGTCTACTCGATGCCGAAAGGCGGCTCGATCGGCAGGCAGGTCGATGGCCCGACCCCTCACTTCCTCAACGTCGGCGCCACGTTCGCGATTGCGGCGAACACGCGCGCGCTCTATCCGATCGCCCAGCTGGCGCTGACGGCCAACAAGGGCGCCACCATCGGCCGCGCGCCGAAGGGGCTCACCGAGAGCTCCACGGAAGCCGAGTTCGACGCCTACTTCAAGAACCCCGAGTTCTATCCGGTCGGGATGTTTGACGACGGATTCGATGGCAACGGCGCGCCGATGCACATCACGCCGATGTTCCGGGCGGATCTGGCAGCGCCGTGGGGCAGCGAAGGTGCCATCAGCAAGCTGGATAACTTCTCCAATCTCGTCTACACAGGGGTGCTGGACCTGACCGGCATCACGACGCCAGGGGGCCGTGCGTTCCTGCACAAGGTCGGGGGGGCCGCCGGCGACGAGATCGTCGCAGACTACGTGAAGGTCCTCGCCGCGACCAACGTCACCGGGTACCCGTTCGTCCGGACGTCGACGACGACGCCGGGTGACGAACGCGGGCCGCTCGGCATACGCGTGGACGACAAGAAACTGCTCGATATGAACGCATACCTGAACAGCCTCGCCGCCCCGGCGGGTGCGCGAGTGGACATGGCCGCCGCCGATCGCGGCCGCGCGCGCTTCCAGGCGACCTGCACGGCGTGCCACAACGTCGATCAGAACAAGCCCGTGCCGTCGATGATCGTCCCCATGAAGACGATTTTCCCGGGAGACAACCCGGTTGTGCTCGCGCAGCGAGAGCCACCGCTCAGCCCGGTGCTAAACACGGCCAATAGCCTGTTCGACGACAAAATGGTCGTGATCAACGCCAGCTTCCGCAAGCTGGAGCGCGGCATCGCGCTCCCGCTACTGCTCGACCTCGCGCGCAAACCGGTGTTCCTGCACGACAACACCGTCCCCGATCTCGAGACGCTGTTTGATCCCAAGCGCGGGCCGAACGCGCCGCATCCGTTTTACGTGGAGGCCCAGGGAGAACGTCGAGACGTCATCGCGTTTCTCAAGAGTCGGACCGCACGGTAAAGCCCGACTGACGCTCGAAATTTACCCGAGAACCGCTCGCCGACGGGCCATGACGGCGCTTACGGTGGTGAGCAGGGCCGTGTCGTCGAACGGCTTGTCGATGTGCCCCTCGAATCCCGCGGCATCGGTGCGTCGATGATCGGCGCTGCTCGCCAGACCGGAGATCGCAATC